>DATDMU010000001.1:0-5441 GCA_036518615.1 Myxococcales bacterium
AGCTCGCTGGCAGCGCGCGTGCGATCCCTGCACGCCAAGGCCGCAGAGCTGATCGCCGCGGGCGCCTCGCGCCTGCACCTCATCGGCCACTCCACCGGCGGCCTCGACGCGCGGCTGCTCGCGCACCCCGGCTACGCCGACCTGCCCGAGCGCAGCGAGCTGATCGCCCGCATCGGCTCGGTGATCACCATCTCCGCGCCGTTCCGCGGCACGCCGCTCGCGCGCAGGGTGGGCCGCGGCGCCTGGCTCGCGGCGCCGGCGCTGTGGTTCGCCAGCATCCTCGCCAGCCGCCATCGCCTGCGGCTCGCGGGCCAGATGGGCACCCTCTTCAACGTGCTCAAGCGCGCCGCCTTGCGGCAGGAGGCCACCCCCACCGACGAGCTGATCGCGCAGCTTGCCGACGTGGACGAGGAGACCGCGCACCAGATCCGCCGCTTCCTCGGCGACGTCGCCGGCGATCACCGGCTCATCCACGACATCACGCCGGAGGCCATGGACGAGCTGAACCGCTCGCTGGCGGGCGACGACGCCGTGCGGCCGCAGAGCTTCGTCTCGGTAGCGCCGCACGCCGGCTTCTCGCCGCTCTCGTTCGTCCGCTCGCCCCTGCAGCGGATCCTCTTCGACCTGACCTGGACGCTGACCGCCGAGCCGATGCCGGAGGCGCCGGCTCCGGAAGGTCCGTGGATCGACTCCGCGAGGATTGCCCTGACGCCCACCTCCAACGACGGGATCGTCCCCGCCTGGTCGCAGACCCTGGACGGGCGCGCCGCCGGCCTGGTGCTCGGCGATCACCTCGACGTCATCGGCCACTCGCAGGCGGCGGGCGCGACCTTCATGCGCTCCGGCTCCAGCTTCGACGAGCCGCGCTTCCGCGCTCTCTGGCAGGCGGTGGCGCGAAAGCTGCGGCCCGGCGCGCCCGGTGTATCTTCGCGCGCATGAGCCAGCCCGCGCCGACGCTGCGCGACACCAACCTCGACAAGCTGGAGCGGCTGCAGTTCGACGTGCTGGTGCTGGGCGGCGGCATCAACGGCGCGGTCTGCGCGGCGGCGCTCTCCTCGCGCGGGGCGAAGGTGGCGCTGATCGACCGCGGCGACTTCGCCGGGGAGACCTCGCAGAACTCCTCCAACCTGGCCTGGGGCGGGATCAAGTACCTGGAGACGTACGAGCTGGCGCTGGTGCGCAAGCTGTGCCGCGCCCGCAACCAGCTGCTCCGCGCGTACCCCAGCATGGTGCAGGAGATCCGCTTCTTCACCTCGGTGGCGCGGGGGTTCCGCCACGGCCGGTTCAAGCTCTGGCTCGGCGCGCTGCTCTACTGGGCCATCGGCAATTTCTTCACCAGGAGCCCGCGGCTCCTCTCCACCTCCGACATCGCGCGCGAGGAGCCGGTGATCGAGACGAAGGAGCTCGCGGGGGGCTTCGAGTACTCCGACGCGTACCTCTACGACAACGACGCGCGCTTCGTCTGGGGCTTCATCCGCGCCGCGCTCGACCGCGGCTGCGCCGCCGCCAACTACGTGGGCGCCCAGCGGTCCGAGCGCCAGGGCGAGCTGTGGGTGACCACCGCGCGCGACGGCGTGTCCGGCCGCGAGCTGCGCATCCGCTCCAGGGTCCTGATCAACGCCTGCGGCCCCTGGGCCGACGAGGTGAACGAGCGCGACGGCGTCCACACCGCGCACCGCCACGTCTTCTCCAAGGGCATCCACCTCCTCGTCGACAGGCTGACGAAGAACAAGCGCGTGCTCACCTTCTTCGCCGACGACGGGCGGCTCTTCTTCGTCATCCCCATGCGCCCGAAGACCTGCATCGGCACCACCGACACGCGGGTGAGCCGGCCCGAGGTGGAGGTGACGCCCGAGGACCGCCGCTTCGTCCTGGAGAACATCAACAAGCGGCTCCGGCTTTCGCGCCCGCTCACCGAGGCGGACATCGTGGCGGAGCGCTGCGGGGTGAGGCCGCTGGCGGTGGAAGGCGGCGCGGGCAGCCCGTCGCGCGACTGGACGCAGCTCTCGAGAAAGCACGCCATCGAGACCGACGCCGCCGCGCGCCGCGTCACCATCTTCGGCGGGAAGCTCACCGACTGCATCAACGTGGGCGAGGAGATCTGCGAGACCGTGCGCGGCCTGGGCGTCGAGCTGCCCTTCGCCGGGCGGGTCTGGTACGGCGAGCCCCCGGAGGTGGTCCGCGACGAGTACTTCCACCAGGCGCGGCTGATGGACCTGGACGCGCTCACCGCCCCGCAGGCGAGCGAGAAGCTCTCCACCCGCCTGTGGCGGCGCTATGCGGGCGAGGCTCTGGGGCTGCTCGAGGCCATCCGCCGCGACCCGCGCGAGGCGGAGGTGATCATCGAGACCAGCGAGTACATCCGCTGCGAGCTGGAGGAGGCCGCGCGCCGGGAGATGGTGGTGAAGCTCGACGACTTCATGCGGCGCAGGTCGAAGATCGCGCTGGTGGTGCGGCGGGAGGAGGTGCGCGCCGCGCCCGGCCTGCGCGAGGCCGCGCGGATCCTCTTCGGCGACGCGCAGGCGGAGGAGAAGATCCGCGAGTACTTCGGGCCTGGCGAAGGCGCCGCCGGCACCGGCTAGCGGCCCAGCTCGCCGATCTCGATCGCCTTCTCCGGGTTCTGCTCGCAGAGCGCGTCGAGGATCATCCGCACCGCCTCGTCGGCGGAGCGGGCGAGGCGCACGCTGACCTTGCCCAGGTGCCGTCCTCCGACCAGCTCGGCGGCTCCGCCCGTGCCACCCAGCGCGACCACGGGCTTGCCGTCGCGCAAGAGCAATCCCACTTCGCTGAGCGTGCCGCCGCCGCCGCCCACCACGATGGCGCCGTCCACCGCCATGGCGACGAGAGCGCCCTGGGCGGAATTGACGCCGGTGGGGATGGCGAGGTCCACCCAGGGGTTCGCCTCCTCGCGGGAGACTCCGGGCAAGAGGCCGAGGCAGATGCCGGGGCCGTTCGCCTGCTTGTAGCCGCGGGAGGCGCCCGCCATGCAGCCCCCCAGGCCGCCGCAGACCAGGTGCACGCCCGCCCGCGCCAGCGCCGCGCCCACGTCCGCGGCGGTGCGCTCGCGGTCCGACCCGGGCTGGCCGTCGCCGATGACGCCAATGACGGGGCGCCGCTGTTCGCTGTTCTGCGGCGGGCGCTCGCCCGCCTTGCCGATGCAGGAGGGGTCGTCCGCGATCTCGCCGCGCGCCATGGGCTCAAGATGCGCACGCCGCCCCGAATGAGACGGGCCCGGCCGCTCGCGCGACCAGGCCCGCCTGCCCCCCCGCCCCCGAAGGCCCTACTTCACTTCCAGCTTGCCGATGGCGAAGTCGGTGGTGCCCGAGAACACGTCGGACCCCGACCGATCGCGAACCGCGGCGTGGAACTTGAGGTTCGTGGCCAGCGCCTGGCCGTCGAACACCGTGCCCGGAGCCGCACCCGGCGTGAGCTTGAGCCGGACCGAGTAGTAGAACGACGCCGCGCCAGGGAACGGCCGCACCGCCACGTCGCCGCGCTGGTTGTTGGCGCCGGGCCCAGCGCTGGGGTCGACGCGCTTCTGGCTGATTCCGCTGTAGAGGACGCCGTTGGCGATGGCCGCGCCCTTCGCCTGCGTCCCGGTGCCGAGGTTGAGGACGGCGCTGCTGGCCGGCACCGTCGTGGGCGGCGTCGTGACCAGGAGCGCCGTGTCCGGCCCCACCTTGGTGGTGTCGAGCGGCAGGTTCATGCCCGCCGCGAAGGCGCCGTTCCGCACCGTGTCGTTGGTGCCCGCGGTCAGCGGGAAGAGCGAGGTGTTGGAGACGAGGTCCAGCTGCACCACGCTCGAGCTCGACGTCGCGTTCGCCACCAGCCGGACCTTCCCGCCCGTCGCGGGGTTCGTGTAGACCAGCCCGTGCACGGTCTGCGATCCGCTTCCGGTGACGCTCGCCGCCGCGGTGTCGGTGGCCGTGAACGTCTGCGCGCCGATGGTGTTGAAGGTCACGTTGACCGCGACCTGTCCGTTGTCCGCCGCCGCGAAGGTCACGTTCGCGGGAACGCTGGCCGCGGCATCCGAGCTCGTGAACGCGACGGTGCCGGTGTAGTTGGTCACGCGGTTCCCGAACTTGTCCTGGGCGGTGACGGTCGCCGTGGCTGGGCTGCCCGCCCACGCCTCCGCGCCCGCGAAGGCCACCGACAGGTTGGTCACGCCATGCTTCACGTTCACCTGACCGGAGCCCGGCGTCAGGCTGGCCGAGCTCACCGTGACGGTCGCATTGCCCGCGGTGCTGAGCATCACGGAGAAGCTGTGCGACCCCTTGTCGCCGGCCGTGAAGGTGAAGTCGGCCGGCAGGGAAGCGGCAGGATCGCTGGAGGTGAAAGTGACCGTCCCGGTGAAGCCGTCGGCCACGTTGCCGAAGGCGTCGCGCGCGGTGACGGTCACGGCCAGCTGGTCCCCGGCCACCGCCGTCAAGGGAACACCGGAGACGACGAGCTGCGACGCGTCCGCCGCGGCGACGCGCACCTGCGCGATGCCCTGGGCCGTCGCGACCGAGGTGTCCTGGACCACGAAGAGACGCGGGCCGGCCGTCCTGAACGTCGCGGACACCGTCTTCTGCCCGCTGTCGGCGGCGGAGAAGGCCAGGTTGCCGGACATGGTTCCCTGCTCGTCGTCGCTGACGAACTGAACCGTGCCGCGGTAGTTGGGATTCACGGCGCCGGCGGTGTCCACCGCCGCGATGGTGAAGTCGACGGGCACTCCGGCCACCGTCGCGGCCGGACCGGTGATCCGGAACGCCGCCGAGGGCGAGGCGGTCACGCTCACGGCAGCCGTCCTCGTCGACGTCTTTCCCCCCTTGGTGGCGGTCAGCGTATACGTCGTGTCGGCGGTGGGCGTGACCGTCACCGTGGTCTTTCCGGTGACGTCACCGACGCCCTGGTCGATGGTCAGGGTGGCGCCCGCGGTGGCGTTGAAGACGAGCTGGGTGGTACCGCCGAGCGCGACCGAGGCCGGCGCGGCGATGAACACGGTGATCTCGGGCTTGTCGCTCGAGCTGCAGGCAGCCGCGAGGACGGCAAGCGTCAGGGTGAGCCGCTTCATGGAATGGTGCTCCCGAACTTGGCGACGAGCGCGGTGAGGTCCGCTTCGTCAATCGTGGAATTGCCGTCCATGTCGACGGCGGAGTCGTAGACGAGGTTGTTGGTCGCTGCAGGCGTCGAGCCCATGCGCGCCGCGAGCGACGCCATGTTGAAGAAGTCGATCACCTTGTTGTGGTCGAAGTCGCCGCTGCCGTTGGCGGTGGCCGGCTCGCTGTTGGGGTGGATCTCCCAGATGCCGCGCCCGTAGGTCGAGACGCGCACCACGCTGCCGTTGCGAGAGATGCGGATGTCGGTCACGCGCACCGCGGGAAGGCCGCTGCCGTACGGCGCCCCGGTGCTGCCGCCGTCGGTGGTGCGGTAGACGCCGAACTCGGTGCCCACCCAGA
>DATDMU010000002.1:0-14265 GCA_036518615.1 Myxococcales bacterium
AGGCGCAGCAGCGGCTCCTGATGCATCCACCTCATCTCGATCGATGATGCGTTATCATCGCCAATGCCCATCTCTCCGCGGCTGGCCATCGAGAAAGACCGCTCGCGCCGTGGGGGCGTAGGTGCCTTCGCGGCCGCTTCACGTGTAGCAGGGCCCGAGCTCGCGCACTTCGACCGTGGCCCACTCGGCGGCGGGGCACTCGGCGGCGAGGGCGACGGCCTGTTCGCGCGAGTCGCAGTCGAGCAGGAAGAAGCCCCCCACCATCTCCTTCGCCTCGGCGAAGGGCCCGTCGATCACCTTCCGCCTGCCGTCGCGCACCTGTACGCGGACGCCGTCCGCATCGGATCGCAAGGACTGGGTCAGGGTGAGGAGCCCGCGCTGCTTCAGGCCGGCCGCGAAGCGCAGCATGCGCTCGTAGACCGCGCGGCCCTGCTCTTCGGATCGCTCGCGGCGCTGCCCGGCCGGCTCGACGATCAGCAACATGTAGCCCATTCCACCTCCGCTCACAGGCCCAGCGACTGCACCGCCGCGTCGAAGCGCTCCGCCCCGCGCTGCTTCTCGGCGAGCCGCAGCAGGATGTATCGCTCCTCGTCGCCGAGCGCGCTCCAGCGCGCGGGCGGGATGTCGCGGCGGGCGCGGACGGCGTCGGGAACGCGCTGCGCGCTCCAGCCGGAGCCGTCGATCGGGCCGCCCGGGAGCGGTTCCACCTTTACACTTGCGCGCGTGCAGAATCCGCGCAGCACCTCCGTGAACGCGTCGCGCTCCTCTCGCGACTCGACGGGGAAGTGCGCGAGGGCAAGCCGCTCTGCGCGCGAGAGCGCCTGCCAGCCGGCGAGGTTGATCTTCACGCCGGCGAGGTCGAGCTTGCGGCGCATCGACAACGGCATGAAGTCGAGCGTCTCGGCCCCGTCTTCGAAGGGAAAGCGCAAGTACATCGGCCACCTCGGCGGCGTAGAATCCGGCACCTCTCCCGGCAGGCGCGGCCCTACACCGCCGGCGCCGGGGCGACGTCTTCCTTCCGGCCGAACCTCTCCCGCAGCCCTTCCATGAACGTATAGAACACCGGCGTCACGTACAGGGTGAGCATCTGCGAGAAGACGAGGCCGCCCACCACCGCGAGGCCCAGCGGCCGCCGCGACTCGGCGCCCGCCCCGAAGCCCAGCGCGATGGGCAAGGTGCCCATCAAGGCCGCGAAGGTGGTCATCATGATGGGCCGGAACCGCACCACGCAGGCCTCGTAGATGGCCTCGGACGGCGTCTTGCTCGCGTCGGCCTTCTGCGTCTCCAGCGCGAAGTCGATCATCATGATGCCGTTCTTCTTCACCAGGCCCACCAGCATGATGATTCCCACGAAGGCATAGATGGACATCTCGGTGCGGAAGACCAGGAGCGTGAGCAGCGCGCCGAAACCGGCGAAGGGCAGCGCCGAAAGAATGGTCAATGGATGGATGAAGCTTTCATAGAGAATGCCGAGCACGAGATAGATGACCGCGATGGCCAGGACCAGCAGCACGCCCAGTCCCTGCAAGGACGACTGGAACGCCTGCGCGGTGCCCTGGAAGCTGGTGCTCACCGTCGCGGGCAGCGTCTGCAGCGCCAGCCGGTTCACCTGCTCCACCGCCTCGCCGATGGAATGCCCCGGCCGCAGGTTGAAGGAGACGGTCACCGAAGGCAGTTGCCCCGCGTGCTGGATGGTCAAAGGCCCCAGGTCCTGCGTGAGAGTGGCCACCGCCGAGAGCGGCACCAGCGCCCCGCTCCCCGAGCGCACGTAGACGAGCGGCAGCGCGGAGGGGTCGCTCTGGTATTGCGGCAAGAGCTCCATGATGACCTGGTATTCATTGGTCGGCGCATAGATGGTGCTGATCTGGCGCGAGCCATAAGCCGTATAGAGCGCCGTCTCCACCGCGGCCGGCGTCACGCCCAGCGCCGCCGCCTTGTCGCGGTCGATGGTCACCTGCACCTGGGGGTTCTTGAGCTGCAGATCGCTGTTCACGTCCTGCAGCGACTGCAGCCCGCGCATCTTCTGCTCCAGCTGCGGCGCCACCCGGTACAGCTCCTTGGTGTCCGGATCCTGAAGCGTGAACTGGTACTGCGCCTTGGTGAGCTGCCCGCCGATGCGGATGGGCGGCGGGTTCTGCAGATACACGCGCATGCCGGGAATGCCGGCGAGCTTCGGCCGCAGCTCGTTCATCACCTCGTCGGCGGAGAGGGCGCGGTCCTTGCGCGGCTTGAGGTGCATGAAGATGATGCCCTGGTTCGACCCGGTGGCCCCGCGCGAGCCGGCGCTGGACATGAACTCCCGCACGTTGGGGTCCTTGCGGATGATCTCCGCCGCCTGCTTCTGGTTCTTCACCAGCGCCTCGAAGGAGATGCCCTCCTTGGACTCGGTGAAGGCGATCAGCATGTTCACGTCTTCGCTGGGCAGGAATCCCTTCGGGACTGCGATGAACAGCGGCACCATGGCCACGAGGACCAGCGCCGAGAGCGCCAGCACGAGCGTCCGGTGCGCGAGCGACCACTTCAACCCGCGCTCGTAGACGCGCAGCATCCAGTCGAATCCGCGCTCGGAGAGATCGTAGAGCTTGCCGTGGTGCACCTGCTGGTGCGGCTTGAGGAAGCGGCTGCAGAGCATGGGCGTGAGCGAGAGCGAGATGAAGCCCGAGACCAGGATCGACGCGCCGATGGCCACGGCGAACTCGTGGAAGAGCCGCCCGACGATGCCGCCCATGAAGAGCACCGGGATGAACACCGCCGCGAGCGAGATGGTCATGGAGACGATGGTGAAGCCGATCTCGCGCGAGCCCTTGAGCGAGGCCTCCATCACCCCTTCGCCCATCTCGATGTGGCGGACGATGTTCTCCAGCATGACGATGGCGTCGTCCACCACGAAACCCACGCTCAGCGTCAGCGCCATCAAGGAGAGGTTGTCGAGGCTGTAGCCGAAGAAGTAGAGGACGATGAAGGTGCCCACCAGCGACATGGGCAAGGCCAGGCTGGGAATCACCGTGGCGCGCACGTTGCGCAGGAAGAGGAAGATGACCAGCACCACCAGGGCCAGCGTGAGCCCGAGGGTGAACTTCACGTCGCTGACCGACTCGCGGATGGATTCGCTGCGGTCGTAGAGCACGTGCAGCGACACCGACGCGGGAAGCTGCTGCTGCACCTGCGGCAGCATGTTCTTCACCGCCTGCGCCACCCCCACCGTGTTGGTCCCGGGCTGCCGCTGGATGGCGAGGATCACCGAGCGGTCCTGCACGTACCACGCGGCGGTCTTGTCGTTCTCCACGCTGTCGGTCACCCGCCCCAGCTGGTCGAGCCGCACCGGGTTGCCGTTGCGGTAGGCCACGATCAGGTTGCGGTAGTTCTTCGCCTCGGTGAGCTGGCCGTTGGCCTGCACCGTGTAGGCGGTGTGCGGCCCGTAGAGGGTGCCGGTGGGCAGGTTCACGTTCTGGTTGCTGACCGCGTTCGCCACCTCGTCGAGGCCGATGCCGCGGGTGGCGAGCGCCTTGGGATCCATCTGCAGGCGCACCGCGTACTTCTGCGAGCCGTAGACGAGCACCTGCGCCACGCCGGAGATGGTGGAGATGCGCTGCGCCAGCATGGTCTCGCCGTACTCGTCCAGCTCGCTCAGGGGCAGGGTGGCCGAGGTGAGCGCAAGGTAGAGGATGGGCTGATCGGCGGGATTGACCTTCTGGTAGCTGGGCGGCGTGGGCAGGTTGGGCGGAAGCTGCCGCGCCGCAGCCGCGATGGCCGCCTGGACGTCCTGCGCGGCCGCGTCGAGGCTGCGCGAGAGATTGAACTGCAGCGTGATCGAGGTGACCCCCTGCGCGTTCTGCGAGGTCATCGAGTCGAGGCCGGCGATGGTGGTGAACTGCCGCTCCAGCGGCGTCGCCACCGAGGACGCCATGGTCTCCGGGCTCGCGCCCGGCAGCGCCGCCGACACCTGGATGGTGGGGAAGTCCACGTTGGGCAGGTCGCTGACCGGCAGGCCCACGTACGCCACCACGCCGAAGAGGAAGAGGCCGATCATGACCAGGGTCGTCATCACCGGCCGCTTGATGAACAGCTCGCTCATGATCCTGCCTCCCCTTTGACCGTGACCTTCACGCCCTGCTGCAGCCGGAGCTGGCCGTCGGTGACCACCGTCTCGCCGGGGGTGAGGCCTTTCTCGATGATGGCGTCGTGCTGGTCGGCGCGCGAGACGGTCACCGGGCGCGACTCCACCGTGCCGTCCTGCTTGACCACGAACACGTACTCGCCGTTCTGCCCGCGCTGCACCGCCTCCACCGGCGCCACGACCGCCCCCTGCTGCTCGGCGAGGGTGAGCTGCACGTCGACGAACTGGCCGGGCCAGAGCGCCTCGTCCTCGTTGGCGAAGGTGGCCTTGAGGCGGATCTGCCCGGTGGTCTGGTCCACCGCATTGTCCACGAAGGTGAGCACGCCCGTGTGCCGCTCGCCGGAGATGGCCCCTCCCGCCTTCTGCTCCGGGCTCGCCCCGTTGTCCTGCAGCGCCGGCGCTGCGGTCACCGCCAGCCGGGAGGCGCCGGCCCGGGCGCGGATCTGGGCGAGCATCTGCTCGGGAACCGAGAAGCTCACGTAGATGGGCTGCACCTGGTCGATGACCACCAGCTTGTCGTCGGTGGCCTTGACCACGTTGCCCGCGTGCACGAGAAGGCTGCCGGTTCGCCCCGACACCGGCGCGCGGATCTGCGCGTAGGCGAGGTTGAGCCGCGCCTGCTGGACCGCCGCCCGGTCAGCCGCCAGCGCGGCCTCCAGCGCCTGGGCCTGCGCCTGCGCGTTGTCCGCCTGCTGCTGGGTCACGTACTCCTTCTTCACCAGCGCCGCGTACCTGCGCGCGGTGGCCGCGGCATCCTTCGCGTTCGCCTCGTCGCGCGCGAGCATCGCCTGCGCCTGGAGGAGCTGCGCCTGCAGCGGCCGCGGATCGATCTCGAAGAGCAGGTCGCCCTTCTTGACCTCCTGGCCCTCCCTGAAGTTCACCCGCTGGAGCACGCCGCCCACCTGGGGCCGCACCGTGACGCTGGTGATGGGCTCGACGTTGCCGATGGCGCGCACGTTGAGCGGCACGTTCTTCTGCTGCACCTTGGCCACGGTGACGGGAACGCCGCCCCCGCCGGCCTGCGGGCCGGCCTCGCCCTTGTGGCAGGCGAAGACGAAGAGCGCCAGAAGACACAACCTCCTCATCGCTGCTCTCCTTCGGCGGGGCCGAGCGAACCGGTATCGTGCGCGAGGCTCGCCAGGGCGAGCAGCCAGTCGGCGCGCGCCTGGACCTCCTGGGCGCGCGCGCTGGAGAGCGCCGATTGGGCGACGAGCAGGTCGAGGATGCTCCCCACGCCTTCCTTGTAACGCCCCTGCGCCACCTGCGCCGACTGCTCCGCGCTTCTGAGCAGGTCGCGCGAGGTGCGTACCCGCTGGCCGGCAGTCTGCACGTTCTGGTAGCTGGTCCACACCGCGAGCACCGCCTGCTGCTCCACGCTCTCGGCGCGCGCCGCCGCCGCGTTGGCCTGCTCGCGCGCCTGCGCCGCGTCATAGCTGTCGCGAAAGCCGGTGAAGAGCGGAAAGCGCAGGGTCAGCGCCGCGCCGTAGTTGTCGCCTTGCGGATATCCCGGCGACACGAACCAGAGCCGCGAGGCGTTCCCGGTGACCAGGATCTGCGGCCAGCCGCGCCAGCGCACCGCGTCGGCATGGCTCTGCGCTGCAAGCGCTTTCGCGCGCGCCTGCGCGAGGTCGGGGCGCTCCTTCTGCGCCTGGGCGATCAGCTCCTCCACCCGCTGGATCTTCTTCTCGACGTCGATCTCCGGCAGCTCTTCGGGTTCGATGGGCACGGTGGCCGGCACGCCGATGGCGGTGGCCACCGACCCGCGCAGCACCGCCACCTGCCCTTCCGCCTGGGTGAGGTTGAGCTGCGCCTGCGAGAGGGCGGTCTTCGCCTGCAGCACGTCGGCCACCGTGGCGAGCCCGTGGCTGCGCAGCGCTTCCGCCGCCTCGTATGCGACGCGCGCCTCGCGCGCGGAGGTCTCCAGCGAGACCTGCAGGGCGCGCGCCGCCTGGTACTGCGTGTAGGCCTGCTGGACCTGGAGGATCAGATCCTGCACCGACTGATCGTGCGCCGCGTTGGAGGCGGCGAGCAGCGCGCGCGCCTCCGAGATGTCCGACGATCGGCCGCCTGCGTCGAGGAGCAGCCAGGTGAGCTGCGCGCCGGCGTTGAAGTCCTTGGTGGTGAAGGTCGCGGACTGGGAGAGGAACCGGTGCGAGTACTCGTATCCCCCGGAGAGATCGATCTCCGGATACCAGGCCGATTGCCGCGAGCCCACAAGCGCCGCGGCCGCCCGCGCATCGCTCCAGGTGGCGCGGGTGGCGGGGCTGGTGCGCAGCGCGAATTCGATCAGTTGCGCGAGCGAGACGCGACCGCCCTGCTGGAGCCGGGCGAGGATCTCCTGCGACGGCGCCGGCGCGGGCGCGACCGGCACTTGCTGGCGGGCCTGCAGGGCGGGCGTTCCGGGAACGTCGCCGTCGATGCGGCTCTCGGCAAATCCGGTGCAGCCGCAGAGAAGGGCGCACACGGCGAGCAGGCGCCCGGTCATTCGCCCACCATCGCGTCGAAGTTGGCGACGATCTTGCGCAGCAGGACGCGGAGGGTCTCCTCCTCGTCGCGCGAGAGCCCGTGCACGGTCGCGCCGCGAAGCTCCGCGGCGAGCCTGCGCAGCGCGCCGATCTTCGCCTTGCCCGCAGGCGTGAGCCAGAGGCGCAGGCGGCGCCGGTCGCCGCGGTCGCCCTGCGTCTTCACCAGCTTGATGTTGAGAAGCTGCGCGACTGCGCGGGAGGCCGCGGGGGCGTCCATGCGCAGGCGCTGCGCCATCTCGCCCAGCGACGGCCCGTCGGCCTCGTCGATGTTGACCAGGAGCCAGAACTGCTGCGGGGTGAGCCCGTGCGGCCGCACGCGATCTTCCACCACCCGCTTCATCCGCCGCCGCGCAGCGGCAATCAACAACCCCACCGGTTCTTTCACCCCTTGCGGCGTACACCAGAATCGTTGCTGTTACAACGACTTCCAGAACCCTTCCAGCGCGCGGTTGACGGCCTCCGGCTCCTCCAGCGACGCGCTGTGTCCGGCGCGGGGAATGGAGACGAACTTCGCGCCCGGGATCCGCTCGGCGGTGCGGCGCGAGCGGGCCGACACCACCGCGGTGTCCTCGTCGCCGGAGATCACCAGCGTGGGCGCGCGAATCCGCGACAGCTCGGCGGGCGACACCGGCTTGCGCCAGATCACGCCGCCCACCGCCCGCCGCATGCCGGTGGTGTCGTTGGCGAGCAGCTCTCCGACGAGCCCCTCGCGCAGCCCCGCGCGCGCCGGGTCCTCGCGGAACGACCTTCCGAACATGATCGACATCACCTTGGGAACGAACGGGCGCATGCCCATCACCTGCGCCATCGCCGCCATCGCCGCGTACTTCGGCCGGTTGAAGAGCGGCTCCTCGTCGGCCGCGGTCTCGATCAGCGCGAGCGAGCGCACGAGCTCCGGCCGCCGCGCGGCGAGGCGCATGCCCACGAACCCGCCCATCGACAACCCCACGAAATGGACCGGCGCCGCGCCGAGCTGGCCGATCAGCGCCGCGGCGTCGTCGGTGAGCGTCTCCATGTCGTAGCCGGACGCCGTCACCTCGCTCTTGCCCTGGCCGCGGTGGTCCCAGGCGATGCAGCGGTAGCGGTCGCGGAAGGCGGCCACCGGGAAGCGCCACATGGCCGCGCTCCAGAGGAGCCCGTGGGAGAAGCCCACCGCGGGGCCGGCGCCGCCCGTGTCCTCGACGTGCAGCTCGGCGCCGTTGACCTTCACGCCTCGCCGCCGCGGAGCACGAAGCGCTGGATCTTCCCGGTGGCCGTCTTGGGAAGCTCGGCGATGAAGACGATCTCGCGCGGGACCATGTAGCCGGGCAGCCGCGAGCGCACGTGGTTCCTCAGCTCCTCCGCCAGCTCCGGCGTTCCCTCGCGCCCCTGCGCGAGGACGACGTGCGCCCGCGGGCGCAACAGGCCCTCCGACTTCTTCGGCGTCACCGCGCACTCCAGCACGGCCGCGTGGGCGATCAGCGCCGCCTCCACCTCGGTGGGAGAGATCCATTCGCCGCCCGCCTTGAACATGTCGTCGGAGCGGCCGACGTAGTGGAACTCGCCGTCCTCGGTCTGGCGGAACTTGTCGCCGGTGAAGAACCACTCGCCGCGCATCTTGGCGCGCGTCTGCTCGCGCCGGTTGAAGTACTGCAGCGCGGTGCTGGGCCCGCGCACGATCAGGTCGCCGGTCTCGCCCCGCGGCACCTCGGCGCCATTCTCGTCGACGATGCGGACCTGGTAGCCGTCCACCGGCAGGCCGGTGCTGCCCGGCTTGGCCTCTCCGCGCCGGGTGGAGATGTAGATGTGGAGCACCTCGGTGCTGCCGATGCCGTCGAGGATCTCGGTGCCGAAGCGCGACTTCCAGCGCGTGAACAGCTCGCCGGGAAGCGACTCGCCGGCGGAGACGCAGAGGCGGAGCGAGGAGAGATCGGCGCTCACCTCCTTCTGCGCCAGCATCGAGGCGTAGAGGGTCGGGACGCCGAAGAAGAGCGTCGGCTTCGCCTCGTGGATGTGGCGGTACATGACGTCGGGGGTGGGCCGGTCCGCGGCGAG
This sequence comes from Myxococcales bacterium, assembly GCA_036518615.1. Taxonomy (GTDB): domain Bacteria; phylum Myxococcota; class Myxococcia; order Myxococcales; family 40CM-4-68-19; genus 40CM-4-68-19. Next base: position 8,677 of record DATDMU010000002.1, read on the forward strand.
CACCGTGGTCGCCCCGACCCACAAGGGGAACGCCAGCCCGTTGCCGAGGCCGTAGGCATGGAAGAGCTTGCTGGCGGAGAAGCAGCGGTCCCCGGGCCCGATGTCCAGCACCTTGCGGGCGTACAGCTCGCAGCAGTGCGGCCAGTCCTGGTGGGCGTGGACGGCCGCCTTGGGCTTGCCGGTGGAGCCGCTGGTCCAGAGCCAGAAGGCGGGCTCGTCGCCGCGGGTCGCGGCAGCCTCCACCGGCCGCGGCGCGGTCTCCTCCACGAACCGCTCGAAGCTGCGCAGATGGCCGCGCTGCTCGGAGAGGCCGGTGACCAGCACGTCCTTGAGGTAGCGCTGCGAGGGCAGCACCGGCTCCAGCTTCTGCAGCACGCCCTGGGCGGTCACCAGCACCGCCGCGCGCGACTCCTCCATGAAGTAGGCGTAGTCGGCGGGGCCGAGCAGCGAGTTGCAGGGCACGGCCACCGCGCCGATCTTCATCGCGGCAAGATATCCGGCGAGCAGCTCGGGGCAGTCGGGGAGGATGAAGAGGACGCGCTGCTCGGGCAGCACCCCTGCGCGCTGGAAGGCCGCCGCGATGCGGTCGGTCAGCGCCGCCACGTCGTGGTAGCTGAGCGTCCTTCCCGCGAACCAGACCGCCGGGGAAGGACCGCGGCCCTCGCGCAGGTTCCGTTCGATCAGCTCTGCGCCAATGTTGAACCTCTGCGGAATGTCCATGGGGCCGCATCTTAGCTGCCGCTGCCACCAGGAAATCAACGGCGGGTGGGGGGCTCGCGATCTTGCGCTCGCGGGATCGCGTGCGAGTGCGGGTGCGCGTGCGCGTCAGCGTGCGGCTTTTGGGGTCCGGGGTCGCGATGCGAATCGCAGCGCTGCCCGGGACCTCAAGTCCCGCACGCTAACCGCGCACCCGCATCCGGTCCCGCGCCGCCGAAAGGCGCGCCCCCTTCTTCACCCGGCCTCGGTCGCCCGTCGCCAGGCCTCGAAGATGCTCTCCCGCGTGACGACGCCGATGGGATTCCCCTTCGCGTCGATCACCAGCGCCTCGCCCATCCGCGCGTCCGCGAGGCGCTGCAGCGCCTCTCCCAGGTCGTCGTCCTCGAGCAGGGTCCGCGCCGGGCGCGCGAAGGAGCGGGCGGTGACGGCGCGATCAATCGCCGGATCGAGCAGCGCCTGCCGCACCTCGCGCACCGAGAGCACGCCGACGACGGTGCCGCCGTCGACCACCGGAAAGGCGGCGTGCTCGGTGGGGCCGAGCAGGTGCAGGAGCGCGTCGTAAGCCATGTCCGCGGGGAGCGGCTCCACCCTGTCGAGCGCCTGCGCCACCGAGAGATCCCCCAGCGACGCTTCCGCGCTGCGCAGGCGAACCCCGCGGCGGCGGGCGCCGATGGTGTAGATGGAGCCGCCCAGCATCCCCTGCACCACCGCCGCGGCGGCGCCGCACGCCACCAGCAGCGGAAGGACGATCTGGTAGCTGCCGGTCAGCTCGAACACCATCAGCACGCCGGTGAGGGGCGCGAGGGTTGCGCCCGCCACCACCGCCCCCATGCCCACCGCTGCGTACGCCGCCGTCGAGGAAGCGATGCCCGGCAGCGCGGCTCCCGCCACCCGCCCGAAGGCGCCGCCCAGCATCGCGCCCAGGAACACCGCGGGAAAGAAGCTTCCGCCCGGCGAGCCGGAGCCCAGCGTCACCGCCGTGGCCGCGAGCTTGAACACCAGCGCCAGCACCAGCACGCCGAACGCGAGCTGGCCCGCCAGCGCGGCGTTCATCGATTCGATGCCGGTTCCCAGCACCCGCGGCGCCGCCAGTCCGATGACGCCGACGACGAGCCCGCCCAGCGCCGCCCGCAGCTCGGGCCGCAGCCGCAAGTGCGAAAGCCTCTCCTCCGCGCCGTGGATGACGCGCACGTAGACGAGCCCGCAGAGCCCGGCCAGGAGGCCGAGCAGCAGGTACACCGCGATCTCCGAAGGATGCGTCAGCGACCAGCTCACCATCCGCAGCTCGGTCTGGCCGCCGAGCAGCGCCCGGGAGGTGGCCACCGCGGTCACGCAGGCGAGCACCACCGGCGCGAACCGGCGGACGTCGAAGTCGGCGAGCACGATCTCCAGCGCGAAGAGCGAGCCCGCGAGCGGCGCCTGGAAGGACGCGGCGATGCCCGCGCCTGCGCCGGCCGCGAGCAGGAGCGAGGTGTCGCTCCGCGGCAGCGCGAGGAAGCGCGAGAGCGACGACGCCACCGCGCCGCCCAGGTGCACCACCGGGCCTTCGCGGCCGGCGCTGCCTCCCGAGCCGATCACCAGCCCTGCCGCCAGCGACTTCCACAGCGCCACCCGGCCGCGGATGGGCGCGCCGCGGGTGTGCACCGCCTCGATGACCTCGACGACGCCGTGCCCGCCGCTCTCCGGGCTGAAGCGCACGATCAGCGCGGCCAGCAGCGCGCCCAGGGCGGGAGCCACCACCCACGTCCAGCGCGGCGCATGCACGAGCAGCTCGTAGAGGCCGCCCTCGGTCTCGGTGAAGGTGCCGTTGAAGGTGCGGAGGAAGAGCAGCGGGTAGTAGAGCGCGAGGCCCAGCGCCGCGGCGAGGGCGACCGACTTCATCCGCTGCACCTGGAAGAGCGGGAGCCGGCGGGCTCCCCAGGCGTCGAGCGCCGCCGCAGCGGCGAGGATCAGGCCGGCGGTGAGGGCGAACTCCAGATGCCAGTGCGCGGCGCCCAACCGCTCGAACAGGAGGTTCAACCACATGTCGTGCATCACGCCGAAGAGCGCGTCGGCGACCTCGTTGCCGCGGAAGAGGACCAACTGCACCGAGCGGATGGCCGTCGCGAAGAGCCCGGCGGCGATCCCCCCGTACAGCCCCACCACCGCGGCGACCGCCATGACCAGCCCGCGCTCGAACGGAAAGCGCGCGGCCTGCCGGCGGAGCGGCTGGCTCGCGCGCTCCCACAGCGCGGTGGGGCCTGCGACCATCGCAGAAGCGTAGCAGGGTTTGGCGGAAAACCTCGTTTTCGGCGTGCCGGGGTCCTCCGGCCGGCTCCATGACGGATTGTTTCAGTCGCCGGATAGCGGTTGACGGGAAGCCCCTCGCGCAACTAATTGCCACGGCAAATGTTGCCTGAGCAAGAATACGTCGGGCTGCTGATCAGCGCCGCCCGCCGCGGCATCAAGCTCGCCGTGCAGCGCCGGGCGCACGCGCTGCGGCTGACCGCGCAGCAGTTCTGGTTCCTCAACGCTGCGCGCGAGCTGCCCGGCGCCTCGCTGGGAGAGATTGCCCGGCGGCAGCGCATGGGCGCCCCCACCGCCTCGCGGCTGGCGGACGGCCTCGCCCGCCGCGGCCTCCTGCGCATCGCCGCCGACGACCGCGATCGCCGGGCGGTGCGCGTGCTGCTCACCCCCGCGGGAACGAAGCTCGCCGAGCGCGTCCATCCCATCGCGCTCTCGCTCCGGTCCGCGCTGGTGCGCGGGATGTCGCGGCGCGAACAGGCGGCGCTCTGCGCGGCGCTGCGGCGGGTGCTGGCGAACGTGGAGAGCTTCGCCGAGGGCGACGCCGGCGCGGAGGACGCGCGCGCAGGAGGTGGAGCGTGATCCATCTGCTCGCCGCCCTCGCCGCAGCGCGCATCGTCACCCTCGACCAGGCGGTGCAGTCCGCCCGCGAGCGCCAGCCGCAGTTGCGCCAGGCCCGCGCCTCCACCGAGGCGGCGGCGGCCCGCGCGTCGCAGGCGCTCGCGCCCATGCTCCCCCAGGTCTCCGCCAACGCGAGCTACCTGCGCACCACCGTGAATCCGATCAACCGACCCGGAGCGCCGGTCACGCCCGGCGAGGGCGGCGGCAACAGCTTCCGCAACCTTCCCTCCCTCTCCGACAACGTCAGCGCCTCGCTCCTGCTCTTCGACTTCGGCGCCACCCCCAACCGCTTCCGGGCGGCGCAGGCGTTCTCCGAATCTGCCAGGGACAACGAGCGCGCCACCGCGCTGCAGATCGACTTCAACGTGCGCGCGGCCTACTTCGACGCCCGCGCCAACAAGGCTCTCACCAGGGTGGCCGAGGAGACGCTGGCGAACCAGCAGCGGCACCTGGAGCAGACGGAAGGGTTCGTACAGGCCGGCACGCACCCGGAGATCGATCTCATCCAGGCGCGCACCGACACCGCCAACGCCCGCGTGCAGCTCATCAACCAGCAGAACGCCTACGAACAGTCCAGGGTCACGCTCAATGCCGCCATGGGCGTCATCGGCCCCACCGACTACGAAGTGGGCGACGAGCCGATGCCGGAGATCCGCGACGAGGACGATCCCGGCGGCGCCCGCCTCTACGACGAGGCCATCTCGGCGCGGCCGGACGTGGCGGCGCTGGAGGAGCAGGTGCGCGCAAACCAGCTCACCGCATCGGCGCTGCGCGGGCAGTACGGGCCCGCCATCTCCGCCACCGCGGGCTTCACCCAGGCGGGCTCGTACCTGGACCGCCTGGGCTGGAACGCGACGGCGGGCGTGACCTTGAGCTGGCAGATCTTCCAGGGCGGGCTCACCCGCGCCGAGGTGCGCGAGGCGGAGGCGACCGTGGCCAACACCATGGCGCAGCTCGATCTGCTGCCGCAGCAGATCCGCGGCGACGTGGACTCGGCCCGCCTGGCGGTGCGCGCCGCCAAGGCCAGCATCTCCGCCACCCGGGAAGCGCTGGAGAACGCCAAGGTGCGGCTGCAGCTCGCCGAGCAGCGCTACCAAGTGGGCGTGGGCAGCGCCATCGAGCTGGGCGACGCGCAGGTGGCGCTGACCCAGGCGGCGGCGCAGGCGGTGCAGGCGGACGATCGGCTGGCCACCGCGCGCGCACAGCTCTTGCGCGCGCTCGGCCGGCCATAGGGAGAAGCGATGCGGGACCGCAGGGTCATCCTCTTTGTCGCCGGCATCCTCGCCGTGGTCGCGGTGGGATTTCTCGTCCACCGGCGCACCTCGCAGGCGAACGCGGGCGCGCAGCGGCAGCAGGCGCAGGCCGCCAACCGCGCGGTGCCCGTCGTGGCCACCGCGGTGCAGAAGCGCGACGTGCCCATCTACCTGGACGGCCTCGGCAACGTCACCGCCTTCAAGACGGTGACCGTCCGCTCGCAGGTGGACGGCCGCCTCGACCAGGTGCTCTTCAAGGAAGGGCAACAGGTCCGCAAGGGAGAGCTGCTCGCGCGCATCGACCCGCGGCCGTTCCAGAACCAGCTCAAGCAGGCGCAGGGGGCGCTGGCCCGCGACAAGGCGCAGCTCCAGGCCGCCAAGGTGAACCTGGAGCGCTTCCAGCAGCTCGCGCAGAAGAAGCTCATCGCCCCGCAGCAGGCCGACGACCAGGCCGCGCTGGTGGGTCAGCTCACGGGCGCCGTGGAAGTGGACCAGGGCCAGATCGACGCGGCCAGGCTCAACCTCGACTACGCCAGCATCCGTTCGCCCATCGACGGCGTCACCGGGCTGCGCCTCGTGGACGCCGGGAATCTCGTGAAGGCCAGCGACCAGAACGGCCTCGTGCTCATCACCCAGCTCGATCCCATCGCGGTGGTCTTCAGCCTGCCCCAGGACGAGCTGCCCGGCGTGATGCAGGAGCTTTCCCGCGGCGCGC
>DATDMU010000003.1:0-5519 GCA_036518615.1 Myxococcales bacterium
CTTCGATGGAGAGGGCGCGCGCGAGCGCCTGCAGGAGCGAGGGAAAGAGCGCGAGGACCAGCCCCGCCGCGCTCGAGAGCAGCCAGAGCAGGCTGTCGCGCAGGCTAAGGCGCTGCGCCCGCACCAGGTGCAGCACCCAGGCCAGGAACACCGTCAGCACGCCACAGGCGAGAAGTTGAAGCTCGAGCGGCAGCAAGGGATGTCTCATGGCGCGATCTCCGGACTGGCGCGGCGCTTCACCGGCAAGAGCAACAGCGCCAGCGACACCTTGACGAGGTAGTAGAGCGTGCGCCCGAGACCGATGCTGCTCTGGCCGTGCTCGCGGGTCCGCATGCTCACCGGCACCTCACGCACGCGGAGGCCGCGCCTGCGCGCCAGGGCGATGGCCTCCGGCTCGGGGTAGTCGGACGGGTAGTCCAGCGCGAACAGCGAGATGGCGCGAGAGCCGGCGACGCGGAACCCGGAGGTGGGATCGGTGACCCGCGCGCCGCAGCGCAGGCGCAGGAACCAGGAGAGATACCGGCTCCCGGCGCGACGCAGCCGCGACGACTGGAACCCTTCGCGAAGGAGGTAGCGCGAACCGACGACCACGTCCGCCTCTCCGGCGGCGATGGGCGAAAGCGCCTGCGGGAGGAACCGGGGATCGTGCTGCCCGTCCGCGTCGATCTGCGCCGCGACCTCGTAGCCGTTGTCGCGCGCCCAGAGGTATCCCGTCTGCACCGCGCCGCCGATGCCGAGGTTGAGCGGCAGCTGCAACACCTTCGCCCCGTGCCGGCGCGCGACGGCCGCGGTCGCGTCGCTGGAGCCGTCGTCGACGACGCAGACGTCCCAGCCCGGCGCCTGGGCGCGCAGCTCGTCGAGGACGGCGGAGAGGTTGCGCGCCTCGTTGTACGCAGGGACGATGACGAGAGCCCGCATGCGGCGATCCTCTATCATTTCCCCAAGAGCCTTCGCAGCGCGGCGATGGAATCGAGGTAGCGGGCGTGGCAGACAGCTTCCGCCTGCGGCTGCGAGGGCGTCGCCGGCGCGGGGTGCACGACCAGGTGCGCATCGACGAAGCGCGCGGTCGCGCCGGTGCATTCGATCGAGCCGATCACCGCCTCGTTCACCGCCATGGCCCAGGAGCGCGAAGGGTCCCGCGGCACGCGCAGGGAGAAGCCGCCGGCGCCCGCCTCGAGACGCGCCTCGCCGGGGCAGCCGAAGTCGAACTCCAGCGCGCTCGCGGGCGTGCCGCGAGCCACGCCCACGGCGCAGACCGGCACGCGCCGCGACCACAGGCGCAGCTCGCCCGCGGGTTCCACCGCCCACGCCGCGGCGCAGCCAGGGCCGGGATGGAAAGAATCGGCCGCGAGGATGTGATTCACTCCCAGCGCCTCGAGGCGCCGGCTGCAAGGCGAGATGGCCACGCGAACGAGGTCGGCCTGGAGCAGGCGCGAGGTCTCCCCGGTGCCGGTGAAGGAATAATGCGCATAGCGGTTGTAGACCTCCTCCGTCAGGCCAGGAGAATCGGCGGCGAGAAACCGGAAGAGCGCGAGATCGGGCGCGCTCTGGACTCCGGAGAGCATCGGCCAGCCGAACGCGGCGAGCTCCGCGCCGGGGTGCGTCGAATAATCCATGATCCGGCCCGGGGCGCGCGAGAGCGCCCGGTCGACGACGGCGTGACCCGTTCCGGTGGAGAACATCGTCGCGCTGCGGATGAGAGGGTTGACGCGGTAGTTGGCGAGGACGACCGCCCCTGCCCAGGCGGCGAGCAGCAGCGACGCCCCCCGGCGCGTTCCCGCCAGCAGCGCGCCTGCGCAGAGCAGCACCGCCGCCGCGGCCAGCGGGGGAATCCAGGCGCGGGCATGACAGCGGGAGAGCAATCCGGGGTCGACGCGGCTGCGCGCGGCGAAGGCGGAGGCGGCCACCGCGGCGACTCCAAGCAGCGCGCGCCATTGCAGGCGTTCTTCCGCCGGATCGGTGCGCAGCGTCGCCAGCATGTGCGCCGCCAGGAGCGAAAGGCCGAGGCCGAAGGCGATCCAGGCGCGCAGCGCGGGCGACCAGCGCAACAACGTGATCGTGCCGAACCAGTCCGGCAGCGGAAGCAGGAGCCAGACCGCGAGCACCGCGAAGGCGGCGATGCTGAACGGGCACCGGGCAAGGAGCCTCGCAGCGGCCCTCCTGCCCCGGGCGCTCACTGCCGCCATCGCGGCGAGAGCGGCGATGGGAATGACCTCGATGGCAGCCGCCTCGCACGCGTTGGTGCTCTCCGGACCGAGGTAGCGCTCCTCGCCGCAGTTCACCGGCGCGGCCACGGTCAGGGATGGCCAGAGCAGATCGAGCAGCCTCCCCGGCTGCAGCCCTCCCGCATGCGCGATCCGGTGCCCCGGATAAGCGGTGCCCGAGATCAGCGAGAGATAAGGAAGCTGATAGAAGATCCCCAGGAGCGCGCCGGCGGCGATGAGCGCGATCAGCAGGGCTCCGGCGGCGAGCCTGCGGGCCCGCCTGGCCAGGTCGAGGATCGCCGCGCAGACGACCCAGAGGGCAGGAGCCCAGACCGGCGGATAGAAGACGCAGAAGCTGCACGCGGCGGCATAGGCAGTGAGCGCGAACGCTCCGAGGCTTCGCTCGCGCAGCGCGCGCGCGGCGAGGCCGCCGGTGAGGCAGAGGAAGCCGACGAACTCGATCATCACCGTCGAGCGCCACCAGACGAAGGCGCTGGAGAAGAGCACCGCCAGCGCCGCCACCGCCGCGGTGCGCCTGTCCTCGACGAAGGCCGCGAGCAGCGCATAGACGCCCAGGAGCAGCAGCAGATCGCGCAAGAACCAGCGGACTCCATGCGACCAGCGGGAGCCGAGCAGGTATGGCCAGGTGAGCGGACGGAACGGCAGGCCCCAGTCGAGCACGGGAATCTCGTAGGGGTTCCGCTGCAGCTCGCCGATGCCCTCGTTCAGGTTCACCAGCGGAAAGCCCGCGAGTTGCTGGGCGCGGACCTGGGGCGTCTCCACCGCCCACTCGTCGCTGCGGATGCTGCGCGACGAGCCGTAGATCTCGCGGACGTCGCGCTCCTTTGCGGTGAACAGGCGATCTCCGCGGATGGCGCAGAACCAGGAGCTTCCGCCCAGGCCGGCGATGCCCAGCGCCGCCAGCGCGGCCGCGAATGCTGCGAACCAGCGCGGCATCAAGGGCTCGCCTTCTGCTTGAAGAGGTTGAGGCCGTTCTCGCGCAGGTACGTGCAGGTGAACACCTCGAGCTGCGCCGTCGTGAGGACGAGCGCCGGGATGCAGGAGAACGGCTCGAAGGCGCAGGGAGCGAGGACGACGGCGGGGCCGATGCAGCGGCGGAAGGTCACGGCACCAGCACCACCTTGCCGAAATTTCCCCTCGACTGCAGCCGCTCGTGCGCCCGCCGCGCCTCGGCGAAGGGCACTTCCATGTCCACGATGGCCTTGAACTCGCCCGCCGCGAATCCCTTCAGCACCTCGCGCAGCTCGCCCGCGAGCCGCGCCGTCTCGCCCCAGAGCCGGCCCATGTTCACCCCGAAGATGCCCTTGTTGTCGGGGAGCAGCTTCAAGGGATGGAAGAACGGCATCCCCAGCACGGCGCGGGCGGCGGCAACGAGGTTGCGCTTCTCGCCCGGCATCACCGAGCTGGCGCCGTACATGATCAGCCTGCCCAGCGGCGCGAGGCAGCGGAAGCTCTGCTTGAAGGTCCCCACCGGATCGAGGGCCACGTCGACGCCGCGCCCGCCGGTGAGCCGCATCACCTCCGGCTCGAAGTCCTGGCTGCGGTAGTCGATGGCGTGATCGAGGCCCAGCTCGCGCAGGCGCGCGTGCTTCGTGGCGGAGGCGGTGCCGATGGTCCTTGCGCCGGCGCGCCGGCAGATCTGCACCGCGGCCGTTCCCACCCCTCCCGCCGCGGCGTGGACGAGCACCGTCTGTCCGGCCTTCACGGCGGCAAGCTCGTGCAGCATGTGCCAGGCGGTGAGCCAGACCACCGGGATCGATGCCGCCTCGGAAAAGCCCATCCCCGCGGGAATCGGAAGCACCATGCCTTCCGGCACGCAGACGAGCTCGCTCTGGCCGCCGAAGGCCGTCAGCGCGATCACCCGCTCTCCCGCGCGCTCGCGCGGCAGGTCGATCTCTCCCGACACCTCGTACCCCATCACACAGGGCAGCTCGGGCGCGTCCGGGTAGAAGCCCATCCGCGCCATCAGGTCGGAGAAGTTCACTCCCGCCGCCCGCACGCGGATGCGCAGCTCGCCCGGTGCGGGCTGCGGGTCTGCGCCTTCGCGCACCTGCAGCACCTCGGGGCCGCCTCTCCGGGAAACCCAGACCTGTCGCATCGCCGCATGCCTCCCTTGCGCCCAGCCGGACACCTTTGCCACGATTGGGGCCGTGCGTCTCTTCCGCGCCCTCGCCCTGGCCGGCCCGGCCGCCCTGCTCGCCTGCGCGCACGCGGTGCGGACGGCGCCTGACGCCGAGCGCGGCGCCGCGCTTGCGGCGCGGGTCGATGCTCCGAGGCTGCTCGTCGAGGTGCTCTACACGCCCGCCGACGCCGCCGAGGCGGAGGACCTCCGCAAGCTGCTGCTCGAGGCGGGCCCCCAGCTTTCGCGCTGGGGCAGCTTCCGCCAGGGCATCACCTTGCGCGTCCTTCCCGATCACGAGGCGTTCGAGGCGGCGGCGAACCGCCGCGGCTATCCCTGGCTGCGGGCGTGGACCTTTCCCGATCAGGTTCTCCTGCAGTCGCCGCGGAGCTGGAGCGCGCAGCCCGGGCCGGCGCGCGACCAGGACGTGCTCGAGCTCCTGGTGCACGAGCTGACGCACGCGCTGATGTACCAGCTGATGGAGCCCGCGCGCGGCCCGGTCTGGTCGGTGGAGGAGCCGCCCGCCTGGTTCCGCGAGGGCATGGCTTCGGTGACCGCCGGGCAGGAGCACCTGAGGCTGCCGCGCGAGGAGCTTGCCCGCTGGGCCGCCGCGCACCCGGACGCGGACCTCTTGCACCCCTCCGAGGAGCTGTACCGGACCTGCGGCGGCACCGTCTACGCCGCCGCGCACCGCGCCTTCGAGCTGCTCCTCGCCACCTCGGGCGAAGGGTCCGTCCGCGACCTGCTCCAGCGCATCAGCCAGGGCGCGCCGTTTTCGGAGGCCTTTCTCCGCGCCACCGGCCGCCCGCTCGCGCAGTTCGAGAACGACGTCGTCCGCGGCGGCTTCGCCGCGCCGGCGCAAGCCTCGGTGAAGTAGCTACCGCGTCGCGGAGACCGGCGGGCGGGCCCAGGGCGAGGGCAGGACCGGCGGCCGGCCGGTGTCCTTGCGGGTGCGCTGCAGCTCGATCTCGCTCACCAGCACCGTGGGCGCGACGGTGCTGACCGGAACGTAGCCGCTCTCGGCGCCGCAGAAGCCGTTGAAGACGCGCGGCTCGTCGCCGGTGGCGATGATCTTGTTGATGCTGGAGAGGGGCGTTCCGACGATCTCGACGCCGCGCACCAGCGTCTCCTCTCCGGTCTTCGCGTCCACCTTGTAGACCAGCCGCGGCTGGCCC
>DATDMU010000004.1:0-14787 GCA_036518615.1 Myxococcales bacterium
AAGGTCTGACGAAAGTCGTGCCATTCGCGTTCGCGGCTCGAATCGACCGACTGTTTGATGTTCACAATCATCGCGGGTTCCCTCACAACGAGCATTGAGGATCACTACACCTCACATCGCTGCCAGGCACATTCGCTGCCCCAGGGTACGGCAGGATGACGAATGTGGTCATGGTTCCTGTGGTGCTTCCGATGAACTCGATGAGAGATTGCACCCCGTTTGGTAGGCGGACTTGCATGAGCCTCTGCCCGGCGCCGTCGACGACGATTTTAATGTCGCCAACCGCGTTCGTAATAATATTCCTCACGAAATGGATGCTGGTCGTCGTTCCTTCCCCGAACTCCGAAAGCGCGCGAGAGAATGTCTGGGCTTTCTGAAGCAATTCCGGCGCTCCGAGGAGAGGTTCCCGCGCGGCTGCGGAGGCCGCATTCTCGAAAACCGTGGCGGTTCCCGGGCCTGCGAACGCGTTCCCCTCCCCGGCCAAGGCCTGCTGCAACATCATCCGGAGCGTCACTGCGGTCCCCGGACCGATGCCGGCAGCCAGCGGGGAGTGATTTCCCGAGGGTGAGGCATGCCCCGGCGGCGCTGGCGAGATATAAGGTCCGCCCCGGAAGAAGCTGCCGCCGGCCCCCCCTGCCAAGGGGGAATCAAGAAGCGCACCGATGCTGCTGAACGTACCGGGGCTCGACATGCCGAAGCTCTCCATCCCCGGACCCGGCGACCCCAGGCTGATGGACTCAATCGGCTGCGACTGCAACATCTGGCCGAACGATACCTCGGTTCCCGCGCCGGTCAGCCAGCTAAAGAAAGATGAAATGTCGGCCGGCGGGGGAGGAGGCGGTGGCGGCGGCGAACCGTTTCCTCCACCTTTATTGACCAGGCAAGTCCCTTTCTCGTGCCCGGCGCAATCATCCCGCCCGCTAGGATCGATGAAATTGACAGGATCGCCGCTGGCGTACGTGTACCTCGCCAGGTCGATCGTGTCTGGCTGCAGAAAACGCCGCAGCACGGGCGAGTACACTCGGGCCCTCAGGTGGATCAGGCCGCCGCTCAACTTGAGGCCGCCGATGAAGCCCAGCTCGGAGGCGTTCTCATCCACCTCTCCGCCAACCACCTTGTCCACGGCACCATAGGGAAGATACCGGTAGGAGATTCCGGTCTGGCCGCCGCCGAGCGTCGTCGCGACGACGCTGCCCTGCAGATTGCGGTGGTAATAGATGACTCCCTGAGTTGTCGTGCTGCCCACCGTCTTCGACCAAATGCTGGCGAGCCGGCCGCCACCCACCTGGAGGTGGGCGTACCCGATCGTGGTCGTGCCGCGCCGGACGAGCGTCAGGTCGTCGCCGACGTAGTAACGCGCGGTGTCGGTTCCGTTCGTGAACGTCCTCGAGACGATGTTGCCCGCCGGATCGTAGGCGATGTCTTCCAGCTTCGCGCCCAGGTGGCTGATGGAGATGAGCCGGCCGGGGACGTCGTATTCGTACGAGTCCTGCGCCGGCGCCTGGGTCGCGGTGATGCGGTGATTCGTGACCAGCCCGCGGCCGCGTCGATCGTAGTCGAAGAAGTCTCCCAGGGCGGTCGAGGGCAGCGTCACCGAAGTCACTCGTTCGCGTGAGGTCGCGTCGTTGTAAGCGTACGTCGAAGTGCTCACCAGGCCAAGGTTGTTGGTCGCGGAGACCGATTGGAGGTTTTCCAGGCTGAACGCGTAGCTCTCGTTGTACTGCTGGGATGCGGGACCGACTGCTCCAAACGGTGCTGCGCTGGCGCTCTGTAAATGGCCGTCGAGATCGTACGCAGCCGTATACGACGTGCTGGCGCCTTCCCAGGCGCTCGTTCCAGTGTAGCCGGAGAGGAGCGATCCCTTCCATGAGAGCGACTGGAGCGCGTAGACGGTCGTGGAGGCGGTGGTGGCGATCGAGCTGCCGAGCAGATTGGAGCCGGGCAGGAACGTCCGGCTCTTGGAGATCGCGCCTCCGTCCCATCGCTCGGCGGCGAGGCGGCTGAGCGCGTCGTAAGGCCCCGAACCGGGATCGGTTGAAGCATTGCCAGTTCCGGCATTCCAGTAGACCAGCCCGGAGGCGGCGTCCACCGCCTGGACAGGCTGGCCGACTGAGTCGTAGTTGACGTTGTAGCTCACCGGGCTCGCGAGGTAGGGGCTCGCCATCGTCTTCTGCAACAGCCGGCCATCGGCGCCGTAGGAGATGGCGACGGTGTTGCGAACGCCGGGCTCGCCGGTCCATTCGTCGCGAAGGACGTTCGTGCCGAACTGGTCGTATCCGAAGGCGATGGTCGCCGCGGACCCGCTCATCGCCGTGAGCCGGCCGCCCAGTTCGTCCGAAGAGCCATACCGACCGGGCTCCTGATCCTTATAGGGGGTGTCGTACTGGAAGTCGGTCTTGTCGACCGGCGCTTCCGCCCACGTGCAAGAACCCGACTTCACCCATTTATGGTGTTCGACGTGGCTGAGGCGGCCCAGGGAGCCGATCGTTCGCACCGTCCACTCGGCGTTCATGTCTTGGGTCGTGTTCGTGGCGTTCCGGATGTCCACCAACAGCTCGCCAGTCGGCGCATACGAGTAGTAGCGGTGTCCGCTCGCGTCCGCGAATTCATGGCTCAGGCGGCCGCGAAGATCGTAGTCCCACACACTCTGCACGATTGGCGTTGCCGTCGGGGAACCGGAATGCCTGATCACTGCGGAGACCCGACCCAGCGCATCGAACTGGACGTTTTCGAACGTCCCGTTCGGGCTGCGGGTCCATACGAGGCGTCCGGCGGCGTCGAAATACTTGCGGAACGTCCCGGCACCCCAGTCTGGAGTCACATCCTCCGTGAAATAGGGGCGCCCATCGATGGTGGAATCCACGCCGTAGGCGCTCGCCGTGGATCGCCTGTAGGTCGAGTCCTCGGCACCGGAGGAGGGACACCCTGCTGCGCTCGCAATGGCACCGTTCACGGGCGCGTACAGGACGCACGTCGGCCGCGACAGCGGGTCGTAGGCAACGCTCGTCGCATGCAGCCCCGGAGTGCTCAACTCCGTGGAAGTTCGCGGATCGACGTAGCCGGCGTTGCTTGAAAAATAGGGATCCAGCGCAGCAGTGACGCGGCCGAGAGCGTCAAGGATGACGTTCCTCTCCACACGGTATTGCGCGGGAAGATTTCGAATGACGTTTCCCTGCGTCCCCGCCGTTCCGCTCCCCAGACGCCGGCGAGACTGGACCAGCCTGCCAAATGCGTCGAAGTAGTCGATCGTCTGAACGGCGTCGTCGTTGGTCGGAATCCCAGCGTACGAGAACGTGCTCGTCGCCGACTCGATGAAGGAGTATGTCTTTCGAACGGCGGGCGCCGTCGCGGTCGCAGCAGCGTACTCGAACGTTGCCACTGGGCTCCCGCTGGAGCCGGCCGGGGCGCCAATCGCGAGACGCGTGACGAGGATCACGCGCCCGAGATCATCGTACGACATCGCGACGCCAGTATGGCTTGTCGGGGTGCCGAGATATGGGCCATCCTTCTCGATGACGTCACCGTAGCCGTTGTACTGATATCCGGTGTTCAGCGTCAAAGTGCCATCGCTGACTGACACCAAAGAGGGTTCGAGGAAATCGTTGTAGGTGAACGAAGTCGTCAGGCTCCCGATCCCCTGACCCGTATATGTGGCGACAACCGACGCGACGCTGCCATCGGCGTTGTATGTCGTCACGGTGGGCACCTCGTAGGTCCCGCCCGAGCCCGTGCCGGCAACCAGCAGTTCCACCCATGACAAGTGACCATCTCGAGCGTCCGTCGCTCCATGAAGGTCGGCTCGTCCCGGGTCGTCGTAGTGATAATACCGGTGAAACAGGTCCGGACCGGTCGTCGAAGTATTCGCATACTCCTCGAGGACGCACGCGACACACTTCGGCGGACTCGTCGTCGTTGGATAGACGCGTTTCGTGGTGATGGCCACACCACCTGCCGAGTCGTCCGGTATGTAAACGGACTCGCCGATGTTGCCGAATGCGTCAGGAGCGGCATTGGACAAAGTCGACGACAGCGTTGTCGCGCCCTCGGTCCTGCTCCGTACCTGAACGTAGAGAGCTCGATATGCAGGATAGGAGGCTACACCCAAGGGACTCGTCTGCCAGGTCGTCGACGTGGAGGCGAATACGGTGCCCTGGGGTACAGTGTTGTAGTATGTGCCATTCGGCGATGCCATCGAAGCAGTTTCGACGAGGACGGGCACTCCAGCAGTGAAATGCTGGTCTCCGAACCGATAGTGCGTCATCACCCCTGATGCTAACTCATAGCGGTCGGAGAAGCCGAGTGGCTCGATCAACGAGCCCGTCGGATCGTCCCATGCGGACGTGAGCAGCGGCGTGCCGTAGATAAACGTCATGGACACCGGTGTGATTGCCGGGCCCGTCGTGGTGATCGACGAGACGACATCCAGGACCCGGGGGCTCCCGGGAGTGACTCCGAAGTCGGTCGAGGGCGCCCAGGTGAGCTGAGTGGTGCTTCCCGTCGCGCCGGTGACGGAGGTCAGGATGTCGGACCGCCGCACCTGGTGTTGTCCCCGCTGGAATATCCACTGGTTACCGAACTGGTCGCTGTCTCCCTGAAAATGATCGAGAATGCCGTCGCCGTCCATGTCGACCATTCCCTGGTTCACCCCTCCGGACTTGATCGTGTTGTGAGTCAAGAACCCGGGCGGAACGGGAATGCATGCGCCGTGGCCGAACGAAGCCAGGAATGGAGCGTCGGGATTTGCCGTTCCGAAGAAGATCTCCAGGTAATTTGGAGAGGTGGTGCCACAATAAGAGCCGGAGACCGCATCCGGCCGGCCGTCGCGATTCATGTCGATCAGGCCGTCCAGGACTTGCGAGGTGAACGGGTAGGTCGTCGGGTTGCCCATGGCCGCGAGTGGCCTGAAGTCCCTGCCGGTATTGTACTGGACGTACCAGCCAGTACCGTTTCCAACCACGACGCGGTCGAGCAGGCCATCCCCGTTGACGTCGATCAAATCGACGATGGTCCCAGAACTAATCGTCGTGCGAATTTGATCGCTCTGCGTAGCGTCGGCATGGAACAGGATCTCGGTGTCGCTGAAGGACCACACTCCACTCGCATTTCGATATCCCGATACGCGTGCCACACACCTACATCGTAGATGATGATGTCCTGCATCCCGTCTCCAGTGATATCAGCCATGAGAAGCTTGGAGGCCGAAGTACCGGACGACTTGATCGCATATCCGAGCGGCAATTGCTGGGCCGTAGCGTCGTAGAGAGTCTTGAACTTGTTGTACGCCGCGGTCGCCGGTGCGCAGACCGGCGCTGCGTACTGTGGCTGCGTCGCGCCTCGCTGCGCGAAACGGATCGAGATGGTGCCTGACGGACACTCAGCCGGTGAAAGAAGTGCCGACTCCGCCACCAGGTCCGGCAACCCGTCCCCGTCGACGTCGAGGACAAGACTCGTCGTCATCACCGAGGAAGTCGTCGAGTCGATCGCGAAGTTTTGCGTTTGTTGTCCGCCGTTGATGAAGGTCAGGATACCGGGCCAGTTGCCGTCGGGTATCAGGACAGGTGCTGCAAACTGGATGGCGGGGGCTCGGATGCCGGCCGTCGGTCGCGTGATGTTGCGAGCCCAGCGAATTCCTCCGCCATCACCCCATGCAAGATCGGGCAGTCCGTCGCCGTCCATGTCGATCCAGGCGGCGATGTCCTGGACCTGGCAGGACTTCATTAGCGGAATGTTGGTCAGGTCTTCACACTCGGTGATGCTCGGGGTCGAGTACGGCGACTGAGGTACCGACACCGGCACGCCTGCCGCAAAGGGAGTGACAGACGTGGTGCCGGCCTGGTCGGACTCGTAAGCAAAACTCGTTGCGTTGAGCCCGCTTGGGTTTCCTCTACGATCCAGAGGCTGGATTTGCCGCAAGCGCGGCCGGCCAGTATCCGGACTGATGTCGTAACTCACAGACCAATATCCCAGCTCCAGGACGCCACCCGCAGTCTGTGCGCGCGCGATGTCGACCCGCTGCAGCATCTCGTCGTGCAAGATGAGGCATCCAGCCGCCTCTTCTGCTTGCGTAGCCGCCGCGGGGGAATATTGGAGGGTCACAACGTGGATGGCAGTCCCCGCCCCGTTGGGAGCAGTGAAGTTGTACTGAATCTTGCTCAGCAGGGCCAGGTTCCAGTCCGAGAGCGGACAGCGCTGTGACTCGGCCTGGTACTCGTATGTCGTCACGTTCTGGTCTACGTCCGCGACACGGGTCAGGTAGCTGCGGACGGACGTCGTGCTGATGGGCGTGTAGGTGAACGAAGTTCCAACCCCGTCGACGGCGTTCCATTGACCGCTCGGCTCCTGGACGATGCTGAAGTACCCGTCGCCGACGTCCATGCGGTATGTTCCGTCGGCCGCCTGGACCAAAAGGTGGCGCGCGCCGTCGCGCACGAGAATGTACCGGTGGCGCGGCGTTCCCGAGGTGGTCAGGGTCGCTCGGGTTTCATCCTCGATGTAGTTCTCGTTCAAGTTCCAGCCGAGTCCATATGCAGACACCCCGGCGTTGCTGTTGTAGGTCAGCGCAAGCGAGGGCTGGAAACGGCCGCGCGCGGCCGGGAGCGGAAACGGGAAGGTGTAGCTCGCGGAGCCGTCGTTGCCGATCGTCTGCGCTCTCGCAATCGAATGCCAGGGGGCGGCCAGAAGCGTGAATCCGATGAACCAGAAGGATCGTAGCGGCATGGCGGTCACCAGTTGTCCTGCGGGCAGCACACCGACGCGGAGGTCGATACGCAGATGCTTCCGCACGGCTGGGTTCCTGCTGCGCAGTTCAGCGAACAGGCCCCCCCGATGCACGAGAGTCCGGAGGCGCAATCGGGATCCGCGCAGCAGCCGCCCTGCGCCACGCACGTGTTCGACGTGGCGCAGGCCTTGTACCCGGCGGCGCAGATCACGGGGTTGCTGCACAGGCCTGACGAGCACGTCTGCTCGCCTACGCTGCCGGGGAGTGAGCAGTCCGAGTTCACGCTGCAGGTGACCGAGCACTGGTTCTGGACGCAGTAACTCTGGTGCCCCGCGATGACGCCGCAGTCCGTGTTGCTGCAGCAGCCGCCGTTCGAGACATTCACGCAGAGCGTGCTCGAGCACTGCGTGTACCCCGCAGTGCAGGTCGCGACACAGGTCCCATTACTGCAGCTTCCCGATCCGTTGGTCACGGGGCAGTCGGCGTTCGTGCAGCACTGCGAGGACGGAATGCACGCCGCCCCGCACGCCTTGAAGCCGTCGGCGCAATGGAGGAGGCCGCCACATGCACCGGACGTGCACGTGAGCGTCCCGTGGCCAATGGGACAGTCCGCGTTCGAGCAGCACTGCGCGCATGCGCCGTTGCAGTTGAGCAGGGTGCCATTGCAGGTCCAGCCACACGAACCCGCCGTGCATTGCCCCGTCGCGTTGGCGGGCACTCCCGCGGTGCACGACGTGCCGTCGGGCGCGTTCGAATAGGTCGCCGGACACGTCCCGGTGGACGTGTTGCAGGAGACCGCCAGATGACACGGAGGCGGGGGATTGCACGACACGGAACCCGAGGGGACGCAGCTTCCCGCCCCGTCGCACTCGTCTCCGGTCGTGCAGAGATTGCCGTCGTTGCAGGGGGTGCCGGCGGGCTGAGCGCCATCGCACGTCCAGACGTCTCCGTCGCAGAACGGCGCAGCGCATTGGGCGCAGTTCGTCGGCTTCTGTGACTGAGAACAGACGGCGTGCCCGGTGGACGGCACGAGCGCAACGGCCACGACCAGCGGCCAGAGCCGGCGAACCATGTTGAGGGTCAGCGCAGCCACCCGGCATCGATAGCGCGTCGGCACAGTGCTCCCTCCTTGGTGACGGCGCCGGCACACTCATGTATGCGCTAACGGTTTGTCAATGTACTCCACAGAGACCGATGGGCGCGCTTGTGAGCATTGACGTATAAGTCGCTGAATATATTGCAATAATTTAGTGTGTTGGCACCCAACTAATTGCTGCAACGTCCCGCGGCATGTTTGAGCCCATGGTCGGAGGCGAGGGGACCGTTTTTGCTGCGGCACGAATGAGCCGCGCCAGGCGGATTGTGCGCGACCCCGGCGGCGACAGATCCTTCCGGCAAGTCGTGCGTTGAGCCTGGCAGGAGGCCACACATGACCCGCGCTCTCGCTGCTCTCGTCCTCTTTGCCGCCCTGCCCTCGCAGGCGCTCACCGACCGGTCCGACCCTTACGAATTCCAGGTCCTCGTCGAGGGCGCGCCAGCCCTCACCTTCCGCCATGAAGGGGAGACCTTCCTGCTCGGCCGCATCGGCGAGCGGTACACGCTTCGCGTGATCAACCGCAGCGGACGGCGCGTCGAGGCGGTGGTCTCGGTCGATGGCCGCGACGTGATCGACGGCAAGCCCGCTGACTGGCGCGAGAAGCGCGGGTATCTGGTGCCGGCGTGGGGCAGCGTGGACATCGACGGGTGGCGGATCTCGCAGCAGGAGGCGGCGGCGTTCCGCTTCTCCACCGTGGCCAGGTCGTACGCCGCGCAGACCGGCAACGCGCGCGAGGTGGGAGTCATTGGCGTCGCCATCTTCCCCGAGCGCTGGGTGCCGCCGGCGCCGCCGGTCTATCGGCAGCCGCCCGCGCCATACAACGGTAGCCTGCGCGATGATTCCCAGCGCAAGAGCGCGGCACCGCGCGCCGAGGAGGGATCCGGCGCCGCGGCCCAGGCTTCACCACCCACCGCCAGGTCCGCCGAGCGGCCGGGCCTCGGCACGGAGTTCGGCGAGGCCGTCTCGTCGCAAGTCAGAGAAGTTCCCTTCCATCGCGCGCGCCAGCGCCCCGACATCCTGCTCGGCGCGCGATACGACGACCGCGAAGGGCTCATCGCGCTCGGCATCGACGTGGACGGCAACCGGATGACCGAGGCCCGGCTCCGCAGCAGCGCCGATCCCTTCCCGGTGGTCGAGCGCGACTACGCAGCGCCGCCTCCGGGCTGGCACCGGTAATGGTCAGACAATGCGCAACCGGATTTCCCCAACGCCGTCCACCCCGCCGCGCACCTCGTCGCCGCGCTGGAGGAAGCCCACGCCGGCCGGGGTGCCGGTGAAGATCAGGTCGCCGGGCTGCAGCGCGTAGAGCCTCGAGAGGTATGCGAGGATGTCCGGCACCGGCCAGATCATCTGGTTCAGATTGCCGTCCTGCCGGACCTGCCCGTTCACCTCCAGCCAGATCCGTCCGGCCGCAGGATGTCCAATCTGCGCGGCCGGACGGACGGCGCTGACCGGCGCGGCCTTGTCGAACGCCTTGCCCGGCTCCCAGGGGCGGCCTTTCTCCTTCGCGGCCGCCTGCAGATCGCGGCGGGTCAGATCGATTCCCACCGCATAGCCGAAGACGTGCTCCAGCGCGGACTCGCGCGGCACGTTCGCGCCGCCTTTCGCGATGGCCACCACCAGCTCCATCTCGTATGCCAGCTTCTGCGTCTGCGGCGGATAGGGGATGTCGCCCCCGTTGGGCGCAATGGCATCCCCGGGCTTGGCGAAGAAGAACGGCGGCTCGCGGTCGGGGTCGCCGCCCATCTCGCGGGCGTGCTCGGCATAGTTGCGCCCCACGCAATGGATGCGGCGGACAGGGAACAGCGCATCGGTTCCGCTCACCGCAAGCGCGGGCGGCTCCCAGAAAGGAATCACGTAGCGGGTCATGAAACGACCTCCTCGCGCCAGAGCCCCAGCGCCTTCTGCACGGGACGATCGGAGAAGCTGAACAGCACCGCGTCCTCGCTCGCCCGATGCGAGACCGCGTTCCAGGAAGGGACGACGAAGATGTCGCGCGGTCCCCACTCCAAAGTCTGATCGCCCACCGCGCTCTGGCCGCGACCCTCCACCACGGCGTACACCGTGCCGTCCGTCGAGCGATACGGCGCTCCGCGGAATCCCGCGGGCAGCAATTGAATGAATGCCGCGATGGTGGGCAAGGGATAGCCGCCCGTCGCCGGATTCGCGTACTGCATCTTCGCGCCGTGGCAGGGATGGAGCGGCCCGTTGCGGCGGAGCTGCTCCAGCGCCTCGCGGGTGCGGTCGTAGGGATAGCTGAAGATGGGCGCGGCGCGGGAAACCGGTTCGTATTCGAGCGGCAAGAGATTGGCGCCGTAGCGCGCCAGCGAATCGCGCTCGGGCCGCGCCACCGGCTGCGCCTCCTCTGGATGGCGCTCGGCGAATCCGGCGTCGAAGAACGCCACGATGGGAATGTCGAGGCCGTCGAGCCAGATCACCGGCTCCTCGCCGGGATTGCCGTGGTCGTGGAACGTCCAGGAAGGGGTGAGGATGAAATCGCCGGGGCGCATCGTCGCCCGCTCTCCGTCCACCGCCGTGTACGCTCCGCTTCCTTCCATGACGAAGCGCAGCGCCGACTGCGCGTGGCGGTGGCTGGGGGCGATCTCTCCGGGCAGGATGAGCTGCAGCCCCGCGTAGAGCGAGTGCGTGGTCGCCGAGGCGCCGCGCAGCCCGGGGTTCTCCAGCACCAGCACGCGGCGCTCGGCCTCGCGGGCGCTGATCAGCCTGCCCGCCTCCATGAGATGTGCGCGTGCCACCTCATACCGCCAGATGGCCGGCACGCACGGCGTCCGCGGACTCTGCGGCACCAGCTCGCCGAGCACTTCCCACAGCGGCGCCAGGTTTTCTGGACCGATGCGGCGGTAGAAGGCCTCGCGCTCGGGCGTCCGCTTTGGAGCGGCCACCATCAGGGCACCGTCGCGACGGCCTGCTCCGCGCGAGGGGAGCGGCGCAGCAGGAAGACGAGCGACGAGGCGAGCGCGGCGATCAGGAGCGGAACCGCGCCCACCAGGAAGATCTGGCGCATCGGCCAGCGCAACGAGAGCAACAGCCCTCCCACCGCCGGACCGACGATGGAACCGATGCGGCCGATGCCCAGCGCCCAGCCCACTCCCGTCGAGCGGATGGGCGTGGGATAGGAATTGGCGGTGAGCGCGTTCGCGCCGATCTGGCCGCCCACGACGCAGAAGCCCGCGCCGAAGACGGTGAGCACCAGCGGCGTCAGCGAAACGCCCGCCACGCCGATGAGGAGCACGAACGCGCTCGCCGCGACATAGGTGAGCGCCAGCATCAGGAACGGCGAGAACCGGTCGAAGAGCTGACCCAGAAGCAGCGCGCCCGCGATTCCGCCCGCCTGGTACATGGCGGTGATCAACACGGCGCTGGTCTCGGCGATGCCCGCGTCGTGGACGATGGTGGGCAGCCAGCTGGTGAGGAAATAGAGGTCGAGCAGGCTCATGAAGAACACCACCCACACCAGCAGCGTGAACGCGCCGCGGCCTTCGGCAAAGAGCTGCCGCACGACGAAGCCGCCGGTCCTGTGCTCCTCCACGGTGAACGATGCGTCCGCCGGCACGACGGCCACCGCGTCGATGCGGTGAAGGATGGACGCGACCCGCTCGCCGTTGCCGCCCTGCACCACGAGATAGCGGATCGATTCGGGCAACAGCGCCACGAGGAACGGCAATAGAAAGCACGGCGCGATGCCGCCCACCACGAACACGGCCTTCCAGCCGAAGTGCGCGATCAGGTAGGCGGCCGCCACTCCGCCCAGCGCGGCGCCCAGCGAAAAGCCGCAGAACATGATCATCACCGTGGTGGCGCGGATGCGCCTCGGCGCGTACTCGGTGGTCAGCGCGATGGCGTTGGGCATCGCCCCCCCGAGGCCGAGCCCGGTGACGAAGCGCAGGGTCGTGAGCGAGCGCACCGAGTCGGCCGTCAGCGTGAGCAGCGCCATCATCCCGAAGAACAGCGTGCAGAAGACGAGCACGGGCTTGCGCCCCACCCGGTCCGCCACCGGGCCGAAGGCGAGCGCGCCGATCATGAGGCCGAAGAGGCCGGCCGAGAACACCGGCGTCAGCGCAGCGCGATTCACGTGCCAGGAGCGCACGATGGCGGGCGCGACGTAGCCGATGGCCTGGGTATCGAATCCGTCGAGGAGCACGACCAGCGCGCAGAGCGAAACGACCAGCACCTGGAAGCGGCTCAACCTGCGCGAATCGATCAGCTCCTGCACGTTCACGGTGGCCATCGTCATCCTCCGCCCCGCTCCGCGAGCGACTCGCGATCGTAGCCTGCGACGCGCTTGTACCCGTCCGAGATGGCCTTCAGCTCCTCGAGGCCGATCACGTCCTCGATGCGCGCGAAGGGCCGGTCGCCGCTGCGCACGAAGACCTCGCGCAGGATGGCGTCGGGCGGATTCCTGCGGTTCATGCGCACCACGTTCGAGGTCGCCTCCCGCCGCTTCGCCTCGTAGGCCTGCAGCGCCGCCGCCGGATCGCGGTGCCCAACCAGCGCGTCCGCGAGCGCGCGCGCGTCGAGGATGGCCTGCCCTGCCCCGTTCGACCCGCGCGGCACCATCGGATGCGCGGCGTCTCCGAGCAGCGTCACCCGGCCCTGCGTCCACCAGGGCAGCGGGTCCTGGTCGACCATGGGAAACTCCAGAACCAGGTCGGCGGCGCGGATGAAGGCCGGCACGTCGAGCCATTCGAAGTGCCACGCCTCGAACGCGCCGATGAAGTCCTCCAGCCTTCCGCGCCGGCTCCAGTCGCGCTGCTCGTGCCGCGGCGTCTCCATCTCGGCCACCCAGTTGACGAGCTGCCGTCCCTCCGCATCGATGCGCTCGCGGATGGGATAGATGACCATCTTCCCGCACTTGAGCCACCCCGCGCGGACCATGCTCGCGCCGGAGAGGAACGGCGGCCAGCGCGTCACGCCGCGCCACATGTTCACCCCGGAATAGAGCGGATCTCCCTCCGCCGGATGGAGCTGCTTGCGGATCACGGAATGGATTCCGTCGCAGGCGACAATCACCGTCCCGCGCTGCGGCGGCAGCTCCTCGCCCGTCGCCGCGCTGCGGAAGAGCGCGGTGGCGCCCTGCGCGTCCTGCTGAAAGCCCGTGCATTTCCACCCGGCGAAGACGCGATCCTCTCCAACGCGCCGGCGGACCGCGTCGAGCAGCACCATCTGCAGATCGCCGCGGTGGACGGAGAACTGCGGCCACTCGTACCCCGCCGCGCGCCCGAGCGGCTCGCGATAGATGAGCTGGCCGAAGCGGTTGAAGAACACCGCCTCGCGCGTCTCCACCGCAACGCGCGAGAGCGCGCCCTCGAGCCCCAGGCGGGCGAGCTCCTTGGCGGCATGCGGAAGGATGTTGATCCCCACGCCGGCAGCCCTGAGCTCGGGCGACGTCTCGAACACGCGCGAGGGGATGCCTGCCTTCTCGAGGGACAGCGCCAGCGCGAGCCCGCCGATGCCGCCGCCGACGATCAGCACCTCCATGCCCGCGCCTCCAGCCGTCGAGGCATAGCCATTGTGGCGACGGGACGTCAACGGCGGGCGTTGACGCGCGCCCGCCGGGATGGGTAATCCGGCAGTCCGAGGTGGCGATGAAACCCAATCAACCGGTCCGGCGCACCGCGGTACGCGTCGCCGCAGTGCAGCCGCCGTCGTTCTCCGGCGCCGAGGAGCACCGCAACGCGGCCCAGGCGTGCGCGTACATCGACGAGGCCGCCGACGCTGGCGCGTCCTACGTCGTCTTTCCCGAAGGCTATCCCGGTCCCTACTCGGGTCCGATGGAGAACGATGCGGTCGAGCGAGTGCGCGAGCGGGCGCGCGCCCGCCGGGTGTGGGTGAGCTGCGGGCGGCTTGAGCGCGGCACGCTGCCGGACACGTTCCACATCACCCACGTGCTCATCGACGATGCGGGAGAGATCCGCGCGCGCTACCGTCGCGTGCAGCCCAACCATCCCGTGTTCAACGCATATCTCATGGGCGGGCGCTACCACGTCCTCCCCGGCGACGAGCTGATGACCGTAGATGCGCCCTTCGGCCGCATCGGCCTGCTCATCTGCTCCGAGCTGTTCGTGCCGGAGCTGTCGCGCATCCTCATGCTGCGCGGCGCGGACCTGATCGTCGCGCCCGGCGGCGGGGTGCACGGGCCCACCCGCACGCGCCTGCAAGAGACCTGGCGCGCGGTCGCGCGGGCGCGCGCCGCCGAGAACCTGGTCTACGTGGTGGTGAACCAGAACCTCTTCGGCGGCTCCCGGACCGGGCGCACCTGCATCGCCTCGCCCGAGCGCATGCTCGCGCAGCGGGACGACGCCGGCATCGCGCTGGCCGAGCTGGATCCTGCGCGCCTGGACGCGCTGCGGTCGCGCTACTACGACGAGGAGATGCTCTCGCCGCCCGCGGGGCCCGAGCAGGTCTTCTCCTGCCGCCCGGGGCAATCCCACGACCGCCGCCCCGAGCTGTACGGCGAGCTGACCCAGCCGCAGCCCGACGCCTTCGCCTACCATTACGAGCGCCGCGGGCTCGATACCTGGCGCACGGAGTACGAGAGGATCAAGGAGACGAATGGCTGAGCGGGGCCAGCGGGGCCACCCCCGCGCCGCGGAAATACTCGCGCGCGACGTCCGTTTGCCTCGCCGATGAGTCGCGTCCCGCGCTGGCTGCTCGTGATTCCGCGGCTCCACCTCGGAGTCATCCTGCTCATCACCGTCGCCGGCAAGCTCGCGCGCGGAAACTTCACCGCCGAGATGCTCCAGTTCCTGCAGCGCCCGGGGATGGCGGCCGCGCCGGCCTTCTATCGAGCCTTCGTCGCATCCGAGGTGATCCCGCACGCGCGGGTTTTCGCGGGGCTGGTGATCGCAGGTGAGCTTCTGGCGGGGCTCTCCCTCTTGCTCGGCCTCGGGACGCGGGTGGGAGCGTGCGTCGCGATGTTCCTCTTCCTGAACTACATGCTCGCGAAGGGGCG
>DATDMU010000005.1:0-8262 GCA_036518615.1 Myxococcales bacterium
CTTGACTCCCAGCGACAGCTTCGGTTTTCGCGCCGCGCGGTCGGCGGTCCAGTGGTCGATGCGCTGCATCGCCTCCTTCACGTCGAAGGGCTTCAGCGAAGGCGACTGGCCGCCGTGGCAGACGAGGCAGGTCTGGGCGCCGGGATCGGTCAGGCCGAAGAGGCGCGAAAGCTCCTTGTCGCGCATCACCGCCGCCGGCTGGTACCAGCGCCCGCCGCCGTGGCAGGTCTCGCAGGAGACTCCCTGCACGTCGGCCTGGCCTTCGCGCTGCTCGTCCCGCGAATGGCACTGCAGGCAGAGCGGCTGCTTGCGCTGCTCCGGCGCGAGCGCCTGCGCCGCGCGCGCATGCGGCCCCGCGGACCAGATGCGATAGGCCTCGGCGTGGCAGGTGCGGCAGGAGGCGGGCCCGACCAGGTCGGACGCCAGGGCCGAAGGAGCGATGCAGAGCAGGAGGGCAAGACGCGTCATGCGGGAGCGCCAGTGTACACTCAGGGCGTGCGGGTTTGGGGATTAACCGGGAACATCGGATCCGGCAAGAGCACCGTCGGGCGGCTGCTCGCCGCCGCCGGCATCCCCGTGGTGGACGCGGACCAGGTCGCGCGCGAGGTGGTGGACAAGGGGCGCCCCGCGCTGCGCGAGATCGCGGCGCGATTTCCCGGCGTCCTCCTGCCCGACGGCTCGCTGGATCGGAAGGCGCTCGCGCAGCGCGTGTTCGCGGACGGGGACGAGCGCGAGGCGCTCAACCGCATCGTCCATCCCCGCATCGCGGAGGAGGTCTCCACGCGGCTCGGCGCGCTGGCCGGCGCAGGCCACCCCGTGGCGGTGTACGAGGCGGCGCTGATCGTGGAGAACGGGCTGCAGACCGGCCTCGACGGGCTGGTGGTGGTGGTGGCGCCGCCGGAGGCGCAGATCGCCCGGCTGCGCCTGCGCGACGGGATGACCGAGGCGGAGGCGCGCGCGCGCATCGCGGCGCAGCTTCCCTCCGCCGAGAAGGTGCGCCATGCCACCTTCGTCATCGAGAACTCCCGCTCCGAGGCGGAGCTGGTGGCGCAGGTGAACCGGCTGGCCGCGCGCATGCGCATGGAGTCGTGATGTACCTGATCACCGGCTTTCCGCGGCTCCTCGCCCGGCGCATGGCGGAGGACCTGGCGCCGAAGGGGCCGGTGCTGCTGCTGGTGCGCGACAAGCACGCGGAGGCGGCGCGGCGGTTCGCCTCGACGCTGCCCGATGCGCGCGTGCTCGAGGGCGAGACCTCCGCCATGCACCTCGGCCTCGCCACCGCCGAGTACCGCGACCTCGCGGAGGCCTGCACCGACGTGGTCCACGCCGACGAGTGGACGAACCTCGCCGCCGACCGGCCGGCCCTCGAGCGGGTCAACGTGGAGGGGACGCGCGCGGTGCTCGAGCTGGCGCAGGACTGCCGCAAGCTGCGCCGGCTGACGCACTTCTCCACCGTGATGGTGAGCGGCGATCGCGTCGGCGTGATCGCGGAGGACGAGCTCTCCGCCGGACAGTCGTTCCGCAACTTCTACGAGGAGACCAAGTTCGAGGCGGAGGTGCTGGTGCGCCGGGCGATGGGGCGCATCCCCTGCACGGTCCTGCGCCCGGGCATCGTGGTGGGCGACTCGCAGACCGGCGAGATCGACCGGCTGGACGGGCCCTATCTGGTGGCGGGAATCCTCCTCTCCGCGCCCGCGCAGGTGCCGATCCCGCTGCCGGGCGACGGCGTGGCGCCGCTCAACGTGGCGCCGGTCGACTACGTGGTGAGGGCAGCCGTCGCCATCCACCACGACCCGCGGGCGGTGGGCCGGACGTTCCACGTGGTCGACCCGAACCCCTCCAGCTCGCGCCGCGTCTACGAGCGCGTGGCGGAGAGCGGGGGCAAGAAGCTGCCGCGCCTGTCGCTCGGATACAAGCTCACCGATACCCTCTTGCGGCTGCCCGGCCTGGAGCGCCTCACCCGCGAGCAGCGCATGGCCTTCGCCTCGGTGAACCACCTGGGCTTCTACTCCAGCCGCAACACGCTGGAGATCCTCGACGGCACCGGCATCCGCTGCCCGCCCATCGAGAGCTACCTGGACAAGCTGATCGACTACGCCCGGGTTAAACTGCGCCCGCCATGACCAACCAGGAGCTGGTGCAGCGGGCGCAGGCCGTCCTCTTCCAGAACTACCGGACGCAGCCCATCGCGCTGGTGCGCGGCGAGGGGAGCTGGGTCTTCGACGCCGACGGCAAGAAGTACCTCGACTTCATCGGCGGCATCGCCACCGTGAGCGTGGGGCATGCCAATCCGCGCGTCCGCGAGGCGCTGGTGGAGCAGGCGAAGCTGCTCTGGCACGCCTCCAACCTCTACGTCACCGAGCCGCAGATCCGGCTGGCGGAGATGCTGACGCGCCATTCGGGCGCGCTGCGCCGCGCCTTCTTCTGCAACAGCGGCACCGAGGCCAACGAGGCGATGATCAAGCTCGCCCGGCACTACCACGTGGTGAGCGGCGCTCCGGAGCGGATCGAGATCCTCTGCTTCCACAACTCGTTCCACGGCCGGACCATGGGCTCGCTCGCCGCGACCGGGCAGCCGAAGTACCAGCAGGGCTTCGGGCCCTTGCCGCAGGGCTTCCGCTTCCTCGAGTACGGAGACGCGGCGCAGCTGGAAGCGGCCATCTCCGCCAGGACCTGCGCGGTGATGCTGGAGCCGATGCAGGGCGAGGCGGGCGTCCTGCCTCCGCCGCGCGGCTACCTGCGCAAGGTGCGCGAGCTGTGCACCCGGCACGGCGCCTTGATGCTGGTGGACGAGGTGCAGACCGGCATGGGCCGCACCGGCGCCTGGTTCGCGCACCAGCACGAGCGCATCGAGCCGGACGCGATGAGCCTCGCCAAAGGCATCGCGGGGGGGATGCCGCTCGGCGCGCTGCTTGCCCGCGAGGAGATCGCCAGGGCGTTCACGCCCGGCACGCACGCCAGCACCTTCGGCGGAAATCCGCTCGCCACCGCGGCCGCCTGCGCCGTCGTCGGGCTGCTCGAGGGTGGTCTGTTGGAGCGGGTGCAGAGCGCGGGTGAGCGGCTGTCGCAGCGGCTCGCATCGCTGGGCGGCCGCACCGCCGGGGAGCGGGGGATGGGGCTGCTGCGCGGCGTCCTCCTCTCGGAGGATCTGGCGCCCAGGGTGGTGGCCAGGGCGAGGGAGCTGGGGCTGCTCGTCAATGCCATCGGCGAGCGGGTCATCCGGCTCGCACCTCCGCTCACAGTGTCGGACGAGGAGATCGACGAGGCCGCCGAACGTCTCGGCAAGGCCATCGCGACGGCGTGAGAAGTCTTTTCGCCGGGGCCCCCCGCTGGGATATCTTGATTCCCGCGGAAGAAAATCCGATCGTTCAGGGGGTTCATGGGCGCGGCGCAGGACAGGGAAGGTCAGCTCGACCTTCCTGCCGAGATTCAACGCGAGCTGCGCGATCTGGAATCGCGCGGCCCGACGCTGACGCACTACCAATTGCTCGGCGTGGCCGCCGACGCGGACGGCGGCGACATCCGTCGCGCCTATCTGGAAAAGTCCAAGCGCCTCCACCCCGACGCCTGGTACCGCAAGCAGATCGGCCCCTTCGCGCCGCTGCTCTCGAAATGGTTCCAGAAGCTCTCCGCCGCCTACCAGGTGCTCTCCGACGAGGAGTCGCGCAGCGCCTACGATCGCGAGCACCGCTCCGAGCTGTCGCAGGCGGACCGCGCCGCGGTGGAGCGCCGCGAGCTGTCCCGCGCCGAGCAGGAGCGGCGCGAGCGCGAGCGCCGCGAGCGCCTGCTGCGGACCAGGGGATTCGCCCGCATCGGCGCGGCTCGCAAGCTCTACGAGGAGGCCGTGGAGCACGCGCAGAACGGCGACCGGAGCAATGCCATCGCGGCGCTGAAGGCCGCGCGCGAGCTGGACCCGAACCGGCGCGAGATCGCGACGAAGCTCGCCGAGCTGGAGCGGGAGCAGTCCCGGGCGCGCGCCGCCTCCGCGCTCTCCTCCGGCAAGGAGCGCGAGGAGCGGCGGCGTCCGGCGGAAGCGCTGGCGGCGTACGCGGCGGCGTACCAGTACGATCCCTCGAGCTTTCCCGCCGCCTTCGGCGCCGCCCGCTGCGCGCTGGAGGCCGCCGACGTGCGCGCGGCCCTCACCTGGGCGATGCGGGCGGTGGAGCTGCAGCCGGCGGACGACGCGTCGCGCCTGCTCCTCGCGCGCGCTCTCGCGGCGAGCGGGCAGAAGACGCGCGCCCGGAGCGAGCTGAGCACGCTCCTCTCCAGAACCCCCGACCACAAGGAGGCCAGGGCGCTCTTGCGGGCCCTCTAGGCGCGCCGTGGCAGAGCTGGTCATCGGAATCGATCTGGGCACCACCAACTCGGTCTGCGCCACGGTGCAGGGCGGGCAGCCGGTGGTCATCCCCAACCGCAGCGGCTACCGGCTCACGCCCTCGGTGGTGGCGATGGCGCGCAACGGCAAGCGTCTGGTGGGTGCGCTGGCCCGGCGGCAGGCGGTCACCAACGCCGAGCGCACGGTGGTGGCGGTCAAGCGGCTGATGGGGCGGCGCTGGTCGGTGAAGTCCACCCAGGACACGCTGCAGCGGATGCCGTACTCGGTGAAGGCGGGACCGCACGACGACGTGCGCATCGTCCTGGGCGAGCAGGACTTCTCTCCTCCCGAGATCTCCGCCATGCTCCTGACCGAGCTGCGGCTGGACGCCGAGGCCTTCTTCGGCCAGCCGGTCTCCAAGGCGGTGATCACCTGCCCCGCCTACTTCAACGATTCGCAGCGCAACGCCACCAAGGACGCCGGCCGCATCGCCGGCCTCGAGGTGATCCGCATCATCAACGAGCCCACCTCCGCGGCGCTGGCCTACGGCTTCGGCAAGGCGCAGAGCGAGCGGCAGGTGGCCGTCTTCGATCTGGGCGGCGGCACCTTCGACTTCACCGTCCTGCACATGTTCAAGGGCGTCTTCGAGGTGGAGGCCACCGGCGGAGATTCGCTCCTCGGCGGCGAGGACTTCGACAACCGCATCATCGACTGGCTGGCCGGCCCCTTCCAGGAAAAGCACGGCATCGACCTGCGCAAGGACAAGATGGCGCTGCAGCGCCTGCGCGACGCCGCCGAGAAGGCGAAGTGCGAGCTGTCCTCGGTCAAGCAGGTGGACATCAACCTTCCCTTCATCTCGGCGGTGCCCAAGTCGGGCCCGCTGCACCTGCAGGCCACCCTCACCCGCGACCAGCTCGAGTCGATCACCCACGACCTGGTCGACCGCTGCATGCAGGTGTGCGAGCAGGTCCTCGGCGAGGCCAAGGTGCACGCCGCGCAGATCGGCGAGGTGCTGCTGGTGGGCGGCCAGAGCCGGATGCCGCGCATCCAGGACTCGGTCAGGAAGCTCTTCGGCAAGGACCCCTCCAAGGCGGTGAACCCCGACGAGGCGGTGGCGCTGGGCGCGGCGCTGCAGGGCGCCATGCTGCTGCACGAGGAGCGTGAGATGCTGCTCCTCGACGTCACCCCGCACAGCCTGGGCATCGCCATCGCGGGCGGGTTCTTCCAGAAGATCATCGCCCGCAACACCACCGTCCCCACCAGCGCGCACCACGTCTTCACCACCGTCAAGGACGACCAGACCAGCGCGAAGATCACCGTGCTGCAGGGCGAGAGCGAGATCGCCTCCACCAACGAGCTGCTCGGCGAATTCATGCTCACCGGGCTGCGGGCGGCGCCGCGCGGCAAGGTGGACATCGACGTCATCTTCGACATCAGCGCCGACGGCATCGTCTCGGTCAGCGCGCTCGACGTGCAGACCGGAGCGCGGCAGAGCATCACCGTCACCGCCTCCTCCGGCCTCACCGAGGAGGAGCTGAAGAAGGCCGAGGAAGCCAACGCCGACTGGATGCTGGGGCAGAAGGAAGATCCCAACTTCCAGGAGCGCAAGACGCGCGCGGAGGCGCTGTTCCGCGAGTTCGAGGAGCTCTGGCCGCGGCTCACGCGGGCGGCGCAGGACGGCCTCGGCCAGGAGCCGGTGCAGCGGGCGCAGGCGGCGCTCTCGGTGGCGCGGCTGCAGGTCGCGCAGCGCGAGAGCGAAGGGCTGGCGGCCTCCATCGACCGGCTCGAGCGCATGCTCGGGGCGCTCAAGGGCGCCGTCGAGCGCGGCGTGGGGAGCACGTCATGAGCGGCGGGCGGTTCTCCACGCTGCTGCTCGAGGGCCTCGACCACTACCGCAAGGGGCGGATGCTGGAGGCGGTGCGCGCGTGGGAAGAGGCGTACCTGCTCGAGCCCACCAACCTGCGCGCCCGCGAGTTCCTCCGCTCCGCGCTGGAGCGCATCCACGCCCATATGACGCCGCAGGGCGACGCCAAGGCGCTGCCCGCAGGGGCGCCGGCGGCCCATCCGTGGCTGCCCGGCGACAGGCCCGAGGTGGAGAAGACGCAGGCCTTCTCGCTGCCGCCGCCGCCACCTCCGCCGCCCGCTGGAGGCGGCGCCGGGCAGAAGCCTGCGCCCGCGGCGAAGCCGCCCGCCACCGCGCCCAGAGCCGCGCCGCAGAAACCGCCGCCGCCTGCGGTCAAGGCGCGGCCCGCGCCAGCGCAGCAGCCGAAAGCCGCGCCCAGACAGCCTCCGCCCCCTCCGCCCTCGACGCCCTGGGATGAGGGTCCTTCCGTCGCCCTCCCGATGGCGCAGCCCGAGGACTGGTCCGACGAGACCAGCGGCGCGTGGTCCATCCACAAGGAAGCGCAGCCCAACGACGCCGCCGCCGACGACGAGACCGAGGTCTGGATGCGCGGCGCGCGCGAGCTGCTCGCGCTCAACGACTTCTCCGGCGCCCTCGAGCTGCTGGGAAAGGTGCTGGAGCGCAAGCCCAGCCACAAGGAAGCGACGCAGATGCACGAGGTCTGCGAGCAGAACCTGACCTTGATGTACGAGAGCAAGATCGGCGCGATGGAGGCCCGGCCGCGGACCGCCATTCCGCCCGACGAGATCATCTGGCTCAACCTCGATCCCCGCGCCGGCTTCGTGCTCGCGCAGATCGACGGCGAGGTGTCGTTCGACGATCTCTACGCCATCTGCGGGCTCAAGCGCCTGGACACCGCGCGCATCCTCTGCGAGCTGCTGGAGCAGGGGGTGGTCCAGGTGGACGACGGCCAGGCGGTGGCCAAGCGCACCATGCGCTCGACGTAGCCGGCGCGCGGGGCGCGGTGAGCCCGCGCGGTCAGAGGATGTAGCGGGACAGGTCTTCGTCCTTGAGCACGCGATCGAGTTTCTCGCGGACGTAGCCCGCGTCGATGCGCACGGTCTGTGCGGCGAGGTCGGGCGCGCCGAAGGAGACGTCCTCCAGCACCTTCTCCAGCACCGTGTGCAGCCGGCGGGCGCCGATGTTCTGCGACCGCGTGTTCATCTCCTGCGCGACCCGCGCCAGCTCCTCCACCCCGCTCTGGTCGAAGACCAGCTCCACGCCCTCCGCGCCGAGCAGCGCCGAGTATTGCCGGGTGAGGGCGTTGCGCGGCTCGGTGAGGATGCGCACCAGATCGCCCTGCGAGAGCGGCTCCAGCTCCACCCGGATGGGAAAGCGCCCCTGCAGCTCGGGCAGAAGGTCGCTCACCTTGGCGACGTGGAAGGCGCCGGCGGCGACGAAGAGCACGTGGTCGGTCTTCACCGGTCCGTACTTGGTGTTCACCGTGCTTCCCTCGACGATGGGGAGGAGGTCGCGCTGCACGCCGCCGCGAGAGACGTCCGGCCCCTGCGACTGCCCCGCGGGCAGCGCCACCTTGTCGATCTCGTCGATGAAGACGATGCCGTTCGACTGCACGCGCTCCAGCGCCTCGCGCACCAGCGACTCCTTGTCCACCAGCTTCTCCGCCTCCTCCTGCGCGAGCAGGCGGCGCGCCTCGGGCACTTGCAGCTTGCGCTTGCGGGTCTTCTTGCCGAAGGGCAGGTTGCCGAGCATCTCCTGGAGATTGAGCCCCATCTCCTCCATGCCCTGGGAGCCGAAGATCTGCATGGTGGGGGTGCTGCTTTGCTGGACTTCCATCTCCACGCTGCGGTCGTCGAGGCCTCCCGCGCGCAGCATGCCGCGCAGCTTCTCGCGGGTGGAGTCGCGCGAGCCGGGCAGGAGCAGGTCGAGGAGCCTCTCCTCCGCCAGCTCCTCCGCGCGCGGCTGCACGTCCTTCTGCCGCTCCTCGCGCACCAGCGCCACGCCCGCCTCCGCCAGGTCGCGGATCATCGAGTCCACGTCCTTGCCGACGTAGCCCACCTCGGTGAACTTGGAGGCCTCCACC
>DATDMU010000006.1:0-3964 GCA_036518615.1 Myxococcales bacterium
GGAGAGGATCTTGCCCACGCCGACCTGGACGTGCTCGCCCATCACC
The DNA here is from genome assembly GCA_036518615.1 of Myxococcales bacterium. Classification (GTDB taxonomy): domain Bacteria; phylum Myxococcota; class Myxococcia; order Myxococcales; family 40CM-4-68-19; genus 40CM-4-68-19. Next base: position 47 of record DATDMU010000006.1, read on the forward strand.
TGGCCGCCGCGCTCCACCTCCACCTTGCCGAGCACCGCGACGGCCTGCCCCATCACCAGCGCTCCCTGGTCCACCGTCACGCTGCCGCCCACCGACACGGCGTCGCCCTGGACCACGCTGCCGGGCAGCAGCTCGACCGAGCCCCCCACGCAGACCACGTCGCCCTGGACGATCTGCCCCTGCGGCACGCTGAGGTCGCCCTGGAACACGCGCACCATGTCCCGCCCGCTGCGCTTGTCGCCTACGGCCGTGCCGCGGCGCCGGCGCTCGTGTCGCGACGGGATCTTCTCGATCAGCGTCCCGGCCGCTCCCATCGCGTCGGGAGTGGCGACGACCACCAGCTTGTCGTTCTTGAGCACGCCCATGGAGCCGCTCTTCTTGAGCACCTCGCGCAGGGCCTCGCGCGGGTCTGCGTCCTTGACGTCGATGTCGATGCGGTCCTTGGGCGAGCCGACCAGCGTCATGCTCCAGCCGGCGGTCTGCGCGATCCGGTGCAACAGCTCCGCGGTGGGGACGTTGCTCGCCTTCTCGGTGAAGTGGGGAAGATCGCGGGAGGAGAAGGGCGCCGGGCCGCCCAGCCGCGGCGGAACCGGCGGCACCGGCGGGACCGGCGGGACCGGAGGGGCGGGCGGCACCACCTCGAGATCCGGCTCGGCGTCCTCTTCCGGATCGGAGTCCTGGGCGTCGGAGGAGTCGGAGGAGGTGTCCGTCTCGTCGCTGGTGATCCGCAGCGTGATCACCTTGTCGGCGAACCCTCCCATCACCCGCCCCACCGCCCCGTGCGTGCCGAAACGGGCGCCGAAGAACCCGCTCTGGGCGAAGAGCAGCGTGAGCGCAAGCCTGAGCATTTCAGGACTCCGAGAGGCGCGCGTACGCGGGCTTGAGCGTGCGCGAGAGGAGCGTCAGGACCACGGCGAGGAAGACGAAGGCGCCGATGCCCAGCGGAATGCGGGTGGCGGCGAAGACCGGACCGGCCACGCCCCACACCACCCGCAGCACGGCCACGCCCTCGATCAGCTTGTCGACGTGCACGGCGGTGGAGAGCCCCCATCCCACCACGGCGAAGACGGCGAGGGCGAAGGCGGGAATGGCGGCGAGCAGCGTGTGCCTGCGGGCGGCGAGCTGCGTCTCGCGCACCTGGACGGCCGCGAGCACGGTGCCGGTGAAGTCCGCGGGCGGCTCCGGATCGCGCAGCGCGGAGAGCCTCGCGTCGAGCGCGGCGTAGATGGCCACGGTGGAGCCGCACTCCGCGCAGCCGTCGCAGTGCTCGCGCGCGGCCATGCCTTCGGGCCCGCGCAGGGTGCCGTCGGCCAGCGACTGGAGCTGGGTGTCGGTGAGGTGGCTCATGAGAAATGCTCCGAGAGCTGCGCCTTCAGCTCCTTGCGGGCGCGGTGCAGCCAGGTCATCACCGTGCCCATGGGAACGTCGAGGGCGACGGCGATGTCCGCGTAGCTCTTGTGCTGGATGTGGAAGAGGGCGATGACCTCGCGGTAGCGGGGCGGAAGGCCGGCGACTGCGCGGTCGAGATCGCGCTGCGCCTCGGCCTCCTGCACGCGCTGCTCGCCGGAGACGGCGAACTGGTCGGGGAGCTCCGGAACGACGCCGGTCTCGGGTCCGTCGTCGCTCCGGCCCTCGGCCGAAAGCGCCAGCGTGGGGCGCCGCCTGCGGAGGAGATCGATGCAGTGGTTGCGCGCGATGCGCAGCACCCAGGCCGCGAAAGGCTGGCGCGCGTCGAAGCCGCGGATGCCGGTGTAGGCGCGCACGAACGTCTCCTGCGCCGCGTCGCGCGCTTCCTCGCCGCCGCCGAGCAGGCGGAAGCAGAGGCCAAACACCGACTGCTTGTGCTTCTCCACCAGCCGCGCGAAGGCGGCCTTGTCTCCGCCGGCCGCGGCGCGCGCCCACTCCGCCTCGTCGGCGGGGCAGGCCGGGCGGACCAGGTCGGTGGAGGGCGCGAAGGGCAAGGGAAGCGAGATTGCCGAGTCCACGAGGTCTTCTACGGCGGTCAGGGAGGCAGTATTTCATGCAGGAGGTGCCCGCGCTCGACGAGCAGGCACCCGAGCGCCAGCGCGAGCGGCACGAAGGTGCAGAGCGCCCCCACCCAGAGGAAGCGCAGGAAGGGGATTTTCCCTTTGCTTCCAGCGAGTTCGAGCACGATCAGGTTCGCGACCGAAGCCACCGGGGTGGGGTTGCCGGAGAGGGTGGAAAAGAGCGCGAGCGACAGCCAGCCGAGGTGCGGGTCGGCCAGCCTGGGCACCCAGTGCGCCGCGAGAAGGACGAAGGGGACGTTGCTGACCAGCTGGCAGGCGGCCACCGTGAAGAGGCCGAATCGAAGCGTTTGCTGCGTTGCGTCAACGCCAAAGAAGGGCGCGAGCGCGGAGTGGATGCGCTCGGTGATGCCCGCCTGGGCCACGCCGTGGGTGACGACGAAGAGCCCGGCGAAGAAGAGCAGGAGCGTGCCGTCCACCTCCGCGAACATCTCCCGCGGCGGCTGGCGCGAGAGCGCGAGCAGGAGCGCTGCGCCGGTCATCGCCGTCCAGGCGAGGCTGTAGCCGAGCAGGAAGCCGGCGACCACGAAGAGAAGCGCGGCCGCGCACAGAAGCGCCAGCTTGCGATCGAGGACCGGAGGCGGCACGTCGATGTCGAGCCGCTTCCAGGCAAGCTCGCGCCGGAAGACGGCGAGCAGCACCGCGAGAACGGCGAGAAGCGACAGCGCGGCAGGCAAGAGGAGCGCAGCCGAGAAGCTCGCGTAGGGTATGCCGCTCAAGGTGCCGATCAGCATGTTCTGCGGATTTCCCGTCAGCGTCGCGACCGAGCCGGCGTTGGAGGCGAAGGCGAGGCCGAGCAGGTAGGGGACGGCGGGCAGCGCGGCCGCCTCCACCATGGCCAGCACCACCGGCGTGCACATGACGCAGACGGTGTCGTTGACCAGCAGCGCCGAGAGCGCGCCCGCCACCACGACCAGCACCGCGAGCAGCGCGCGGGGGCCGTGGGCGCGCCGCAGCGCGAACCAGGAGATCCAGCGGAAGATGGCCGCGCGCGCCATCACGCTCGTGATCACCATCATCCCGAGGAGCAGGACGAGCGTGTCCCAGGAGATGGCCTCGCCGTACACCTGCGCCGGCGTGAGGACGCCGAAGGCCACCATGGCCACCGCTCCGGCGACCGCGCCGCCAGGGCGGTCCAGCCGCAGGAACGGCAATTCCGCTCCTGCGAGGAACAGGTAGGTGGCGACGAAGATGACCAGCGCGGCGAGCACTTCGCGTCAATCGAGCATGTGTGCGAAGAATGGGCAATGTTTCCGATCTATCCGGACCTCAAGGGGCGGACGGCGCTGGTGACCGGCGCCTCCAGCGGCATCGGCCGGGGCATCGCGCAGGCCCTCGTCGATCAGGGCGTGCGCGTGGCCGCCCAGCACCGCACGCACGACCCCCCGGAAGGGACCTTCCCGGTGCGCGCGGAGCTCGGCGCCGAGGAGGGCTGCGCCGCCGCCGTCCGCGCCGCCCGCGAGGAGCTGGGCAAGGTCGAGATCCTGGTGCACTCCGCGGGGATCTACGGCCCTGGGCCCATCGCCAGCATCGAGGCGCGCGCGCTCGAGGAGATGTTCCGGATCAACGTCTTCTCCGGCTTCTATCTGGTGCGCGAATTGCTCGCGTGCGGCCTGCGCAGCGCGGTCTTCGTCGGCAGCACCGCCGGACAGCGCGGCGAGCCCGGACACTCCCACTACGCGGCCTCCAAGGGCGCGGTGCAGTCGATGATGATGTCCATCGCGGTGGAGCTCGCGCCGAAGGTGCGGGTGAACCTCGTCTCCCCGGGCTGGGTGCGCACGCCGATGGCGGAGGAAGCACTCCAGAGGATGGGGCGAACGCTCCTGCCCACGCTCCCCAACCAGCGCGTCGCCGAGGTGGACGACGTGGTCAA
>DATDMU010000007.1:0-17683 GCA_036518615.1 Myxococcales bacterium
CGCCCTGTTCGCCGCGCTCCTCGCCGCCTCTGCCGCGCAGGCGGCGCCGGCATCCGGGGCAGCCGCCCTGGGCGTCGACGACGCGCCCCGGCGCGGCACCTTCGTGGAGGCGTCGCTCGGCGTCTTCAGCGCGCTCGGGGGCTCGACGGCGTTCTCCGCGGCGCAGCCCTATCTCGGACTGACGGTGGGACGTGAGATCTCGACGCGCGCGGCGCTCTTCCTCTCGCTCGGCATCGGCGCCGCCAGCGCCTCCTGCTACCAGCTCGACCCGCAGGGCGGCGGCTGCCTCGGCGCCGACTCGTTCGGCGCCACCTTCCTGGAAGTGGGTGCTTCGTACGGCCTGGCGATCGCCCCGCGGACGCTGCTCTCGCTCAAGGCGCTGGGCGGCTTCACCGACCTCTCGCCGGGGCCGGTGCGCAAGGACGGCGTGGTCCCCGACCACGTGCCCGGGCTGCACCTCGGCACCGGGTTCGCGCTCGACTACGACACGCGCCTCGACCACTTCGCCGTTGGGCTCGACGCGATCTTCCGCTACACCTTCACCCGGGACTCGCTGACCGTGCCGTCGCTGGCGGTGATGCCGCGGATCCGGTACGTGTTCTGAATGGGCTTCGCCGCGCTGGCGGCACGGATTCCGGAGTGGGGCCGCCTCTTCGACGAGGCCGGTTACACCGCCTTCCATGACGCCGTCCGCGCCGAGCTGCAGGCGCGGGGCGAGATGTTCGAGCTGCGCGACGACTACGTCCGCCTGGCCGGCTGGGACCTGCCGCTGTTGCCGCTGGCGCATCGCTGCGCCGGAGCGCCGCGCGCCGCCTGGCGGGGCAGGGTGCGCGACGAGCTCGACCGGCGCATCGCCGAGGAGAAGCTCGGGCGCGAGCTGGACGCGGTGCGGGGCGACTTCGCCAGGGCGCGCCAGAAGCTCAAGCTGCGGGTGCAGCGCAAGGAATCGCTGGGGCCGGGCGCCATCTCCGCGGCCATCGCCGGCGACCTCCACGCGGTACTGGTGCTCGATCTGCCGAGCTTCGTCACGCCGGTGCGGGCGGCGGACCTCTCCGCCTGGGAGCGGCCCGCTCCGGAGCTGGTGGCGCTGGCGCTCGCCAACGTCAAGGAGCAGGAGCGGGTGGAGCTGAACCCGTTGGAGATCGCCTCGGCGCGCATCTTCGCGGTGAGCGGGCGCTCGGTCTTCGTCGCCACCCTCGGGCTCGCCGCCGACGAGCTGCTCGGCGCGGCCACGCCCTTCGGATGCCTCGTCGCCATGCCCAGCGCGCACATCCTGCTCTGCCACTCCATCGCCGACGCGCGCAGCCTCCGCGTCCTGCCGGGCATCGCCGCGGGCGCGCTGCAGGCCTTCGAGAGCGGACCCGCGCCGCTCAGCCCCGACATCTTCTGGAAGCGGGCCGATCGCTTCGTCGCCCTGCCGGTGCGGCGCGAGAACGGAGAGGTGAAGTGCGAGATTCCCCGCGAGTTCGACGAGCAGGTCACCTCGCAGCTCTCCTGATCGCCTGCGCCCACGTGCCTGCGGCGCCGCCCGCGGACGCCGTGGCGCGGGAGCTGGACGACTTCCACGACGCCGCCGCCCGCGCCGATGAGGAGCGCTATTTCGCCCACTTCGCCCCCGGCGGAGTCTTCCTCGGCACCGACGCGAGCGAGCGCTGGGACGTGCCGTCGTTCCGCGCCTACGCGCACCCGTACTTCGCGCGCGGCAAGGCGTGGTCGTTCCGCGGGGTGCGAAGGCGGGTGGCGGCGCGCGGCGAGGTGGCCTGGTTCGAGGAGGATCTGGAGACGCAGAACCTGGGGCCGGCGCGCGGCAGCGGGGTGATGGTCCGGTCGGACGGGCGCTGGCTCATCGAGCAGTACGTCCTCTCGGTGGTGATCCCCAACGAGAAGTTCAAGGCGGTGAAGGAGCTGCTCTCGCGCTGATCACTTCTCCTTGCCGCGCATGGCGCGGAGCATCTGCTTGAGGTTGTCGCGGTCGTAGTCGGTGGCCCAGCTGAATTCGCCTCCGTTGCGCAGCCACTCGCCGCCGTCCACGGTGAGGCAGTCCCCGGTCACGTAGCCCGCGCCGTCGCTCATGAGGAAGACGGCGGCGTCGGCGATCTCCCGCGGCGTGCCGAAGCGCTTGAGCGGCACGCGGCTCTTCGCCATCTCCTCCAGCGACGGGTCGGGCATCAGCCGCGAGAACGCGCCCGGCGTGGGCACCGGCCCGGGCGCGATGGCGTTGACGCGGATCTTGTACGCCGCCCACTCCACCGCGAGCGACCGCGTCAGCGCGAGCACGCCCGCCTTGGCGCAGGCGGAAGGGAGCACGAAGGCAGAGCCGGTCCACGCATAGGTGGTGACGATGTTGACGACGGCCCCGCCCTTGCCGGCCTCGATCATGCGCTTGCCGAACGCGCTGGTGCAATTGAAGGTGCCGCCCAGCACGATGTCCACCACCGCCTTGAAGGCATTGGCGGAAAGGTCCTCCGCGGCGGCGAGGAAGTTGCCCGCGGCATTGTTCACCAGGCCGTGCACCTCGCCGATGCGCGACGCCACCTCGTGCACCGCGGCAAAGTCGCGCACGTCGCAGGAGAAGGCGCTGGCCTTGCCGCCTTCGCCGGCGATGGCGGCCACGGTCTCGTCCAGCTTCTCCTTTCGCCGCCCCAGCACCACCACATGCGCGCCGAGGCCTGCGAAGCGCGCCGCCATGGCCGCGCCCAGCCCGCTGCCGCCGCCCGTGACCACGAACGTCTTGCCCTCGAGAAGATCCGGCTGGAACATGCGCGCACAATGCAGGGTGGCCGCGAGGCGATCAAGCCCCGCCGACACGCTGCGCCACCGCGGCCTCGAAGGTGGTCGGCAGTGAGCAGTTGCGGCGGTCCCTGACTGGTGCCCTCGAGCGCGCTGAGTAGCCTCCGCGCGTGGTCATTCGCCGCGACAGCCCGATGCCGTCCTATGCCGAGGAGCTTGAGCGCTCGCAGCGCGGCGCGGTGCGGGCGGCCTGCGTGCTCTCGGCGGGACTGCTGGTGGCGTTTTCGGCGCTCGATCGCGCGCTCGTGCCGCAGGCCTTCCTTCCGCTCTTCGCCATGCGCCTTCTGGCGGCGCTCCTGCTCGTGGCCTGCGCGCGCTGGGGCCGCACCGGCGCGCCCTTCCTGGTGCTGCTGGTCGCCGTGGCGCTCACCGCGGGCACCATCGAGGGGGCGCTGTTCTTCACCGGCTCGTCAGGAACCCCCTACCTCTTCTCCATGATGCTGGTGCAGGCCGGCGTCTCCATCCTGGTGCCGCTCCGGCTCGGGGAGGCGGCGCTGCTCAACGGCGAAGTGCTGGTCACCGCGCTGTTGCCCCTGGCGCTCCGCGCGGCGCCGATGCATCCGCTCACAGCGGTCGCGACTTCCTATCTCGCCTGCATGGCGGTGGTGAGCATGGGCGGCGCGTTCGTCCAGGACCGCCTGCGCCGGCGGGAGCACCAGGCGCGAGGCGAGTTCGCGCGCCACTTCGGCCTGCTCAACCTGGGGACGCTCGCGGGCGGCCTCGCCCACGAGCTGGCGAATCCGCTCAACGCGCTCGGGCTTCAAGTGCAGATGCTGGCGAACGACCCCGCCTCCGCGGAGAAGCGGGTCCCGCGGCTGCTCTCGTCGGTGGGGCGGATGCGCGACATCCTCGAGGCGATGCGCAACGGCGCGCGCCTCTCCAGCGGCGAGCGGCGCAGCGTGGATCTGGCGCACGAGATCGATCTCGCCCTCACCTTGATGGAGAGCCGGCTGCGCAACCGCGTCTCGATGGTGCGGGCCTATGCGCAGATGCCCGAGGTGTTCTGCCAGCCCACGCTGCTCGGCCAGGTGCTGGTGAACCTTCTCTCCAACGCGGCCGACGCGGTGGCGGAGCGGCCCCACCCGCGCATCGCGCTGCGGCTGCGCAAGGAGGACGGATTCGCGGTGGTGGAGGTGGAGGACAACGGGCCCGGCGTTCCCGAGAAGATCCACGAGCAGATCTTCCTGCCCTTCTTCAGCACCAAGGGCGACTCCGGCAACGGCCTCGGCCTCTGGATCTCCTCCGAGATCGCCCGCATCCACGGCGGCTCGCTGTCGGTTTCGCGCGGCACGTCCGGCGGCGCGCTCTTCCGCCTCACGCTCCCCATCGATGCCCGCGAGGCGCCACCGGCGGTGGAGGAGCCGCAGGCCGCCGCCCACGCCTGAGGAGCGAAGGCTCAGATCACGCCGTCGGCGCGCTTCCTCTCGCGGTCCAGCCGGTAGCGATCTCCCGCCGGCAGCACCTTCTTGCGCAGGCGCACGTTCCTGGGCGTGACCTCCACCAGCTCGTCCTCGTTGATCCACTCCAGCGCCTTCTCCAGCGACATGGTCCGCGGCGGGGTGAGGATCACGTTCTCGTCGCGGGTCGCGGCGCGCACGTTGGTGAGCTTGCGCCCGCGGCACACGTTCACGTCCAGGTCGGTGGGATGGGCGTGCTCGCCGCAGATCATCCCCTCGTAGACGGGCACGCCGGGGCCGTAGAACAGGTCTCCGCGCTCCTGGATGTCGAAGAGCGCGTAGGCGACCGTCTCCCCTTCGCGGTCGGAGACGATGGCGCCGTTCGCGCGCTTGGGCACCTTGCCGTGCCAGGGCTCGTAGCCGTCGAACTGCGAGGACATGATGCCTTCGCCGCGGGTGATGGTGAGGAACTCGTTGCGGAACCCCACCAGGCCGCGCGCCGGAATGCGGAAGGTGAGCCGCACCCGGTCCGAGCCGATGTTCTGCATCTCGGTCATGCGGCCCTTGCGCGGCCCCAGCCGCTCGGTCACCACGCCCACCGCGCTCTGCGGCACGTCGCAGACCATCAGCTCCATCGGCTCGTGCACCTGGCCGTTCACTTCCTTGGTGATCGGCTCGGGATTGGAGACGGTCAGCTCGTACCCCTCGCGCCGCATGGTCTCGACGATGACCGCGAGCTGCAGCTCGCCGCGGCCCACCACCTTGAAGGAGTCGGGGCTCTCGGTGTCGTACACGCGGATGCTGACGTTGCGGTACGACTCGCGCTGCAGCCGCTCGCGCAGGTTGCGCGAGGTCACGTACTTGCCCTCCCGCCCGGCGAAGGGCCCGTCGTTCACCTTGAACACCATCGACATGGTGGGCTCGTCGACGTGGATGCGCTCGAGCGGGATGGGGTGCTCGGGGTCGGCGATGGTGTCGCCGATGGAGACTTCCTCCAGGCCGGCGAGGCAGATGATCTCGCCCGGCCCGGCCTCGGGGAGCTCCACCTTCTTCAGGCCCTCGAAGGCGTAGATCTTGGTCACCTTCCCCTTCGGCGTCGAGCCGTCGGCGCGGCACACCGCCACCGTCTGCCCCACCTCGATGCTGCCGCTGCTCAGCCGCCCGATGGCGAGGCGCCCGACGTAGTCGTCGTAGTCGAGGTTCGCGACCAGCATCTGCAGCTTGTCGTGCGTGCTCTCCGCCTTCTTCGGCGGCGGCACGGTCTCGAGGATGGCGTCGAGCAGCGGCTCGAGCGTGCGCGAGCGCTTTCCCGGCTCCTCTCCGGAGTGGGGCGCGGCTCCGGGCGCGGCGGCCCTGCCCGCGGGCAGATCGTCGAAGTCGCTCAGGCGGAAGGAGGCGCGCCCGGCGCGGGCAACGCAATAGATGACGGGAAACTCGATCTGGTGCTCGTTCGCGCCCAGGTCGATGAAGAGCGAGTAGATGGCGTCGAGCACCTCCGCCGGGCGCGCGTCCTGCCGGTCGATCTTGTTCACCACAACCACGGCGGGCAGGCCGAGGGCGAGCGCCTTGCCGAGCACGAACCGCGTCTGCGGGAGCGGGCCCTCCGCTGCGTCGACCAGGAGCAGCACGCCGTCCACCAGGCGCAGCCCGCGCTCCACCTCGCCGCCGAAGTCGGCATGGCCCGGCGTGTCGACGATGTTGATCTTCACTCCCCGGTAGGTCACCGCCGTGTTCTTGGCGAGGATGGTGATGCCCTTCTCGCGCTCCAGGTCGTTGGAGTCCATGGCCCGCTCCTGCACCTGCTCGTTGGCGCGGTAGGTGCCGGTCTGGCGGAAGAGCCAGTCCACCAGCGTCGTCTTTCCGTGGTCGACGTGGGCGACGATGGCGATGTTGCGGATCTGTTCGCGAGGCAGCATAGGCGCGCTCATTTATACTGGCGCCGTGCCGCAGGTCCACGGACATCATCATCTCGCCATCCAGGTGAAGGATCTGGGCGCCGCAGAGCGGTTCTACGTAGAAGTGCTGGGGATGCGGCTCCTGCGGCGCTGGCCTTGGGAGGATGGGCGGCCGGGCGAGCGCTCGATCTGGCTCTCGGTGGGCTCGGGAGAGGAGTTTCTGGCCCTGGAGGCCTGCGAGGCGGAGCGCCCTCCCACCCCTTTCCGCGACCCGCACGGCGGCCTGCATCTGCTGGCGCTGCGGATCACGCCCGCGGAGCGCGCGCTCTGGGAGGAGAAGCTGGCCAGGCTGGGCATCGAGATCGTCCACCGCACCCGCTGGACGCTGTATTTGCGCGATCCGGAAGGGAACCGGATCGGGCTTTCGCACTTTCCCCACGAGGCGTAGGTTCAGGCCGCCATGGACGGGCTTCGCCCCGCCGCTCACGAGGGCAAGCTCGTGCGCCGGCTCATCGAGCAGGGAATCCGCGACGCGCGGGTGCTGGCGGCGTTCGCGCGGGTGCCGCGCCGCTTCTTCGTGCCGGAGGGTGCGCAGGAACACGCCGAAGGCGACCACCCGCTGGAGATCGGGTACGGCCAGACCATCTCGCAGCCCTACATCGTAGCCGCCATGACCGAGGCGCTGGACCTGCAGGGCCACGAGCGGGTGCTGGAGGTCGGCACCGGCAGCGGTTACCAGACGGCGATCCTCTGCGAGCTTCTGCCGCTGGGCAACACGGTGCGGACCGTGGAGATCGTCCCCGAGCTGTCCCATCGCGCGCAGCGCGTCCTCGGCGAGCTGGGATACACGAACGTGGAGTTCCGCGTGGGCGACGGCGCGGAGGGGTGGCCCGAGGCGGCCCCGTATGACGCCATCCTGGTGGCAGCGGCGCCTTCGGTGGTGCCGCCGCCTCTGCTCGAGCAGCTGGCTCCGGGAGGACGCCTGGTGATTCCGGTGGGGCCGGATCCCGACCACCAGGAGCTGCAGCTCTGGCGCAGGTTGCCCGGCTCGGGACTGCTCGACCGCAGGGTGCTGATGAACGTGCGTTTCGTCCCGCTGACGGGATCGGTTCCCCTGCACTGACCCGTCATCGCGCCGTAGCGCCGACCAGAAGGCCGACGCGGCCACTCGATCGGCCAGCGTCATGCGCGGCAACGACCAGCGCGCAGGTGGCCGCAAGAAGCGCCACGCTCCCACCCGGGGCGTGACGCTTTGTCTTTTTGGGGCAGGCGTCCCCGATGGTACGCTGGAAACGCCATGCGCTGCCCGCTCTGCGACGCCGAAAACCCCGACTCCCAGGCGGAGTGCGCTTCCTGCGGCAAGGCGCTGCGCGAGAGCCAGGACGGCGGCTCCGATCGCCCGCCGCTGCTGGAGGGCCTCTTGCCGACACTCGAGGCCGGCGGGGAGCTGGCCGTCGCGCTGGAGGTGGTGCCCGATCTCGAGCCCACCAGCATCGACCAGGGCGCCGGTGCGCCGCCGTCCTGGACGGCAGGCCCGCTCGCGCTGGAGCGGACCGCGCTGAGCGCGGATCCCGACGCCGTGTCGTCGTGGACGGGAGAAGTCGAGCTGGACCTTGGCCGCGAGCGCGATGCCGGTCCGCGAACGCCCGTTCCGGCCGAGACCGCCGTCTGCCCGTGGTGCGGCGCGGCCTCGCTCGATGCGGTGTGCGACGGCTGCGGGCAGCGCAAGCAGCGCTACAGCGCGCAGCCTGCGCGCGAGGCGCGGCCGGAAGGAGGCGACACCGTGAGCTGTCCGTCGTGCTTCGCCCGCGTTCTCCCGGACGCCCGCTGCAGCGACTGCGGCACGCCTTTTCCCCTGCAAGAGCTCTGATTGACTGCCAACCTCCGCGGGAGTACAGCGCGCGCGATGCACGAGAACGGCGCACTGGAGCAGGAGCTTTCCCGGCTCGCCGCCGCCTCGCGCGTGCGCAGGTCGGTGGACCTCTTCCTCCGCGCCGCCCTGGAAGGATTCGCCTGGGCGGTGCTGGCGGGCATCTGCGGCAAGCTGCTCTGGGATTCGGCGCGGCCGCCGCTCTTCCTCTATCCTTTGGCCCTGCTCGACCTGCTGCTCCTCTGGGACGCGCTTCGCAGCTACGCGCGGGGGCGGACCAACCTGCGCCGCGAGCTGCGCCTGGAAGCGCGCGTGCGCGAGCTGCGCGCCGCGCTGGGCATCGATCCGTGAACCACGGCCGCTTCATCGTCTTCGAGGGGCTGGACGGCGCCGGCACCACCACGCAGGCGCGGCTGCTCGCGGAGAGGCTGCAGAAGCAGGGCCGCACGGTGTTCCTCGCGCACCAGCCCAGCGAAGGGCCGGTGGGGCTGCTCATCCGCCAGATCCTCGCGGGACGGGCGGCCACCACCCAGGCCGACGGAAAGCTGGGCATGGTGGACGAGCGGGTGATGGCGCTGCTCTTCGCCGCCGACCGGCTCGATCACCTGGGCGCGCAGATCGAGCCGCGCCTCGCCCGGGGCGAGGACGTGATCCTCGACCGCTACACCCTCTCCTCGCTCGCCTACCAGGGCGCCACCGTCTCGCACGAGTTCATCACCCAGGCCAACCGCTTCGCGCGGCGGCCCGACCTCACGCTCTTCCTCTACGTCCCCGCCGCCATCGCGCTGGAGCGGGTGCGCAGCCGCGGGGCCAGGCTGGAGCGCTACGAGACGGCGCAGCAGCTCGCCACCATCGAGCGCGAGTACTCGCGGCTGGTGGGAACGCTCGCCTCGGTGGTCTCGGTGGACGGGACGCGGCCCATCCCCGAGGTGGCCGACCTCTGCGCCGCGGCGCTGCAGCAGCAGCTCGGGTGAGAGATGCCCATCGACTCCACCCGCCTGGAAGAGCTGCAGATCGTCCGGCGGATCCGGGACACGGTGCGGCGCTGGTGGGGCATCGAGCTGTCCTTCACCGACCCGCGCGGCAGGGTGCTGGACCACGGCAAGGGCATCATCATCCCGCCGCAGAACCGCGTCTGCACCGCCTGCCTCGGCGACAGGGAGGGGTTTCGCCGCTGCAACCAGAGCATCGAGAAGGCGGTGACTCGGCTCCGCGGCGGCACCGAGCTGCTCGGCCCCTGCCACATGGGGCTCGAGATCGTGGGCACGCCCATCTCCTTCGCGGGCGATCGGCAGGGTTCGCTCTTCGCCTGCGGCTTTCTCGTCAGCGAGAAGGCGCCGCGTGCGCGCGACCGGGCGCTGGAGACGGTCAAGGCGCTCTCGCTGCCGGTCCAGGACCCCGAGTCCGCCTTCGACGGCATCCAGCGCATCGAGGCGCGCGAGGTCCCTCGCCTGGCCGATCTGATGGACACCACCGTGCAGGAGATCGACGCCTACCACGCCGCGGTGGCGCTGCGGGAGAAGCGCATCCGCGACCTGCAGGACGAGCTGGTGGGGCGCTACCGCTTCGCCGACATCATCGGCAAGAGCGAGCCGATGCGCAGGCTCTACGCCCTGCTCGACAAGCTGGTGGCGAGCGACGTGACCGTGCTGGTGCACGGCGAGAACGGCACCGGCAAGGAGCTGATCGCCCGCGCCCTGCACTTCAACGGCCCGCGCAGGCAGAAGCAGTTCGTGGCGCAGAACTGCTCGGCCCTCAACGACCAGCTCCTCGAGTCGGAGCTCTTCGGCCACCTGAAGGGCTCGTTCACCGGCGCCAACCGCGACAAGCCCGGCCTCTTCAAGGTGGCCGACGGCGGCACCTTCTTCCTCGACGAAGTGGCCGACATGAGCCCGGCCATGCAGGTGAAGCTCCTGCGCGTGCTCCAGGAAGGGACCTTCGTGCCGGTGGGCGGCACCCGGCCGGAGCGGGTGGACGTGCGCATCATCGCCGCGTCCAACAAGGACCTGCGCGAGGCGGTGGTGCGGCGCGAGTTTCGCGAGGACCTCTTCTACCGCCTGCACGTGGTGGCGCTGGAGGTGCCGCCGCTGCGCGATCGGCTGGAAGACCTCCCGGTCCTGGTGGAGCATTTCCTCGACGCCGTGGCGCAGCGCAGCGGGAGCGGGCGCAAGCGGCTGCATCCCGATCTGATGGCCGCCTTCTACGAGTGGCACTGGCCGGGCAACGTGCGCGAGCTGGAGAACGAGATCGAGCGGCTCTGCGTGCTGGCAGGCGATGCGGAGGTGATCCCGCCGGAGCTGCGCGCGCAACACGCGGCGCGCGCGCCGGGAACCGCGGCCCACCTCGCCGCGCTGGTGCAGAAGGGGCTGGGCAGCGATCTGGCCACCGCGGTGGGGGCGCTGGAGAAGGAGCTGATCGAGAGCGGGCTGCGGGAGACGAAGGGAAACCGCAGCAAGCTCGCCCAGAGGCTGGGAGTGTCGCGCACCACCCTGATCAAGAAGATCCGCGATTACGGAATCGTCGAATGAGCACCGCGGCCATCGTCGTCATCGGAAACGAGATCCTCTCCGCCAAGGTGCAGGACGAGAACGGGCCCTTCCTCGCCCGCGAGCTGCGCGCGCTCGGGGTGGACCTGCGCCGCATCGAGACGGTTCCCGACGAAGTGCCGCTCATCGTCGATGCGCTGCGCCGCTGCCTCTCCGCGGCGCAGTGGGTCTTCACCAGCGGCGGCATCGGCCCCACCCACGACGACGTGACCATCGCGGCGGTGGCGCAGGCCTTCGGCCGCGGCGTGGTCCACGACGCGCGCACCCTCGAGCTGCTCCACGCGCGGCTCGGGCCCTCGCTCAAGCCCGCGCTGCGGCGGCTGGCGGAAGTGCCGGAGGGCGCGCGGGTCGAGTTCCACGAAGGCTTTCTCTTCCCGGTGATCTCGCTCGAGAACGTCACCATCCTGCCCGGCGTGCCTTCGCTCCTGCGGGAGGGCTTCCTGCGCATCCGCGAGCGCTTCCGGGTGACGCCCATCTTCTCCCGCGCGCTCTACTTCAACGTGGGGGAGGGCACGCTGGCGGAGCACCTCGACGCGGTGGTGGCGGCGTTTCCCGCGGTGGGCATCGGCAGCTATCCGCGCTTCGACGAGGCCCCCTACCGCGTCAAGGTCACCTTCGACGGCCGCGAGGAGGCGCAGGTGCGCGCCGCCTGCGAGCTGCTCAAGACGCGCTTTTCGCCGGAGGCGATCGTCGGCGAGGAGTGAGCCGGAAGCGCCCCGCTACTTCGCGCGCGCTTCCAGGTATGCGTCGCTGAGCGCGAAGCGGACGAGGCGCGACACCTCCGGGCTCGCGAGGCCGCCCTGCGTCTCCGCCGAGACGACGGCCAGCGCGGCGGCGGGATCGCCGCAGAGGGCGAGGCCGGCGCGCTCGGCGCTCTCGCGGATGCCGAGGGCGAGAGCCTCCCAGTCCGTCTCCGCCGCCGCCGCGCGGGCCGCCAGCCCGGAGAGCCGCGCCCGCGCCTCGGGACCGACGTGCCGCGCCAGCATCTCCGCCACCGCCGGGTCCGCGCGGGGAAGCTGCGAGAGGTCGGTGCCGTGTGGCGCGGCAAGGCGGATGAGCTCGCCGGTCATGCTGGCGAGCTGCGCGGCCGAGAGGGCGGCGAGCGGGTGGGTTCCGCGGCGGATGTGCGCGAGCGCGCGGGCGTGGAGGAAGCGCTGCTGCCGCGGCGGGAAGCGCCTGGGCACTTCGGCGCCGACCAGCAACCCCGGCCGCTCTCCCGCGACCGGCGCCACCACGCCCGGCTCGCCGCGAGCGAGGAAGAGCTGCGGCTCGGGCATTCCCAGCGCGCGCGCCAGGGCCGCCAGCACCCGGCGCACCGGGTTGTCGCCCTTGACCAGCGCAGCACGGCCGCCGCTCATGTCCGTCGGCAGCGCGCGGGGCAGCTCCGCCGCGGCCGCGGCGAGGAGCTCGCGCACGGCGCCGGCGTCGCTGCCGGCATGCAGGGTCGGGCCGTCCGCGAGCTGCGGCAGCTCCACCGGCGGAGGCTTGCGCGCTTCCGCCTCGTAGAGCGCCCGCTCCTCGGCGGTCTCCAGCCCAAGGCCGGCGAGGACGGCGGCGGCGCAGAATGCGGCGTCGGGCCGCTGCGCGGAGAGGAAGAGCTTGAAGAGGGCGTGGACCGGCTCGGGCGCCGAGGAGAGCCGCAACCACGCGCGCTGCGCGGCGATGGCCTCGTCGGTCGTGCCGGACTCCGCGAGCGCGCGCAGGGCGGCTGCGTCGTCGCGGTCGTGCCGCAAGACGCGCCGGAAGGCCTGCAGGGCCTCGTCCTTCTCGCCCAGCGAAAGGTGGTGCGCCGCCAGGGCGGAGCTCCACTGCGCGAGCTGCGCGTCGGTCGGCGCGGGTTCCGCCGCAGCCGGGAACGCCTCGAGCAGGCGCCGGTAGACCCGCGCCGCGTCCTCCGCCGGAAGCGCCTGCGCCCCCGGCGCGAGCTGGACCAGCAGGGCCGGAGGGAGCGTGTCGATGCCGGGGGCGAGAAGGGCGAGGGCTTTCGCGGGCTCGCCCAGATCGGCGTAGAGCCGGCCGAGCCGCGGCGTCCAGGCGGCCGCGCGCGCATCGTCCGGGAAGAGCTGGAGCAGCTTCTCCAGCGCCTCGGCAGCTTCCGGCCTGCGGTCGGCCGCCTCCGCGGCGTCGGCGCGCAGCTCCAGCGCGAGGGCGTTGTGCGGATCGCGCGAGAGCGCGCGGCCGCTGGCGAAGAAGGCGGCGGGCGCGTCGTTCAGCTCGCCGAGCTCGATCTGCGCGGCCTGCGTCCAGGCGACGGCTGCGGCCTTGTCGTCCTCGTGGGCATGGCCGACCTTCTCGAAGATGCCGGCGAGCGCGCGGGGCGCGTCGTCGCCGAGCATGCCGCGAAGCTCCCCGGCCGCGCTCTGATCGCCCGGGTCCCGGTGCAGCGCCGCGGCCAGGTGGTCGACGCCGTCGCCGCGGCTGCCCAGATGCTCGGCGAGGAGCGCCGCTTCCACCATGGCGCCGGCGTCGTGCGCGAGGCTGGCCTCGCGCGAGAGCAGGCGCATCGCCTCCTCGCGGTCGCCCCTGCTCTCCGCGATGCGGCGCGCGCCCCTCAGCGCGAGCACCGAGTCGGGATCGCTCTCCAGCGCCTCGCCATACGCCGCGGACGCGTCCTCCAGGCGCCCGAGCTCGGTGAAGATCTGCGCCCGCTGCAGCGCGAGCGCTGCGCGGGTCTGGGCGTCCGCCGACGAGCAGCGCGCGGTCAGGACTTCGGCCAGCTCCGCGCGGCGTCCCGAGGCGCGCAGCGCCTGCTCCACGCGGTCCTGCGCGAGGCTGTCCCGCGGCTCGATGGCGACGGCGCGCCTGTATGCGTCGAGCGCGCCCTCCGCATCGCCCGCGGCGCCGCGGTCTTCGGCCGACTGGCACCAGAAGAGCGACGCGACGCGCGGGTCCTGGCACGAGGAGGCGAGCCGCGCGCGCAGCTCCGCGCGCTCCTTGCGCTCCGTCTCCTCGTCGCCGGGCACGGCCGCCAGCGCGGCTGCCGCGCCCAGGTCGCCGGGAACGTCGGCGAGCAGCGCGCGCAAGAGGACGGCAGCCCTTTGCGGCTCTCCCGCCCGGTGGTGGAGCAGCGACGCGGCGACCCGGCGCGCATCGTCGCGCTCGGCGGGCGTCTGCGCGGCGCCGGCCAGCTGCTCGAACGCAGCGGCCGCCTCCGCGGGCGCGCCGGTCCAGACGAGCAGTCGCGCGAGCTGCGCCAGGGCGAAGACGGATTCGGGCGCCGCGAGGCGGTACAGTTCCAGCGCGCGCCCGGGATTGCCCAGCTTCCACTCCGCCAGCCCGGCGGCGCGGCTGTACGCATCGGCGCGCGGCGCGCCCGCCGGCAGCGTCTCGGCGATCCGCACCAGCACCGCGAGCGCTGCCTCGTCCTCGCCGCGTCGCAGCTGCAGGCGCGCGAGCCTCTGCAGCACCGCCAGGTCCACTCCCGCGATGGCCAGCGCCTGGGCGCAGGCCTGCACGGCCTCTTCGGCGCGCCCCTCTGCTTCCAGGAGGGCGGCGCGCTCTGCATGCAGCGCGCCGGCGCGGGCGGGGGTGGACTTCTGCGCCTCCTCCGCGAGCAGGTCGATGCGCTCGGAGCCGGGCAGCGATGCAAGCGAGAGCAGGGCGCTGCGCGCCGCGGCGGAGGAAGGGTCCAGGGCCCGCGCCTTGCGGAGAAGCGCCATCGCGCGCCCCTCGTCGCCTGCGGCGCGCGAGAGCTCGCTCGCCTCGAGCAGCACGTCCGCCGGCCCGCGCTGGAGCCGCGGCGCTGCCTGTTCGAGGAGATCCGCCAGCTCGAGGGGCCGGTCCAGCGACGGCAGGATCCGCGTCAACACCCGCACCGCCGCCGGCTCCCAGGGCACGAACTGGAGCACGCGCCGCGCGAGCGAGGCTGCACCCTCGCGATCGCTGGTCCGCTCGGCGCACCATGCCGCCTGGAGGTAATGCGCCGCCGCCTCTTCGGGGGCCTGCGCCTCCAGCGCTTCGCCGAGCGCCACGAAGCGTTCTCGAGCGGCGGCAGGATCGCGCTGTGCCGCGGCGCGCGCCTGCGCAGCGGCGGCCGCTTCTTCCTCTGCGGCCTGCTGCGGCGCCATCGCTTCCGCGAGCGCCTCGGGAGCGCCGAGGCGGCAGGCGGAGACCGCCGCGACCAGCCCGCGGTCGGCGGCGCTGCCGCTCCTCTCCGCCTTCTCCTGGCAAAGGCGAAGCACGGCCTTCCAATCGTCCGCCGCGCGGGCGATCTCGAGCATGCCGAGAAAGCCCACCGGGTCGGCGGGATCCAGCTGGTGCAGCTTGCGGAACGCTTCCTCGCGGAGCGAGCGAAGATCGGCATCCTCACCGGATGCCTGCTGCGCAAGCAGCGCCGCGGTGCGCAGCGAATGCGCCTTGTACGTCGGGTCGGAAGCCGCGTCGGCGCAGCGCACGAGCAGCCTCGCCGCGGCCGCGCGGTCGCCGTCGCGTTCCGCCAGGCGCGCCGCCGCGTCCAGCAAGGCGAGATGATCGGGCGCGAGCGCCAGCGCCTCTTCGACGGCCTGCCTCGCCTCGGCGCAGCGGCCCAGCGACTCGAGCAGGGCGGACTGCGCCCGCAGCGACTCGGCGCGGGAAGCGGGGTCTTCGGCCAGCCTCGCCTCGTGGCGGTGCAGCTCCAGCGCCTTGTCGTTCTGGCCCGCGCTGGCGAACAGCCGGCGCGCCGATTCCAGATTCGGCCGGTATGCGGGGTCCAGCATGAACGCGTTCTGGTGGCAGACGGCCGCGCTCCTCGCGTCGCCCAGTTGCTCGGCATAGACGCGGCCCATCGCCCAGTACAGCTGCGCCGCGGCGGCGGTCTTGCCGAGCGAGCGCGCCTGCGCATCGAGCTGCTCGAGCAGCTCGGTCGCCGCTCGCACCTCGCCGTCGCTGGGGTCGCGCTGCGGAAAAGATGCCGGGACTTCCTGCGTGATCTCGGGGTCCATTCGGGCGCGGATCGTAGCAGACGCACCGGCGTGGGGTCAGGCCGCAGGGATGGGCGCCCGACCATCCCGTGTCGCGGCACATCCGACCACCTCAGCCGAGCCCCGCCGCCGATCGCGCTGCCGTCTCGATCGCGGGCAGCATCTCGCGCACCGCCGCGATGTCCCTGTGCAGCTCGCGATCCTCGTCCATGTGCGGCACGCGGCTCCGGATCACCTCCAGCGCCGCCGCCGCACCCACGCCCGCCCGCAACGGCTTGCGCAGATCCAGCGCCTGCGCCGCGACGAGCAGCTCGATGGCGAGGCCGGTGCACGCGTTCTCCACCGCGGTGCGCGCCTTGAGCGCCGCCGTCATTCCCATGCTGACGTGGTCTTCGCGGCCTGCCGACGAGGGGATGGTGTCCACGCAGGCGGGATGGGAGAGCAGCCGGGTCTCCGCCGCCAGGGCGGCGGCCGTCACCTGGGCGATCATGAATCCGGAATTGAGCCCGGAGTTGCGCGCGAGGAAGGGCGGCAGGCCGCTGAGCGACGGGTTCACCAGTTGCTCCACGCGCCGTTCGGAGATGGTCTGCAGCTGCGCGCAGGCGATGGCGAGGAGGTCGAGCGCCTGCGAGACCGGCTGCCCGTGGAAGTTGCCGCCGCTCACGATGCTGCCCGCGGCCACGTCGTCCTGCGCCTCTGCGAAGACGAGCGGGTTGTCGGTGGCGGCATTCGCCTCGGTCTCGAGGGTGCGCCGCACGAAAGCCAGCGCGTCGCGCGCCGCCCCGTGCACTTGCGGCGCGCAGCGCAGGCTGTAGGGGTCCTGGACCTTCTGGCAGTGCTCGTCCTGGTGGGAGGCATTGATCTCGCTCTGCGCGAGCAGGCTGCGCAGGTGGGCGGCCACCTGCGCCTGGCCCTGGTGCCCGCGGATCCGGTGGATGGCGGCGAGGAAGGGCTTGTGCGAGCCGAGGAGCCCCTCCACCGTCATCGCCGCCGCGATGTCCGCGATGCGCGCGCACTCTTCCGCCTGGAGCAGCGCGAGCGCGCCCACCGCCTGCATGGCCTGCGTGCCGTTGACCAGGGCAAGGCCCTCCTTCGCCTCCAGCACCACCGCGGAGAGGCCGGCGCGCCCGAGCGCCGCGCGCCCCTGCATCCGCTCGCCGCGGAAGAACGCCTCGCCCTCGCCGATCAGCACCAGCGCGAGGTGCGCCAGGGGCGCCAGGTCCCCGCTCGCCCCCACCGAGCCCTTCTCCGGAATCACCGGAATCACCTCGCGCCGCAGCATCTCGATGAGCAGATCCAGCGTGCTCTCGCGGATTCCGGAGTAGCCGCCGGAGAGGACGTTGGCGCGCAAAAGCATCAGCGCGCGCACTTCGGGCAGCGGCAGCGGCGCGCCCACGCCGGCGGAGTGCGAGAGGATGAGGTTGCGCTGCAGCTTGCGCAGGTCTCCTCTGGGGATGGAGACCTCTGCGAGCGTGCCGAAGCCGGTATTGATGCCGTAGGCCGGCGCGCCTTCCCCGGCGATGCGCTCCACCAGCGCCCGCGCCGCGCGCACCCGCTCGCGCGCGTGCGGGGCGATCTCCACCTCGGCGCCGCCGCGCGCGGCAGCGCCCACTTCCTCGAGGGTGAGCCTGTCTCCGGAGAGGACGATGCGCATGTGGCGATCTACACCATTTACGACCCGCGCCTCGTCCACTATACCTTCGCCCCCGATGCTCATCGTCCAGAAGTACGGCGGCACCTCGGTCGGCGACGTCGAGCGCATCCGCAACGTGGCCCGCCGCACGCTGGCGGCACGGAAGGCCGGTCACGACGTGGTGGTGGTGGTCTCCGCCATGGCGGGCGAGACCAACCGGCTGCTCAAGCTCACCAACGACGTGGCGAAGCGGCCCAGCCAGCGGGAGCAGGACGTGGTGGTCGCCACCGGCGAGCAGGTGACGGTGGGTCTGCTCGCCCTCGCCATCCAGGAGAACCGCGGCAAGTCGCGCAGCTTCCTCGGACACCAGGTGAAGATCCTCACCGACTCCGCCTTCGCCAACGCGCGCATCCGCAGCATCGACGACGAGCGGCTGCGCGCGAGCCTGAAGAAGAAGGAGATCGCGGTGGTGGCCGGCTTCCAGGGCATCGACGAGCAGGGCAACATCACCACCCTGGGACGCGGCGGGTCGGACACCACGGCGGTGGCGCTGGCCGCTGCGCTGCACGCCGACGCCTGCGAGATCTACACCGACGTGGACGGCGTCTACACCACCGACCCGCGCATCTGCGACCGCGCCCGCAAGCTCGA
>DATDMU010000008.1:0-7436 GCA_036518615.1 Myxococcales bacterium
TGCGGCCGGGCGAAGACGAGCAGGTGCAGCGCGCCGGAGATGCCGACGATCCAGAGGGTGATGCCCTCCGGCGCGTAGCGGCCGAAGCGGCGCTCCATGCGGGCGATCAGTTTCTCCACAGGCGCCTTGTTAGCATCGACATGGTAGAAGGGCGACACCGTATGGACCCGCTGGCGAAGTTCATCGAGCTGCTCGATCGCGCCAAGAAGACTCCCGGCATCTTCGAGGCCACCGGCATGACCCTCTCCACGGCGGGAGCGGACGGGCGGCCGTCCGCCCGCGTCGTGCTGCTCAAGGGCGTGGATGCGGAGGGGCTGGTCTTCTATACCAACACGCTCTCGCGCAAGGGCCGCGAGCTGGCGGCGCGCCCGGAGACGGCGCTGACCTTCTGGTGGCCGCAGCTCGAGTCGCAGGTGCGCTTCGAGGGCCGCGCCGCGCGGGTGAGCGACGCCGAGGCGGACGCGTATTTCGCGACGCGGCCGCGCGTCTCGCAGCTCGGGGCGTGGGCCTCGCAGCAGAGCGAGACGCTGCGCTCCCGGCAGGAGCTGGAGGACCGCTTCGCGGCGCTGGAGAAGAAATACGAGGGCAAGACCGTGCCGCGGCCGCCGCACTGGAGCGGCTACCGCGTGCCGCCTCTGAGCGTCGAGTTCTGGTGGAACCGCCCCGGCCGCCTGCACGACCGCGAGCTGTACACGCGCCCGCGCCCCGACGCGCCGTGGTCGCTCTCGCTGCTCAACCCGTAGCGCGAGGTCACTTCGCCTTCGGGCCGACCATGTCCTCCGGCCTCACCCACTGGTCGAACTGCTCGGCGGTGACGAAGCCGAGCTTGAGGGCCGCCTCCTTCAGGGTGGTGCCTTCCTTGTGCGCCGTCTTGGCGATCTTCGCCGCCTTGTCGTAGCCGATGTGCGGGTTGAGCGCGGTCACCAGCATGAGCGAGCCGCGCAGCGACTTCTCGATGCGCTCGCGGTCGGGCTCGATGCCCACCGCGCAGTTGTCGTTGAAGCTGTGGCAGCCGTCGGCGATGAGCCGGGCCGACTGCAGGAAGTTGTGGATGATGAGCGGCTTGAAGACGTTGAGCTCGAAGTTGCCCATGGCGCCGCCCATGTTGACCGCCACGTCGTTGCCGAAGACCTGGCAACAGAGCATGGTCATCGCCTCGCTCTGGGTGGGGTTCACCTTGCCCGGCATGATCGAGCTGCCCGGCTCGTTCTCGGGGATGCGCAATTCCCCGATGCCGCAGCGCGGGCCCGAGGCGAGCCAGCGCACGTCGTTGGCGATCTTCATCAGCGACGCCGCCAGCGTCTTGAGCGCGCCGTGCGCGAACACCAGCGCGTCGTGCGTGGCCAGCGCCTCGAACTTGTTCGGCGCCGAAGTGAACGGGTGCCCGGTGAGCCGCGAGATCTCCTTGGCCACGCGGTCGGCGAACTCGGGATGCGCGTTGAGGCCGGTTCCCACCGCGGTGCCGCCCAGCGCCAGCTCGCGCAGGTGCTGGAGCGAGCTCTCCACGTGGCGGATGCCGTGGTCGAGCTGCGCCACCCAGCCGCTGATCTCCTGGCCGAGCGTGAGCGGGGTGGCGTCCTGCAGGTGGGTGCGGCCGATCTTGACGATGCCCTTGAACTCCTCGCTCTTGTGCGAGAGCGTGTCGCGGAGCTTGCGCACCGCCGGAATGACCTGATCCACCAGCGCCGGCACCGCCGCCACGTGCATGGCGGTGGGGTACACGTCGTTGGACGACTGGCCCTTGTTGACGTCGTCGTTGGGGTGGACGAGGCGCTCCTCGCCGCGCTTGCCGCCCATGATCTCGCTGGCCCGGTTCGCCAGCACCTCGTTCATGTTCATGTTCGTCTGCGTGCCGGAGCCGGTCTGCCACACGGCCAGCGGGAACTCGCCGTCGTGCTTGCCGGCAATCACCTCGTCGGCCGCCTCGATGATGGCCTTGCCCTTCTTCGCATCCAGCACCTTGAGGTCCAGGTTCACCTGCGCCGCCGCGCGCTTCACCTGCGCGAGCGCCTTGATCAGGGCGGGCGGCATCTTCTCGGTGCTGATCCTGAAGTTGGTGAGCGAGCGCTGCGTCTGCGCTCCCCAGAGGCGGTCCGCCGGCACTTCGATGGGACCGAACGTGTCCTTCTCGATGCGGTTGGTCATGGCGGGGCGTGGAATAGCGCGCTGCGCGCCCGCAAACAAGGTCGCGGGCGTTTTGTTGACCGCGCGCGCGGCGGCCGTAGTTTTCCGTCCGTGCAGCAGAGCTTCGACTCGGGGCCGCCGGGGCCCGTCAACCTCTCCATTTCCGAGGAGCCCGGGGTGGCTCCGGTGGCCGTTTCCTTCGCGTCCGACCCTCCCCCGGCCAGCGATGCCGCACCGGTGCGACGGATCGCCGCGCGAGCATCGCCCATGCGCCGGCTCGCGGGTTGGTCGATCGATCTGGCGCTCGTGGCCGCCCTTTTCGCCGGCCACCTCTGGCTGGCGGGGATCCTCTGCGGCGAGGCCGGATACTGGCTCGACCTCGCGCTCGAATTTCCGCTCCTCTGGGCGGCGCTCGCCGGATGCCTCGCGCTCGCCTTCTCCTGGGGCTTCGTCGCGCTCTGCGGCCGCACGCCGGGGATGGCGGTCACCGGCCAGCGGCTGCGCTCGCTGCGCGGAGATGCGCCCACGCCGCTGCTCGCGTTCGCGCGGGCGCTGCTCTCGGTCGCATCGGCGGGGCTCGGCCTGTCCGGATTCGTGCTCGCCTTCTTCGACCTTCGCGGGCAGACCCTGCACGACAAGCTCTGCCGCTGCGTCGTGATCGTTGACTGAACGGGCAGGAGCCATCTAGGCTCCGCGCACCGTGGCCGAAGCGAAGCAATACGTCCTGCCGATGCCCAGGCGCAGGGGCGTCATCTTCTTCCTCCTGGCGAACGTCTTCGCGTTCGCGCTCTGCGGCTGCATCTGGGCGCTCTTCTGGTACGGCGACTTCTTCACGCCGGCTGCGCGCGCGGTCTGGTCGTTCCTCGCCGAGCACTCGGGCTGGACGGTGGGGGCGGCGCTGAGCCCGCTCTTCGCAGCGCTGGTGCTCGGCTACGGCTACGCCCGGCGCGCCATGGCCCGGCGCGCGCGCGAGAAGGCGGAGATGCTGGCTCTCGCCGCGCAGCGCGCCGGAACCCGGCTCCCGAACTAGTCTTGCTCGCGCTCCTCGCCGCGGCGGTGCTGGTTCCCGCCTCGGCCGACGGCGTTCTCTCGGTCGAAAACGCCGCCGGGCTTCGCGCGCTCTTCTCCGCCGCCGCAGTGCACGCGCCGTCGCTTTCGCCCGCGCAGCTGGGGGCGTCGCTGCGCGCGGACGTGGGCGTGGACCTCTTTGCCGAGGGCCGCGAATGGGGCCTCGCTCCGCGCGGGCCACGGATGCTGGTCTTCTCCGCCGGCGCCGTGGGGCTGTCCGCGCCGGTGCGCGACGCGAAGGCGGCAGGAAAGGCGCTCGCGGCCTGGATCGCCGCGGGCGACGGGCGCGCCGGGAACGTGACCAGAGGACGGCTGCTCACCGCTTCCGGCCGCGGCGCGGCGGCGCTGCTCGCCGCCATGGCGAGGCCCGCTCCCCTGCCGCGGGACCTGGCCGCGGTCGCGAGGGGTCCCGCGTGGGTCTGGCTCCGGCTCGTCGAGCCGCTGCGCGCCGCTCTCCTCTCCATCGAGGCGTCCGCGACCGGAGTGGTGGCCCGCGGGCTGGTGATCGCCTCGAGCGCCGTGCTGGTCGGGGCCGCTCCGGCGGGATGCGAGAAAGGCATCGGGTGCATCGCGGCGGGACTCGGCCCCGCGGGGGCCGGCGCGCTCGCGCTGGCGCTGGACAGGCTGGGCGTTCCGCCGCAGCCTCCCTTGCGCTCGGCGCGGACGGTGGTGGAGCGGCTCGACGGCATCGACGCCGGGCAGCTCGCGGGGCCGCGCTCGCTGGGGAGGGCGCTGGGCATCACGCCCGTCTTCGACGGACCACCGGGCGCGGGCGCCGGACTTCAGGCGGTGCTCGACCTGGAGAAGGTGGACGCCGCGCTCTCGCGGCTCACCCCCATCGACGCGCTCCGGGGCGCCGACGCGGCCGGAGCCTACGCGGTCCACGTGATCTACGGAGCGCTGCTCCGCAACGCCGGCCCGCTGGGCCTGTTCGGCCACGCGGCAGCGCAGGGGAACGCGGCGGAAGTCGAGCTGCGGCTTCCGCTGCGCTGATCACGGCCCGCTGTAGACGCCCACCGCTCCGTTGCGGAAGGCGACGATGATCTGCCGCGGCGAGGTTTGCGACACCTGGATGTCCCAGACCTGGCTGTTGACGCGCGAGCCGCCGATGGCCGCCGCGCCGTAATGGACCACGTCTCCGTTGGGCATCAGCCGCGAGATTCCCGTGCCCTGCTCCCGGTAGCCGATCCAGACGCTGTCGTCGCTCGGATCCTTCGCCAGGGCGCCGATGGACTTGCCGGGCAGGATCTTCGGCGCGTCCTCGATGAAGTGCCCGTCGTGGTCGATGTGGCGCATGCCGTTGGTCCACGAGCCGATCCAGGCCGAGCCGTCGGAGAGCACGGCGATGCCGGTGACGTTGTCGAGGTTCCAGTCGGCGGGGTTGTTCTTGTCGGGTTCGCTGGAGAGCCACATGGTGTGCTGCCCCGCCTTGTTCACGCCCTCGCGACGCTCGCCCACCGGATCCGGCCAGATGTCCATGCGGTTCCAGTACGCCGCCTGCGCTTGCGGATCGTTGGAGATGTCCGCCGCGTCGTCCTTGTGGGCGTAGAACTGGGTCAGATCGGCCGCGGCGTCGAGGTTGCCGAGCGTCTCGCCGTAGCGGAAGCGCGTGGTGCGGATGTAGCCGCCGAACCACACGTCGAAGAATGTCCTTCCGGACCTGGCGTCGAAGTGCGGCACCGTGTCGAGCGCCACGCCGTAATAGAAGCCGGTCATGAACGAGCCGCCCCTGTCGTTGATGGCCGGGTGGACGTGCTCGTAGACCTGGGTGGAATCGACGAAGCCCATGGCGAAGCCGTGGTTGGCGCCGAACCACACCCGCTGCGCGTTCTTGTCGTAGAGGACCCGATAGACGATGCAGAGCTTCTCACGCCCGGCGGGCTCGGCGGCGACCACACCCGGCCCGCTGGAGATGTCGTAGTGGTCGCGGGTGATGCTGGTGCCGTGGAGCGTCAGCTTGTCCGCGTCGC
This sequence comes from Myxococcales bacterium, assembly GCA_036518615.1. Taxonomy (GTDB): domain Bacteria; phylum Myxococcota; class Myxococcia; order Myxococcales; family 40CM-4-68-19; genus 40CM-4-68-19. The sequence goes on from DATDMU010000008.1 coordinate 5,163, forward strand.
CGCTCTTGTAGATGGCGGGATCGGCGAGCTGGTGCTGGTCGCCGAAGCGATCCCATTCGTCTTCGCAGTCGCCGATGCCCTGGTAGCCGACGAACGCCGTGTCGCTGGGCCCGCCCGCGATGCTGATGGCCTCGTACGGCGTCGAGAAGCCCCGGAAGCGGCCGTCGATGAGCGCGAATGCGCCCGCCCCGCCGCCCGCCACCCAGAGCCGGCCGCCCTCGTCGGCGCTGGCGCCCATCACGTTGCCGGGCAGGCCGTCGGCGCCGGTGTAGATCTTCCAGCCGGCGCTGTCGTGGATCTCGATCAGCTCGCCGGTGTGCGGCGGTCCGGCGTCGGGAGTGCCTCCGTCGGTGCCGGCATCGGTGCCGGCGTCGGGCACCGAGGCGTCGGGAACGCTGGCGTCGGGAACGCTCGCGTCGGGAGGCCCCACCTGGAGCGAACGCTGCTGGCTTCCACCGCAGGCCGCCGCGGCGGCGAGAAGTGCGATGAATCGGCGCATGTCAGTTCCCCCTGTAGACGGCGACCGCGCCGTTCTGGAATGCGACCAGGACCTTGCGGGGCGTGGTCGGCGTGATCTGGATGTCGAGGACCGGGCTGTTCGCCAGCGACGCTCCGAGGACGCTGGCGAAGTGCTCCACCGTGCCGTCCTTATGGATGCGCGAGATGCCCCCGACGAACTTGTAGCCCACCCACAGGCTCCCGTCGGTGTCGATGGCGATGGCGCTCACGTTGTCGGCGAAGAGCGCGCCGCTGGCCTTGGTGAGATCGCCGAGCGGGTGGCCGTCGTGGTCCAGGTGGCGGACGCCGTGCGCGAACGATGCCACCCAGGCGCTGTCGTCCGCGGGGTCTGCGGCAATGCCGGAGACCACGTCGAGCCCGGCGTTCCATTGCGCCGGCGTGGGGGCAGTCGGGTTTCCCGCTGCGTCGTACTCGCCGACCGCATCCGGCCACACGTCGAAGCGGTTGTGCCAGGCGGCCAGCGCCGCGGGATCGCTGTTGACGTTGGCCGAGGTGGACTTCTCGGTCATGGGCTGCGCGGCGAAATAGTCGCCGCCGGTCTCGCCGAAGCGGAAGCGGGTGGTCCGCGCCATGCCGCCGAACCACACGTCATGGAAGCCGCCCTGGGAGAGCGGGTCGATGGCGATGCCCCAGTAATCGCCCGTGACGAGGTTGCCCGCGCTGTCGTTGAACGCCGGATGGACGTGCTCCCACACGCCGGCGCAAGGGATCTGACCGTCGCAGCCGGGATTGCCGGCGAAGTCGGCCTTGCCGAAGGCGAAGCCGTGGTTGGCGCCGAACCAGAGGAAGTTGGTGCCGTGCTGGTAGACGATGCGGAAGACGCTGCAGAGCCGCTCGCGGCCGCCCTGCTCGTTTCCGACGACGTTGGGGCCGCTGAAGATGTCGTAGTGCGCGACCGAGATGCCGGCGCCGGAGAGCGTCACCTTGTCGGCGTCGCCGCTCTTGTAGACCGCCGGATCTCCCCACGTGGAGGGCGAGGTGGCCTGGTCGCAGACCGACTGCGTGCAGTTGCCCTTCGCATCGGTCTTCACGCAGTGCGAGACGGCGCACTGCCACTTCCAGGCGCCCTCGCAGCCGTTCTTGCCCTGGTACCCGACGAACACGGTGTTCGCGGGCCCACCCGCGACCGAGATGACTGGCGTCGCGGCGAGGCTCGGGCTCGGGTCGGCCGGGCTGCCGTCCGGCACGCCCATGAACTTCGCCATGTCGCCGTTGAGATAGCCGTAGGGGTGGAGGCCGTCGGCGAGGCCGAACTGCTGGAAGCTGCCTTGCCCGCCGCGCTGGAGGAAGAGGCCCGCCGACCCGCCGGCCACCCAGATGTTGCCGGACTCGTCCGCGGAGACGCCTCTGACGTCCGCGGGCAGTCCGTCGGCCGCGGTGAAGAAGCTCCAGTCCGGCCCAAGGCTGGGAGGAACGACGGTGATCACGCCTCCGTCGGTGCCGGCATCCGGCGTTCCCGCGTCGGTGCCCGCGTCCGTTCCCGCATCCGTCCCTGCGTCGCTGCCCGCGTCGGGGATGTTTCCGGCGTCCGCCGTTCCGCCGGCTCCCGTCGAGGTGCCACCCGTCCCCCCGGTACCGGTGTCGTCCGGGCGACCGCCTGGTTGCCCGCCTGCTCCGCCGCACGCCACGGCACCCACCAACGTCACCGCCGCCAACCAACGCCACGTCGAGCGCATGAGACTCCCCCAGCGCCCGGTGCGGAGCAGGGAGCGTGCCAGCATGCGCGCGCCGGGCGGAGCGTGCGCCGTGGGCAAC
>DATDMU010000009.1:0-2089 GCA_036518615.1 Myxococcales bacterium
CCTCTTCGCCGAGTCGCAGCAGCACAAGCCGGGCAAGCTGCGCGTGGGACAGAAGATCTCCGCCCGCGTCGCGCACCTGGGCGGCGAGGTGGCCTTCCTCGACCTGGGCGGCAAGGGCGAAGGCATCATCGACCTGCGCGAATTGCGCGACGACAAGGGCGAGCTTCTGGTGCAGGCCGGCGCCACCATCGACGGTTACGTGCTCTCGCTCAGCGAAGGCAACGTGGTGGTCACCCGCTCGGTCCCCAGGGGCGCGGGCCGCGAGATCGTGCAGGAGGCGCTGGACGCGAAGATCCCCATCGAAGGGATGGTCACCGGCCAGAACAAGGGCGGCCTGGAGGTGGACCTGGGCGGCATGCGCGGCTTCGTGCCCGCCTCGCAGGTGGACGTGCGCTTCGTCGAGGACCAGTCGCAGTTCGTCGGGCAGCGGCTCAAGTTCCGCGTCACCGAGCTGCGCGGGGGCAACGCCATCCTCTCGCGGCGGGCGCTGCTCGAGGAGGAGCGCGCGACGCAGGCGGCGGAGCTGCGCAAGCGGCTGGAGGTGGGCGCGCAGCTCGAGGGCACGGTCACCTCGGTGCGCGACTTCGGCGCCTTCGTGGACATCGGCGGCATCGAGGGACTGGTGCACGTGAGCGAGCTGTCGCACGCCCGCGTCGCGCACGCGCAGGACGTGGTGAAGCCGGGGCAGAAGGTGAAGGTGCAGGTGCTGCGCCTGGAGAAGGACGAGCGCGGGCACGAGAAGGTGGCGCTCAGCCTGCGCGCGCTGGAGCAGGACCCGTGGGACGCCGCGCGCCCGCAACTGAAGGAAGGCGCGCGCCTCGAGGGCAAGGTGGCGCGCCTGCAGCCGTTCGGCGCGTTCGTCGAGCTGTTCCCCGGCGTGGACGGGCTCGTGCACGTGAGCGCGCTCAGCGACCGGCACATCCAGCATCCCCGCGACGTGGTCAAGGAGGGCGAGACCATCCAGGTGCAGATCGAGTCGGTGGACGACGCCTCGCGCCGGGTGGCGCTGCGCCGCATCACCGACGAGGAGGCCCGCGCTCCCGAGACCGCCGGCCCCGCCGCCGCGGCGCCGCAGAAGCGGGCCAGGGTGGGCGACATGGTGGACGCCACCGTGGACAAGTGCGAGGCGTTCGGCGTCTTCGTGCACTGGGACGGCGGCAAGGGGCTGGTCCCCAACGCCGAGCTGGGCACGCCGCGCGGCAGCGACAACCGCAAGACGCTCCCGCCGGGGACGCAGTTCAAGGCGCAGATCACCGACATCGACGAGCGCGGGCGCTACCGCCTCTCGCGCACCTCCGCGGAGCGCGCGGAGGGCGCTTCCGACTACCGCGAGTATCAGCGGCAGATGAACCGCAAGATGCCGCCGGGAAAGGGCTTCGGCACCCTGGGCGACCTGTTGCGCGCCAAGCTGGAGGAGCAGTCGGAGCAGTCGGACGAGGAGTGAGGCGGCTCAGCGCGGGCAGTTGAGCAGCAGCGTCCGGAAGTCCTCTTCGCTGCGCGGCTCCTTGGGCTCGTTCACGCTGATGCCCCGGATCACTCCTTTCGCGTCGATGACGAAGGTGCCGCGCTTGGCGTACCCCGTCTCGCCCATGAAGACGCCGTACTTCTGCGCCACGTTGCCCTTGGGGTGGAAGTCGGAGAGCAGCGTCGCGGTCAGGCCGGCCTCGCGCTTGAACGCCTTCAGGCTCCACTTGTTGTCCACCGAGACGCCCACCACCGCTGCGTTCTTTTCCTCGAAGTCGGCGCGGTTCGCGGCCATCTGCTTGAGCTCCTGCGTGCAGAGGGGGGAGAAGGCGGCGGGGAAGAAGACCAGCACCACGTTGCGCCCGCGAAAGCTGGAGAGGCGGGTGGGCTTTCCTTCCTCGTCGAGGAGCTCGAAATCCGGTGCCACGTCGCCGACCTGAAGCATTCACGAACCTCCGGGCTGAGCGCCTGCCTTCGCAGGGTTCGTTCCTGCGCGCAAGGAAGGCAACCCGGGAGCAGGTAGGCGGCCGGGCGCCTGCCACCCCTCCGGTGCGCGATCTCGCGAAGCGTGCGCAGGCGTGCGCGCGGGCGGCCGTGGGCTTCCGCGGCGGCGGCGGCGTCCCAA
>DATDMU010000010.1:0-3375 GCA_036518615.1 Myxococcales bacterium
GTCACCTTCCACAGCGTGCTCTACCTGCTCCCCGACCAGCCGGCGGCGCTCGCCGAGACCGCACGCGCGCTCCGCTCCGGCGGCCGGGCAATCCTGATGGAGCCGCAGGAGGGGCATCGCGCCACCGTGGTCGGCCTGCTCCGTGCGCTGCCGAGGCCTCGCTGGGCGCTCACCGCCGCACTCTGGCGCACCATGAGCAGCCTCTACGGGCGGCCGAGCGCGGCCTCCCTGCGCGGCGAGCTGGTCCGGGCGGGGCTGCGCGTCCTGCGCATCGAGGAAACGCTGGGCGGACTCGGCCTGCTGGCAGTGGCGGAGAAGCCTTGAGGGTCTTGCATTTCTCCGACCCGCACGTGCAGCTCCCGCGCTGGCGCGAGCGCCCCCTGCGGGAGCTCGGCGCGCTGCGCGCGGTAGCCTCGGCGGAGCTGTGGAAGGGCCGCGGCCGCGACTACGACGACGCGCACGAGAAGCTGCGGCAGATCGTCCGCGACGCCGACGCGCTCCGCGCCGACGTGGTCGTCTGCACCGGCGACCTGACCCAGCTTGCGATGGAAGAGGAGTTCGCGCTGGCCGCGGAGGCGCTGGCGCCGCTGGGCGAGCGGCTTCTCTGCATCCACGGCAACCACGACCGCTATCCCATCGCCGGCAAGCCGAACCGCCTCTACGAGACCTTCTTCCCGCCGCGTCCATTGCCCGGTTTCGTCGCCGCCCTCGACTCCTGCGGCGACATCTGCTGGCCCATCGTCACGCAGGGCCGCATCGTGGAGGACGATCTGCGCCAGGACTTCCGCGGCAAGCTGGTCCTCGTCCACCACGCGCCGTTCCGCCGCGGCGGCATCCCCGACTGGCCCTGGCACCGCATCCGCGGCGCAACCGGTCTCCTCCGCTCGGCAAGCGACGCCGCCGCGATTCTCTGCGGCCACATCCACGACCGCTTCCGCCATGGAAACGTCATCTGCGCGGGCTCCTCCACCAGGCGCGGCGACGAAGGATACTGGCTGCTCGACTTCGCGGAGGGCCGCGTGAACCGCGCGGAGCGGTACCAGCTCGGTGCGCGTCCGCAGCACAACTGAGCTATGAGTGACGCATGTTCATCGGCCACTTCGGCGTCGGCTTTGCCTCCAAGCGGCTGGCGCCGGAGCTGAACCTCGGAGTGCTGCTGATCGCGCCGCTCTTGCTCGACATGCTCTGGCCCGTCTTCCTCGTGCTCGGGATCGAGTCCGTCAGGATCGATCCCGGCAACACCGCCGTCACGCCGCTGGATCTGCACGACTATCCCTGGTCGCACAGCCTGCTCATGTCGCTGGTCTGGTCGGTCCTCGCGGCGGCGGCGGTCCGGGCTGCCCTGCGCCAGCTTCGACCGGCGCTGGTCGTCGGCGCGAGCGTGTTCAGCCACTGGGTGCTCGACTTCATCACGCACCGGCCGGACATGCCGCTGTATCCCGGCAGCCACGTCTACGTGGGCCTCGGCCTGTGGAACTCGAGGATCGGCACGGCGCTGGTGGAAAGCGCCATCTACGCGGCCGGCGTCGCCATCTACCTTCGCGCGACCAGGCGCAAGGACCGGACCGGCGCGTGGGCGTTCGCCTCGATGGCCGCGCTCCTCGCCCTCATCTACGCCGCGAACTTCAACGGCCCGCCTCCGCCCAGCGTCAAGGCGATCATCGTCGTCTCCTTCGTCCTCTGGCTGTTCATCCCCTGGGCGTTCTTCGCCGATCGCCACCGGCTGCCGGCGGGCGAGGGGCGCTGAGCCATCGGTCGCTGCCAAGGGTGCAAACCCCGGGCGTCGCCGGCACTCCCCCGCAATCCGCTGCGAGCGGCATGCCAGATCCACTCCAGACCGGCGGCGCCAGCCGAGGTGTCAAACTGGCACCCCGATCCCCGCCACCCTCCCCAGAACGCTCCGAAAAAAATTATTTTTTTTCTTTTCTGCGAGAACTGCGAGGGGTCGTGGGGGAGTGCTGACGGTCTCGGTCGCACCGTCAAATGATGCAAAGAAGGGTCAACGGGAGGGTCGCTCCCTGGCGCAGGCACTGTATGGCCGCACTGCTGCGGCCGCGCCGGCGCGTGGCCGCGGGCCGCGCTGCGCAGATCGCGCGCGCAAGCTTACGACTCAAGGGCGGATGTGCACCGCCTGCAGATCTGCCGCGGTGGCCGCGATGGCGAGGAGCTCCGGATTCCTGCGCAACTCGTCCCACTGCGGCCCCTTGCCGAGCGGGATGCTCTGGTCCATCTGCACCCGGCGCACGGCGTCCAGGGCGAGGTAGCCGCTCACCAGCACGGCCTGCCCGTCTTCGCTGGTGCGGGCGGTGAAGTCGCCGCTGGAGCCGCTCCAGCGGGTGGGGTCGGAAGGATCGCTGCAGAGCTGGAGCGGCATGCCGCCGACGCTCCCTCGCACGCAGCCCTGGTCGACCCGCGCCTCGAGGTTCGAGCTCCGGATTGTTCCCTCGCCCACCGAGTAGCTGACCGGCCGCGCGGACGCATTCGCGCCGGATTTCAGGGCCACGCTGCCATAGCGCGCGCCGCCGGTCGCGCACGCCGCTGCCAAGAGCAGGATCGTCGATCGCATGCTGGTGCGACGATCCGCGAGCCGATTTATTCGTCGCGCAGCGCGACGGCAGGGTCCAGCCGGGAGGCGCGGAAGGCCGGATAGATACCGGCCGCGAGCCCCACTCCACACGAAACCCCGATGCCCAACGCCACCGCCCAGAGCGGCACCGCAGCGGGGAACTGGAGGAACTGCCCGATCCACGCCGCGGCGTACCCGAGAAGGACGCCGATGGCGCCGCCGAAGAACGCCAGCAGCACGGCCTCGATGATGAACTGCATCAGCACGCGAATCCGGCGGGCGCCCAGGGCCTTGCGCAGGCCGATCTCCCGCGTCCGCTCGGTCACCGCCACCAGCATGATGTTCATCACGCCGATGCCGCCCACCAGCAGCGAGAGAAAGCACATCACGCCGCTGCTCAGCGTCACCACCAGCGCCAGGCTGTCGAACATCTCGCGGAGCGACTCGTTGGAGACCACCTCGAAGTCGTTCTCCTTCGAGGTGTCCAGCCCGCGGATGCGCCGGAACGCGCCCACTGCCTGATCCTGCAGCTTCTTCATCCCGTCGTGGTCCTGGGCCATCACCCCGAGCACCACCGAGCGCGAGGTGCCGTACAGCTCCATGAACAGCGTGATGGGAATGGCCACCGTATTGTCGGGATTGTCGCCCAGCGGCAGCCCGCCCTGGCGCTCGATGGTCCCGATGACGTTCAGCTCCATGCGGCCGAGCTTGATCTTCTGCCCGACCGGATCCTGGCCGGGGAAGAGCGCATCGACCACCGTGGCGCCGATCACCGCCACCCGCGCCGCGTCCTCCGCCTCCGCTTCGGT
>DATDMU010000011.1:0-4123 GCA_036518615.1 Myxococcales bacterium
GCGGGCAGGCAGCCGCGGCCGGCGCCGTTCAGGTACACCGGCGCTCCCAGCCGCTCCGCCAGAGCGGCGAGCTGCGCCGTGGCCTCGTCCCAGAACACCGAGCTGCCCGCGACGACCACCGGCCGCTCCGCCTGCGAGAGCTGCTGCGCGGCGCGCTCCACCAGGGCCGGGTCGCCCGGCTGCCGCGCCCTGGTCCGGTAGGCGGTGGGCAGCGGGCATTCGCTCTCCTCCACGCCGTTGGAGAGCACGTCCCAGGGCACTTCCAGGAACACCGGGCCGGGCCGGCCGGTGAGCATGGTGCGGAAGGCCTTGGCGAGATAGGTGGGCACGCGGTCCGGCGAGGGGATGCGATCGGACCATTTGCTGATGCGGGTGAAGAGGTCCACCTGCTCCATTTCCTGGAGGCTCCCCTTGCCGGCGTTGAAGCTCGGGGCCGCGCCTCCGAGGAGCAACACCGGGCTGTTCGCGGCGTACGCGTTGGCGATGCCGGTGAGCGCGTCGGTGACGCCCGGGCCCGCGGTGACCGCGCACACGCCGATGCCGCGGGTGAGCCTTGCGGTGGCGTCCGCCGCGTGCGCGGCGGCCTGCTCGTGGCGGGTGTCGACGAGCTGGATGCCCTCCTCGACGCAGGCGGCGTAGATGGGCGCGATGTGCAGGCCGGAGAGCGTGAAGAGATTCCGGACACCTTCCGCCTTCAGCATTCGGACGAGCAGCTGCGCCCCGGTGGCGGTTCCCATGCGGTCCTCGATTCGTCAGGCGGCGGGGCGGCGGAAGCGCGACAGATGCGCCGGCAACTCCGCCAGCGGCGGAAACTGCTTCTCGGGATGGAGCTTCTGCGCGCGATCGAGCAGCGCCGGCTCGGACTCCACGTTGTTCGGGTCGGGCAGGCAGCACTCCACCGGGCAGACGGCGTTGCAGGCCTCTTCGTCGTGGAAACCGACGCACTCGGTGCAGAGGGCGGGGTCGATGACGAAGATGTCCTCGCCCTGGCTGATGGCCTGGTTGGGACACTCGGGCTCGCAGGCGCCGCAGTTGATGCAGATCTCGGTGATCATCGTGGCCACTGGACGCTCTCCACCTGGAAGGCCACGCGTTGTAGCACGGAGCTTTTCAGCCCACCCAGACCGTCTTGGTGTTGGTGAACTCGCGGATCCCTTCCTCGGACAGCTCGCGGCCGTATCCGGAGGCCTTGATCCCGCCGAAGGGCAGCCGTGGGTCGCTCTTCACCATTCCGTTGATGAAGACCTGCCCCGCCTCCAGCTCCTCCACCAGGCGCTCGATCTCCTGCGGCTCGCGGGTGAAGGCGGCCGCGCCCAGCCCGAAAGGAGTGTCGTTGGCGAGCGCGATGGCCTCGTCGATGTCCCGGGTCCGCACCACCGCCGCCACCGGACCGAAGACCTCCTCCTGCCAGACCTTGGTGCCCTTGGCCTCGAGCACCACCGTCGGCGCGAAGAAGAATCCCGGCCGCTGCAGCTTCTCGCCTCCGCAGGCGATCTTCGCGCCCTGCTGCCGGGCCGCCTTGACCTGCTTCTCGAGATCGTCGAGCACCTGGCGGGAAGAGAGCGGCCCCACCTCGGTGGCGTCGTCCTGGGGATCGCCCACCTTGAGCGCCTGCATCTGCGCGGTGAAGCGCTTCTCGAACTCGGCGGCGATCTTCTCGTGGACGATGAAGCGCTTGGCGGCGATGCAGCTCTGGCCGGCGTTCTGCACGCGCGCGGCCACCGCGACGGAGACCGCCTTGTCCAGGTCCGCGCTGGGCAGCACCACGAACGGGTCGCTGCCCCCCAGCTCGAGGACGGTCTTCTTGAGCTGCGCGCCGGCGGTGCTCCCGAGGCTTCTGCCCGCGCCCTCGCTGCCGGTCAGGGTGGCCGCGGCCACGCGCCGGTCCTCGAGGATGGCCTTCACCTTCTCGCTGCCCACCAGCAGGGTCTGGAAGCATCCCTCCGGATAGCCGGCGTCGCGGAAGATCTCCTCGATGGCGAGTGCGCACTGCGGGACGTTGCTCGCGTGCTTGAGCAGGCCGACGTTGCCGGCCATCAACGCCGGCGCGGCGAAGCGGAACACCTGCCAGAAGGGGAAGTTCCACGGCATCACCGCCAGCACCGGCCCGAGCGGCTGGAACCGCTTCTCCGAGCGCTTCGCGTCGGTCTGCACCACCTCCGGGGCGAGATGGCGCTCGGCGTTCTCCGCGTAGTAGCGGCAGCCCATGATGCACTTGTCGATCTCCCCGATGGCCGCCTTGCGCAGCTTGCCCATCTCCAGCGTCATCAGGCGGCCGAGCGCGTCCTTGCGCTGCTCGAGCAGCGACGCCGCCTTCGAGAGCCGCTGCGCGCGCTCGGCGAAGGACGTGCGCCGCCACTGCTTCGCCGCGGCGGCGGCCTTCTGCAGCTTCTGCTCGACGAGCTGGTCGGAATCGGGAGTGAAGGTCTTGACGGTTTCACCGGTGGACGGGTTGGTGGTGGCGATGGTCATGGCTTCTCCAGACTAGCGAGGCGGAGCGCAATCTGCACCACCTCCGGGAAGGAGTGTGCAACCCAGGTCGGAGCGGCCTGTTCGAGCTGCGCGAGCGGTTGCGCGCCGTAGGAGACGGCGATGGAGCGGATGCCCGCCCGACGGGCCATGGTGAGGTCGTGGGTCGCGTCGCCCACCACCACTGCCGACCCGGGGGGCTCGCCCAGCCGGCGCAGGGCCTCGAGCGCGAGATCGGGGGCGGGCTTGGGGTTGGGCACGCTGGTGTAGCCGAGGACCACCTCGAAGAAGTCGGAGAGGCCGGCGGCGCGGACGCTGGATTCGGCGCCGTCCTGCGCCTTTCCCGTCACCACCGCGAGCGAGAGGCCCGCCCGCCGCAGCGACGACAGGCCCTCGCGCACCCCCGGATAGAGGAGGCTGGGAATGCGCGGCGAGACCTGCGTGCGCCAGAGCACGCGGTAGATCTCCACCGCCTCCGACGCTCCGGCCGGGCCCTTGCCGATGAGCTGTCCCAGGGCAAGAGGCAGGGGCAGGCCGATGCCGTCCTTGATGGCCTGCGGGTCGGCGGGCGGCAGGCGCAGCTCGTGGAGGGTGGCCTGGGTCACCTCGACGATGGCCTGGGGCGTGTCGATCAGGGTCCCGTCGAGGTCGAGCAAGAGCGCCTTGAGCATCGCGCGCGGCTGTCTCACGGGGCGCGCGGCAGGTCAACCGCGGAGAATTGTGGCGCCCGCGCCGGGGCGCATCGGGTAGAAGGGCGCCCGTGCACGATCAGGTCCATCGGTCCCTGCTGCGGCGGGCGCGGCACGACGCGGGCATGCTGGCGGTGTGCCTCATCTGGGGCGGGAACTTCACCGTCACCAAGCTCGCCTTCGCAGAGCTGCCGCCGCTCGCGTTCACGGCGCTCCGGTTCGCAGCCGGCAGCGTGCTGCTCTGGGCGCTCGTGCGCTGGACCGAGGGCCGCGGCGCATATCCCCGCGGCGCCCAGCTCTGGCACCTGGTCTGGCTGGGCGTGCTCGGCAACACGCTCTACCAGCTCGGCTTCGTGCTCGGGCTCGCGCGCAGCACCGCCACCAACATCTCGCTGATCGCCTCGGCGTCGCCGGCGGTGGTGGCGATCCTGGGCGCCGCCATGGGACTCGAGAGGACGACCATCCGCACCCGCCTGGGCATCGCTTTCGGCATCGCCGGCGTCCTCGTGGTGGTGCTTGCCCGCCCGGCGGCCGCGGTGCTGGAGGCGAAGATCGGCGATCTCTTCATGGTCGGCGCGCTGTTGTGCTGGTCCGCCTACACGGTGGGCCTGCGCAGGGTCTCCGGCATGTCGGCGCTGCGGGTGACGGCGTGGACCACGTACACCGGGACGCCGGGCCTCGTGCTCGCGGGGATGCCGGAGCTTCTGCACGTGCGGTGGCGCGCGGTGGATCTGGCGGTCTGGGGCGCGCTCGCCTATGCCACCGCGCTCTCGCTGGTGCTCGCCTACCTGATCTGGAACGCGAGCGTGCGCGCGGTGGGAGCCACCCGGACCGCCATCTACATGTGCGTCACGCCGCTGGTCGCGGTGCTGGTGGCCTGGGGCGCTTTGGGAGAGCGGCCGGGGCTTTTGCACGTGGCCGGCGGGGTGCTGATCGTGCTCGGGGTGGTGCTGACGCGGCTCTCG
>DATDMU010000012.1:0-33483 GCA_036518615.1 Myxococcales bacterium
GCCATGGCCGGCAGCACCCGGAGGCTGCGCGCGTCGGCGATGGAGTGGCAGAGCAGGATGTGACCGCTGGGCATGGCCACCAGCGAGCCGAAGGGCGTGACCGCCCCCAAAAGCTCGTCGGCGGCGAGGCCCAGGGTGGCGACGAACACCGAGCGGCCGCTCACCGCGAAGATGCGCGCGGAGGCGATCTCCATCGGGTTCAGCTCCACCCGCTCCTGCTCCTTGACGTTCTGGAGCGCCAGCGCCACCAGCTGGGGCGCGGGCTGCTCCCAGGCGGAGAGGTCCGCCACCCGCACCGGCGTGACGAAGCTGGGCAGATCGAGCACCAGCACCGCGTGCAGGTCTCCCGCGATGGCGGCGGAGATGGCGCCCGGCCCCAGCGACTCCTTGCGCTGCACGCGCAGCTTGAGCAGCGGGCGCGCCCGGGCGAAGTCGCCGCGGACCGCGTCGAGCTCGCGCCCCAGCTTCTCCTCCGCGATGCGCCGGTCGAGCTCGTCGCGCACCCTGCCCCGCCAGGCCGCGCGGGGGGCGCCGGCGCAGCGCTGCGCCAGCGGCAGGAGGGGCAGGTCCCAGCCCGCCAGCCGGACGTAGTCGTCGCGCAGCTCGAACATCTCGCCGCGCGCTTCCAGCTCGGCGCGGACGGCGGCATGGAAGGCGGCGTAGCCGGCCTCGTCGAAGAGGCGGCCCCACTCCGGAATCCTTGCCGCCAGCGCGGCGAAGCCCATTCAGAACACGTACCGGATCCGGGGCATCGCCGCCAGCGTGGGCACCGCCAGCGAGTCCCGGGTGAAGGTGTAGCGGAAGATCGCGTCGAGCCCCACGGCGAAGTGGTCGAGACGCGTGTCGTAGTCGAGCGCGAACCCCGTGCCGAGGTGCAATCCGGGCAGGTGGTCGGGCACGGCGCCGTCCTTGCGCACCGGCCCCGGAGAGAGATCGGTGAAACCGCCCAGCGCCTTCAGCGAGAGCAGCGTCCGCGGCGCGATGGCCATGCCGTACGAGGCCCCCGCCTCCAGAAAAGTGGCTCCGAAGGAATCGGCGCCGAGGCAGCCCTTGCCCTGCGGGTCGAGCTGGTAGCAGGAGGCGCTGGCGGCGCCGATGCCGAGCGAGAGGAAGAGCGCGGCGCGGGTCGAGATCTCGCGACCCACCGTCAGCCCGAGATAGGGCTGCGCCGCGGAGAAGGTGGAAGAGCCCCCCAGCGCGCTGAAGACGCCGAGCGACGCTTCCACGAAGGTGCCCCGCCGGGGCGCCTCGTCCACGCCGAGGGCCGCCTCGCCCGAGGCAGGCGCCGCCTGCGCGGAGGCGGCGAGCAGCGCGGCAAGGAGCGCGGTCATGGGCCGCCGCTCTTGAACACGTAGGGATAGGTCACCTGCACGGTGCCTCCACCCTGCGGCGCCGGGAACACCCAGCGGCGCACGTGGTTGATCATGCAGCTCTCCACCGGCTCGCTGGACATGGTGGTCTGCTGCACCAGGGCGTCTCCCACGCGCCCGGTGCCCTCGATCATGAAGAGCACGGTCACCTTTCCGTAGAGGCCGGGATCGCGGGTCAGCTCCTTCTCGTAGCAGTACTTGATCTCGCTGTAGTGCTTCTGGATGACGCGGTTGATCACGTCGCGGGAGAGGCCGCCGATCACCGTGGTCTTCCCCGGCACGAAGACGGTGTCGTCCTTGCCGCGCCCGCCCAGGTCGACGGCGCCGTAGCCGCCCCTGCCGTGGCCTGCGCCGCGGGTGCCGAGGCCGCCGATGCCCAGGGCGTGCCCGCCGCCGCCCGCGCCCGTGCCGCGGGTGCCGAGGCCGCCGAGGCCGTACGCGTCGCCCGTGCCGGCGCGGCCCTGGGTGCCGCCCAGCGACTCGTTGATGCCGCTGCCCAGGCCGCCGGGGCCGGGAAGCCGGCCGGCGGCGCCCGCCCCCGCCACTCCCATCTTCGAGAGCGCGGCGATGAGCCCGAGCCTGCGGATCTTGAGCAGGTCGTGCTCCTTCTTCTTCGCGTCCGCCTGCTGCGAGCCGGGCTTGGAGGGCGCTGCCTCCTTCGGCTTCGCCTCGGGCTTGCCGAGCTTGCCCTCCTCGCCCGCGCTCTTGTCGCCTTCCTTCACGCCGGAGAGCTCTTTGGGCGGAACCGGCTCCACGGGCTTCGGCGCCGGCTTCACCTGATACCTGGTATACAAATCGGGACTGCGGGTCAGCGCCTCGCGATAGGAGGGCTCGGCCGCCGGAGCCAGCGCCATGGCGCGGAAGAACACCGCCAGCCCGACCAGGGCGAGGAGCAGCACCAGCGCGAATCCCGCGTCGAGGGCCCGCCACGGCGACCCGCTCTTGCGCGGGGCCGCGCGCAGGTAGCGCGCGATCAGGGTCAGCGAGGGCGAGACCTGCGCCACCACGCGGTCGTCGTCCCCCAGCATGTAGGCGCGCCCGCGGAACGGAGCGCGCACCTCGCGCCCCTTGATCTCCAGCGGCACCACGTGGCGCCGGTCGTGCACCTCCGCGCGCAGGTGATCGGGGAGCGTGAGCACGTGTCCGCCGTCGACGTGCTGCACGATGCGGAAGTCCTTCGGCAGCCCCGCCGCGGGCAGGTCGAAGAGGTCGCCCACGCGCAGATCCGCGCCCATGCCGATCTGCTCCAGCTCCACCAGGGTGGACCCGCCCCAGACGAGGCCCACCACCAGCACGCGCTCGGACGCGCGCGGCCGGTCCTCCTCCGGCAGGTCGTCGAAGATGAGCAGCTGCGCCGCCGCCGCGTCGGCGACCTGCGACGCGAGCGTGCGCGGCTCGTCGATGCACGGCACCTGCATGTCCTCCTCCACCTTGCTCTCCGCCATCGCTCGATGCCCCTACAGGTTGTCGGCCGACTTCTGCAGCTCGGGATTGAAGTTCTCGCGCAGCCGGATCAGCGAGTCGAACTGCGCGCGGCCTCGGTTGAGCAGGTAGCTCCCCTCCGGACGGGTCAGCTCGCCTTCCACGGTGACGTCGTTGAAGTCGATCACCGTCTTCTTGCGCACCACCACCTTGTCCGGCTCCTGGATCACCTTCACGCCCTTGCGCTCTTCGGCGAGCGCGGGCAGCGTCAGCAGCGCGAGGAAGAAGATTTTCCGCGGCACACGACCTCCCGGGGGACGATTTGCATCGCACCGCCGGCGGCCAACCGGCGGCTCGGCTGCCAGTCTGCTAATGAACGGCAGTCTCGTGGTCGGGCCCCATGCCCGGCGGTTGCGCCGGCGCCGCGCCTGCCTTCTGCGCCTGCGCGCTCTTCATCCGCACTGCCAGCGCGGCAAGCTGGTTGCGCGCGTCCTGCAGGCGCCCCGGACGAGGCAGCGCCGCATACTGCTCGAACGCCGCCAGCGCTCCCGCCAGATCTCCCTCTCCCTTCAGCGCCGCCGCCCTGCCGTAGAGCGCATCGTCCTGTTGCGGCGAAAGCGCCAGCACCCGCTCGTAGGCGGCGCGCGCCTCGCCGAACTTGCGCAGGCCCTCCAGGGCCCAGGCGCGGGCGAGCTGCGTCTGCCAGCGCGACGGGTCGAGCGCCGCCGCCCTGTCGCAGGCCGCGGCGGCCGCGGCGTAGTCGCGATACGCGAGGGCGAGCGATCCCAGGTTGGCCCAGGCGGGCGCGAATGCCGGGTCTTCTCGCGTGGCTTCCTGGAAATAGCGGCGCGCTTCGGCCTGGTCGCCGCGCCGCAAGGCGAGAAGACCCAGGGCATGGAGGATGCGGGCGTCGTGGGGATCGAAGGTGCGCGCCGTCTTCAGCGCCGACTCCGCCAGGAGCGTGCGCCCGCGATCGGCCTCGATGGCGGCGAGGTTCCGGTACGCCGCGGGGTCGCGCGGGTGCCGCTCCAGCACCTGCCGCACCACGGCCTCCGCCTCGTCCAGCTTCTTCTGCGCGCGCAGCGCCGGGGCGAGCGCATCGAGGAGCCGGGGATCTGCGGGCCGGCCGCGCAGCGCGCGCCGCAGCACCGACTCCGCCTGATCCGGCGGAACCAGCAAGGCCAGATTCAGCGCCGCGGCAAGGTGGGAAGGGTCGCGCTCGAGCAGCCGCCGGTACAACTCCGCCGCCTTCGCATCTCCACGCTGCGCCGCGACGAAGCCCGCGTCGAACGCGTCGTCCCCGCGGCCTCCCTCCGCATCGATGCGCAGCTCCGGACGCACCGGCGCGGGCGGCTCCGCTTCCCAGAACGCCGGCCGGTGCGCGTCGCCCCACGCATCGGGCTGGTACTCGCGGAGGAAGTCCTGGGCGCGGATCACCCAGTCCGAATAGACGCCGGACTTCGCCGAGACCCCGGCCGCCCTGGCGAACGCCTCGGTGGCCTTGTCCTCGAGCGGCAGCGCCTGCGATTCCAGGGTGGTGCGGTAGAGCTCCTGCTGCTCGGCATCGAGGCCGCGCGGCATCGGCGCATCCAGAAGCCCCTTGTTGAAGTTGCGGTAGGCCTCGCCCAGCCGCTCGAAGGCGGCCTCGCTCCAGAGCGGGCTGCCGATGGCCACCACCTCGCCGTAGCCCGAGAGCAGCCTTGCCAGCCGCGCGTTCTTGGCCTTGAGCAGCGCGACGAGCTGCGCCTGCCGCGCGGAATCGAAGCGGATGCGGACGAAATCGTCGAAGGCGCCTTCGGTGGAGAGGAAGCGCGCGTGCGCGGCAGCGTCGATCACCTCCGGCACCCGTTCGGTCGGCTGGAGCCGCGCGTAGCGCTCGGCCACCTCGGCGAAGGCTCCGGCGTCGCCCGCCTTCAGCGCCCGCAGCGCGAGTCCTTGCCGGTAGCGCGCGAGCAGGAGCTGCGCGGGGCTCGCGCCGCGTCCCCACTCGCGCGGGAACGCGGCCCAGTGGCCGGCGGCCTTCCGCCATTCCTTGCGCCGCTCGAGGACGAGCCCCATGGCGAAGGCGACTCTCGGCGCGTCGGCGCGGGCCGCGTACTCCTTCAGGTACGTGCGGAACGCCTGCAGCGCCCCGGCGTCGTCCCCCAGCCGCTCGCGCCAGACCGCGGCGTTGAAGAGCCAGTCCGGCGCCCTCGGGTCCTTCGGCCAGCGCATCCGCGCCTGCTCGTACCAGCGCACCGCGTCGGGATAGCGCGCGGCCCGTTCGCAGGCGCTGGCCAGGGCCGGCAGGGCGAGCTTCGCGATCGCCGCGTCCGCCGCCGGATAGTCGCGGACCAGCTGCTCTCCGGCGGCGATCTCGACGTCGAGCTCGTCCGCCTTGTCGGCGATGACCAGCGCGTTGTAGAGCGCCCTCGGCGCGTGCGCGCTCTTCGGATGCTCGGCCACGAAGGCGCGGAACTCCTTCGCCGCAAGCGCGAAGTCCTGCTTCACCTCGTAGGTCTGCATGGCGTGCTTGAACTGCGCGCCCTCGCCGATCAGCGCCACGTCGGCGGCGAACCTGCTCCCCGGCGGGCAGAGCCGCGGGTTGGCGAGGAACTTCTTCGACAGCTCGCCCAGCGCCTCCCACTCCTCTCTGGTGTTGAGGATGTCGAGGGAAAGGTTCGCGGCCTTGCGCGACATCTCGTCGGCGGGCGACCGGAGGATGATGTCGCCGAACCGCTTCGCCGCCTCCACGAAGTGCCGGTGGTCGTAGTAGAGGAAGGCGGCGCGGTAACGGACCACGATCTCGTCCTTCGACCCCGGGGCCACGCGGAGGTAGCGCTCGCAGGCGGCGATGAGCTTCTGCTCGTTGGGCGGAATCGGCTCCTCGGCCACGTCCCGGGTCACCTTCTGCAGCGGCATGCGCACCGGCGCGTCGATGGTTCCCTTGCCCTTGCGCTCGTCGATCTTCGCGGCGTCGGCGAGCTCGCGCTTCTCCAGCTTGCCGCGGGAGATGGCCACCGATTTCTCCCAGGCGAGGATGGCGTCGTAGGCGGCCTTCTGCGCGTAGGCGCCGCGTGGATCGGCGTCGGCCACCAGCCCGTACTGCTCCGCGGCGGCGTCCCACTCCTCGAGCGCCCAGAGGATCTCGGCGTAATAGAACCGCATCCGCACCGCGGACTCCGCGCGCGGGAAGGCGTCGAGGTACTGCCTGTAGATGTCGCGCGCGAGCCTCCACGTCCCGGCGTCCTTCGTCTTGATCGCCTCCTGGTGGTAGTCCTGCACCAGGTCGCGCAGCGCGCTCTCGGAGAGGTCGTTCGCCTCCGCCAGCGCGCCCTTCTCCTTCGCGTTGGCCTTCGCCCAGGCGCTCTGTGGCCCGTAGACGTCCACCAGGCGCTTCATCTCCGCGACCACCTGCTCGCGCCGGTTCAGCTTGTCGCAGGCGAGCAGGATCTTCTGCTGCCATGCAGGAGCGCGCGGGTGCGAAGGCGCGTCCTCTTCCAGCTTGCGATAGAGCGCGATGGCCTGATCGAACTTTCCCGCGTCGAAGAAGGCCGAGGCCAGCCGCGCGACCAGGTCCACGCCCTGCGCGCCGCCTTTCTCTTCGAGGTACGCCGCGCCCCCGGCCGGATCGTCGGCCCTCTCGAACGCGAGCGCGACGTCCTTGAGCGCCTCGTTGCGAAGCTGCACGCGGTCCGCCGCGGTGGAGGTGCTCTCCGAATAGGAGACGACCTCCCTGAACCTGGAGATCGCGGAGGCGTAGTCGCCGGCGTTGTAGTCGCACCAGGCGAGCTTGTAGACCGCGAAGGCGTAGAGCCTGGGCGCGTGGAAGGCGGCGGCCCTGGCGAACGCCTCGCGCGCGTGCGCCAGATCGTTCGCGGCGAACGCGTACTCGCCCACCTGCACCCAGGCGTCGGGGACGAATCGCGAGGAGGGGAAGCCCGCGATCAGCGCCCGGTAGCGCTGCGCCGCCTCCGCCTTGTCGCCGCTCTGGCTCAGGTTGTCGGCGAGGACGAAGAGCACCTCGTCGCGCCGCTCGTACGCGGGGTACTCTTCGAGGATCCTGCGGTACACGGCCAGCGACTGCTTGCGCAGCCCGTCGCTCCTGCGGCCGTCGATCTTCGGCTCGTCACCGGCGCTGCGCGAGCTGGCTTGCGTGCGGGCCCAGGCCGCGTACGCCTCGTCGTACTGCCTGCCTTCCTGCACCGAGGCGTAGCGCGCCTTCTCCCACCACAGCTCCGCGAGCTGGAACCAGAGATCCGCCTTGCGCCCGCTCTCCGGCACCTTGGGGAGCAGGGCCTGCAGATCGGCGATCAGCTCGTCGCGCTTCTTGTCGGTGGCCGCCTCGCGCGCCGCCTCCGGCAGCGCCGCCGCGTGGGCCTGGCCCTGCGGGCAGGCGTCCTTGAGCGTCACCTCGTAGTACCCGATCTCGTCGGGCCAGTACTCGCCGTCGAAGGCCCAGTACTCGTGCCCGGTGGCCGGCATCGCCGGACGGCGCAGCTTCTGCCCGGCGAGCTGGTCGCGGGGATCGAAGTTCGCTTCCAGCATCTCCTTCTCGCCCTTGGCCGTCTCGAAGGCGGTGATCTCCTTGTCGCCCTCGAGCACCTCGATGAGGCTCGCCATGTCCGCGAGCCGGCCGCGGACGAACTTTCCCGCCACCTGCGCGGTCAGGGTCTTCTGGGCCGCGATGCGCTCGAGCAGCTCGGCGCCGAGGGCGCTTCCGGACAACTCGCGGTCGCCACGCACGCGGCGCGCCTCCGCATCGAGGAGCTTCTCGTAGGCGGAGAGCGAGCCGACGCGCTCGTTCTTCTGCAGATGGTGCAGCACCGCGGACGGCAGGCGCGGATCGCCCGCCTCCAGCATCTGCCAGTAGGCCTCCACCGGCGGGCCTGCGGCGAGGAGCTTGCGGATCTGCTGCCGCATCGGCACGTACTCCCGCGAGAAGGCGAGGAGCGCGTCGCCCACCTCGGGGTAGAGGCAGCGCTGGTGGTAGATGAGCGCGGCCAGCTCGTACGACTCCGGCGAAAACTCGTCGCGCAGGTGCGGCGAGTGGAGCGAGTACAGCTTTCCCAGCGCGCGGCCCGGCTTGCCGTCCCGCAGGTCGGCGTACGCGCCCTCGAAGAGCGCCTCGTCCCAGTGGCGCGAGAAGCGCGGCAGCTTGCCGTACGCGGCGCTCGCCTCCGCATAGCGGTGCATCCCGTAGAGCGTGCGTCCCACCGCGAGCCAGGCGATTTCCTTCAGGTCCGCTGAGGCGCCATCCGCCGCGATGACGCCGCGAAAGGTCGAGAGCGCCCTCTCCGGATCCGTGCGCTGCTGCAAGAGGCCCTCGAGGTAGCGCGCCTGGGGCGACGCCGGGTTCGTCGCGGGCACGCCGCGCAGGAGCGCCTCCGCGTCCGCGGACCTGCCGGCGCGCCATGCGAAGAGCCCCAGCATCGCGTCGATCCTCGCGCGCGCATCCGGCGGAAGCTGCGCGAGCTGCGCCGCGGGAACCCTGGCGAGGAGGTTCGGCCCGAACACCTCGTCGCGCGACGCCTCCGAGATGGCCGCGATGGCCTGCAGCGCCTCGAGGTACCCCGGCTGCGCCGGACCGGCATCGACGATCTGCCCGTACGCGTAGAACGCGCCGAAGTCCAGGCCCCGCTGGCGAAGGGCCCGCGCAAGCTCCAGCTGCGCCTCGGCGCGCGAGGGACCGGCGCTCTCCGCCGCCTCGAACGCGCGGATGGCGCCGCGCGCGCCCTCCTGCGCCGCCGCGGCGGTGGCGAGGAGCAAGAGCGATGCGGCCAGCCTGCGCATGTCTCTCCTCAAAAGAGCCAGCTCACGCCGCCCTGGAAGGCGAGGTTGTTGATCACGTCGGCCGAAGGCGTCGCCAGCAGATTTCTCGCGGCGCCGGCGTTGAGCTGCGCTGCGGTCCCCGGCGCGCCGAACGCCCGCTCGTTGCAGCCGCCCGACAGCCCCGAGGCGGTGCCGCCCGCCGCTTCCGCCGCCTCGATCTTCGAGACGTCGGCGAGGTTGCAGCCGTTCACCCGCGACACGTACCCGGAGTAGGCCAGATCGCGCAGCTCGAGCCGGACGGTGAAGCGATCGCCGAGGAAGACGCGCAGGCCCGCTCCCAGCGAGGCGATGGGCCGGTATCCGGTATCGCCGAAGGTGCGGCCCGTATTCGGGTCGGCTGCCGGCCGGAGCTGCAGCCGCGTCTTCGCCGCGCCGAGGCCGGCGTTGAGGTACACGCCGAGCCGCAGGATGCGCCCGTCGAACACGTCCAGCTTGCCGTAGATGGGCATCAGCTCCACCCCGCCCAGCAGCGCGCCGCGCAAGAGGAACGCCTCTGCGGCGTCGGGCGCCTCGCCTGCGCGGGCGAGCAGCTCCTCGGAGAGGCCGCTCTGCACCGCGTAGGGGAAATAGAGGGCGCCGAGCTGCGCCGCGAAGTTCTCGCGCAGGTGGTAGGCGAGCTCCAGGGCGACGCCCGCGTGCTGGGTGAACTTGGGGTTCACCTGCGCGTTGCCGAAAAAGGACAGCTCCCAGCGCTGCGCCTCGGTGAAGGGCCGCTTCTCCACCACGTGCACGCGCACGTCCGGCGCGGGCGTCTGCGCCGCGGCGGCTCCGGAGAAGGCGATGGCGAGGAGGAGGCGGCGCATGTCAGAAGAGGAAGGAGACGCCGGCGTTGAAGGTGGCGACGGTCGCGAGATATCCCCTCGAGCCGCCCGAGCCCGGCTGCGTCAGATCGGCGGAGGTGGTGTAGGACGAGCGGAAGAGGTAGCCGCGCACCTCCGTGCGCAGGCTGAGGGCGCGGTTGAAGTAGAAGCGCAGGCCGCCGCCCAGGAGCCCGAGCGGCCGCGTCGCGTCGCTCTGTTCGAAGCTGCGGCAGCTGCCGGTGCCCGGATCGGCGCACAGGTTCACCGACTCGCGGTGGATGCTCGCCACTCCGCCGCCGCCGACCAGGTACGCCTGGAAGTGCACGTCGGCCTCGCCGGCGAGGTTGAACTTCCCGTAGACCGGCGCGAGCCGCAGGACGCCCAGCGCGCCGGCCCGGAGCTGGTTGTCCCCGGACATCTCGTCCCGGCGCTGCCCTGGCGTGCGGGAGCGCAACCCGGCGCGGACGTTCTGCGCCAGCGCGGACAGCGCGGTGTGGTGGAGGAACCCCTCGGCGCCCAGATCGAGCCATTCGTTGGCGTGGTAGCTCACCTCCGCCACCCCGCCCATCTGGTCGACGAGCGCCGTGTTCACGGCCATGTCGAACGCGACCCCTGCTTCCCAGAGCCCGGCCATCGGATGGAGCTTGCGCTGCACCACCGTGGGCGCGCCGTCCGGCCCGTAGACGACCTGCTCCTCGCCTCGCGCCGCGAGCGCGCACAGCGCCAGCGCAGCGGCAAGTCGGGGCATGAGGGCACGGGCGCGCATGGTTGGACTCCGCGAGGGGCGAGACAACGTGCGGCGCCCGCTCCTGCCCGGCAAGCTCACAGGCAGACACTCGGCCCCTCTTTTTGCGCACTGCGGCGCGGCGACCGCTTCAAATCTGAATGTGGCGGCCCGCGGTGGCCGTGGTATCGATTTCGCCATGCCGCCAGCGTGGTCGAAAGGCGCGCGACCGTCCGAACCGCCACAGCCGGAAACGGGCGGCTCCGTCCCGCCGCTCCTCGAAGGGATCGTCCGCGTCAAGGTTCCGGCGGAGAAGATCCAGCCGTTCCTTGCCCGCACCGCGCTCTTCAGCGGCGCGGCGCCGGAAGTGGTCGGACGAATCGCCGCCGCGGTGGTGGGGCTCGAGTGCGCCGAAGGCAGCGAGATCGTCACCGCGGGCAAGGTGAACGACGGCCTCGGCATCCTCTTCTCCGGCGCCGCGCAGGCGCTCTTGCCCTCCGCCGGCGGAGAGCTGCTTGCGGTCGAGGATCTGAGCCCGGGCGATCATTTCGGCGAGGTGGGCGCGCTGCTCGGCGTTCCCAGCCCGTTCTTCGTGATCGCGACCGCCGCCTCGCGGGTGCTCTGGGTGCCCGCGGCCGCGATGCAGGGGCTGATGGGGACGGTGGCGGTGGTCTCCGCAGCGGTGGCGCGCCGGCTGACGGAGCGCGTGGCCGCTCTCGCCGCCGTCGATCGGCAGGCCGCGCCGGAGATGGTGACCGATCTGGAAGCGCAGCTGGCGCAGGCGGCGCAGCACGAGCCGGCCGCCGCCGACTCGCGGGCGCTGCCGCCGGAGGCGGGCGCGACGGGCGCCATTCCCTTCACCGAGGTGCGCGACTTCGATCTCTCTCCCTCCGTGCTGGCGATGGTGCCCTCCAAGCTGGTGCGGACCCTGCGGCTCCTTCCCGTGAAGCTCTCCGGCAACGTGCTCACCGTCGCGATGGTGAACCCGCGCGACACCGCCGCGCTCGCCGAGCTGAAGCGGACGCTGCAGACGGTGCAGATCGTCCCCGTCGCCATCGGCCTCGAGGACTTCGCCTCCGCGCTGGTGCGGCTCAAGCTCACCGACGACGGGTTGTCCGGCACCGCAGGAGCGAAGCGCACCTCGCCGCGCGCGAATCCGGACAGCTTCCAGTTCGAGACGATCGCGGAGCAGGAGCGCGGCGCGGACGCGCGCGCGGTCGGCGACGACGCCATCCGCCTGGTGAACCGGATCATCGCCGCCGGGCTGGACCGGGAGGCGAGCGACATCCACATCGAGCCCACCCAGCAGAGCTTCCGCGTCCGCTTTCGCGTCAACGGCGTCCTCCAGGACTGGAACGAGCCGCTTCCGCCCGGCACCTCGCTCAAGGGCGTCACCGCGCGCGTCAAGGTGCTCGCCGGCCTCGACATCACCGAGCGGCGGCTGCCGCAGGACGGCCGGATCGGCGTGACCGCGGGAAGGCGCGAGATCGACCTGCGCGTCTCCACGCTGCCCGCCAACCGCGGCGAGAAGATCGCCATGCGCATCCTGGAAGCGGCCGGCAGCACGCGCAGGCTGGAGGACATCTTCTTCGACGCGGGGCTGCTCTCCGCCCTGCGCAAGACGCTGAACCGCCCCTACGGCGGCATCCTCGTCTGCGGCCCCACCGGCTCGGGCAAGACCTCGTCGCTCTACGCGGCGCTCAACGAGCGCAAGATCACGCGGCCGGACACCAACATCATCATGGTCGAGGATCCTATCGAGTACCGCCTCGCCGGGGTCACCCAGGTGCAGGTGAACGCGGCGGTGGGGCTGGGCTTCGCCCAGGTGCTCCGCTCCATGCTCCGCCAGGATCCCGACGTGATCGTGGTGGGCGAGATGCGCGACCAGGAGACGGCCCGGCTGGCGCTGGAGGCGGCGATGACCGGGCACCTGCTCCTCTCGTCGCTGCACGCGAACAACGCGGTCGCGGCCATCCAGCGCCTGGAGAACCTGGGCTGCAGCCGCGCCCTGATCGCGCAATCCATCGCGCTGGTGCTGGTGCAGCGGCTGGTGCGCAAGCTCTGCTCGGCCTGCCGCAAGCTGGATGCGCCGACGCCGGCGTTGCTGGAATCGCTGGTGTCGCGCGGCATCGTGCCCCGGGGCGAGCAGCTCTTGCCCCGGGCGGTGGGATGCGACGCGTGCGCCGGCACCGGCTACGTGGGCCGCGCCGTGGTGGTGGAGGCGCTCCAGATCACCGACGCGGTCCGCGAGGCCATCGCCGGCGGCGCGTCGCTGGCGGAGGTGCAACAGATCGCGCGCTCGGGGCGCGCGCTCCTGCCCTTCGTGGAGTACGCGCGCGTGCTGCTGCAGAAGCAGATCATCAGCGCCAGCGAAGTGCTGCTCTCGATCGCCGACTAGTGCACCGCGCTGGCGCCGGCTACCCGCCCGAGGGCCGGACCACCACCACGGAGGAGTCGTAGCCGGGAACGCTGCCGGCGATCAGGAGCAGGTTGCTCTCCGGCACCACGTCCACCACGGTGAGCTTCTGCACCGTCCGGCGCGCGACGCCCATGTGCCCGGGCATGCGCTTGCCCTTGAAGACGCGGCCCGGCGTCTTGCGCTGTCCCACCGCGCCCATGTGCCGGTGCACCTCGTGCGCGGAGGCGGCGTTGCGCGCCTGTCCCTTCATGTGGTGGCGCTTGACCACGCCGGCGAAGCCCATGCCGCGGCTGGTGCCGGTGACGTCGACCACGTCGCCCTTCTTGAAGAGCGCCACCGTCACCTGCGAGCCGACGGCGAAGTCGTTCAGCTCCTTCGCATCGACGCGGAACTCCTTGATGAGCCGGTGCGGCTTCTGCCCCTTCTTCTTGAACTGGCCCAGGTACGGTCTGGTCTCGCGCCGCTCGGCCTTCTTCTCGTCGAGCTCCTCGAACCCGAGCTGCAGCGCGGTATAGCCGTCGCGCTCCTGCGTGCGATGGCCGAAGACCAGGTTGGGGGCGGCCTCCACCACCGTGACCGCGACGGCGTTGCCGTCCTCGGCGAACACCGTGGTCATGCCGACCTTCCTGCCGATGAGACCCTTCGACATTGCCAGCTCCTCGCGCTGCCTCCCGCGACATGCGGCGCAGCGTGCACGGGGCAGAGGCTGCGGGCGAACCGTCGTGTAACCCACGGATCGCGCGGAGGGTTTGCGGCACCCCTACGTTGGGGGGTCGCGGCTTCTAACACGCGGAACCCGGCGGAGCAAGTTGGGCAAAAGCGTTCTCTCCACGGGCCGGTCAGCGGACAGGCTACCGAGGGGACCGCCCGCTGGCACGCAGCCTGCTCAGGAGCCCCCGCGGGTTCGCAGCAGGGGGCCGAAGCCGGGCCCGGGGGGAGGGGATGGGATGAATGCGGCGGCGACGTGGGGGGCGGGCTTCCCGGCTGCGGGGACCCGGGGGGAGGGGCCGGCTGGCCGTGGTGGGGCGGCCAGCCGGCGCCGTTCGCTCGCGCTCTTGATCGTGCTCGCTGCCGTCGCCGGCCTCGCGGGCGCCGCCGTCGGCGTCGTCAAGCAGCCGGATCCGGACCGCCGGGAAGAGGACTTCGCCTGGACCGCCGGGGCTGCGGTGGCCGCGGCCCACGGCGCCGAGGCGCGCGCGCGCGACGCGGAAGCCCGCGCCGCGGACGCGGAGAGGAAGCTCGCCGCCCTGGAGGCGCGCCTGGAGACGCTCTCCGGCAGCGGCGCCGAGCAGGAGCTGACCGACGCGCGCGAGGCCGAGCGGCTGGGCGTCGCGCGCTTGATGAAGGACTCCACCGCGCTCTGGGGCGACGACCGCCGCCGGGTGATGGCTGCAGTGGTCCGCGAGTCGCGCAAGAACGGCCTCGATCCGCTGCTCACCGCGGCGGTCATCCAGGTGGAGTCGCACTTCGATCCCTTCGCCGTCTCCGGCGCGGGAGCGCGCGGGCTCATGCAGCTGATGCCGCCGACCGCGCAATGGCTCCTCGCCAGGGACGCCGACGCCAGGAACGACCGGCTGCGCGCGGCGGCGCTCTTCAACCCCGTCCTCAACATCGAGCTGGGGACCGCATACCTGGCGCAACTGCTCCATCGATTCGACGGCGACCTGACCACCGCGCTGATCGCGTACAACGCAGGCCCGGGCACGGCGCGGAGCCTGCGCCGGGGCAGCAGGGCGTGGCGCCGGCTGGAGGGTTACCCGAAGAACGTGATCGCGGCCTACCGGTCGCTCCTCACGCCTCCCGAGCAGATCGCCGCCCGCTGAGCCGTCCCTCGCAAGAGGCCGGGGCAAGTGCCCATCCTTGTTCCAAAGGAGAGGCACCCCATGGACAAGAAGAACCTCGAAGGCGGACTGGACACCCTCAAGGGTCGCATCAAGGAGACCGGCGGCGTGGCCACCGGCAATCGCGATCTGGAAGCCGAAGGCAAGCTCGACCAGGTGAAGGGCAAGATCAAGGACGCGGCGGGCGACCTCCGCCAGGGCATCAAGGACAAGCTCGACGACCTCGACCGCAAGGACGAGTAGCCTCGCGGACGCGGTGCGCGGCGCCGCGGGGACGGCGGGCGCGACCACGCGCCCTGCCGGGTCAGGCGGCGGGCGGAAACTGCAGCCACAGCCCGCCGTCGCGTTCCTCGAGGCGTCCGCCGTGCGACTCGAGGATGCGGTAGGCCAGGGCGAAACCGAGCACGGCGCCGGTGGGATCGCCGCTCGGGCGCTCCTCGGGGTCCGGCGGCACCAGCGGCGAGGGAGCCGTCTCGGCCCGCACGTGGAGCGCGGGCTGCCCCCCGTCGCTGTGGGTGGTGACGGTGAGCCGCGGCGTGGGCGAGGCGCGCGCCATGTGCTCGAGCGCGAGCCGGACCGCGCGCCGGAGCATTTCCGCATCTCCGGTGGTGGCGGTCTCCGCCAGGTCCACCGCCCACTCGGCAGTGGGCACGCCCTCCTTCTCCGCCAGGGCGCGCACCGCGGGCTCCACCAGCTCCTTCATCGTCACCCGCTCGTGCTTCAGCTCGTACCCGTGCTCCAGCAGGCGCTCGATGGTGAAGAAGTCGTCGATCAGCCGCCGCATGCGCCGGAGCGCGCGCAGCGAGACGTCGATCATCTTCTCGCCGCGCTCCCCGCCGCGCTCGAGCGCCTCCATGCGCTTGAGCAGGTCGCACGACCAGAGCGCCGTCGCGAGCGGATTCTTGATCTCGTGCGCAACGAAACCCAGGTACTTGCCGCGCTTGCCGGCCTCGGGCATCTCGCGAAGCTAAGCGCCGACAGGAGAGTGCGCAAGCGGACGGCTGCTCAAGAGTTACAGGTCGCGCAGCCGGCCCTCCCTGAAGATCTTACCGGCCTCGCGGCCGTGCATCGCCGGCCACTGCGTCAAGTCCCTGTGAAAACTCGTTCCATGAAAGGTGGCACCGCGCTTGCTGAAGACAAGACGCATCGCATTGCCCGGAGGTTTCACCATGCAACCGTCTGCCCTGCCGTCGAGCACCGGCTCGCTCGCCATGTACCTGGCGGAGATCAACAAGTATCCGCTTCTGACCGTCGACGAAGAGCAGCGGCTCGCGCGCCTCTACGCGAAGAGCGGCGACCTCGATGCGGCGCACAAGCTCGTCACCTCCAACCTGCGCTTCGTGGTCAAGGTCGCGTACGAGTACCGCTCCTACGGCATCAAGATGGCCGACCTCATCCAGGAAGGGAACATCGGCCTGATGAAGGCGGTGCAGAAGTTCGACGCCGACAAGGGCATCCGCCTCATCTCCTACGCGGTGTGGTGGATCCGCGCGTTCATCCAGAACTACATCCTCAAGAGCTGGAGCCTGGTGAAGCTGGGAACCACCCAGGCGCAGCGGAAGCTGTTCTTCTCGCTGGCCCGCACCCGGCGCGAGCTGGAGAAGTTCGACGGCGCCACCGGCGACATGCAGAAGGCCAGCGAAGGCGCCATCGCCCGCAAGCTGCGGGTGAAGCCCGGCGAAGTGCTGGAGATGCAGCAGCGCATGGAGGGCCGCGACCTGTCCCTCGACGCGCCGATGGGCGAGGACGGCGGCAGCTCGCACGTGGACTTCGTCCAGGACGGCGCCGACCTGCCCGACGCGGAGATCGCCGACCAGGAAGAGCGCCACATCGTGCAGGAGCGCGTGCTCGAGGCGCTGGCCCGGCTCGACCCGCGCGAGCGCTACATCATCGAGCAGCGGATCATGAACGACAAGCCGATGACGCTGAAGGAGCTGGGCGAGCACTTCGGCTTCTCGCGCGAGCGCGCGCGGCAGCTGGAGATCCGCGCCAAGGCGAAGCTGGAAGCCGAGCTGGGCGAGCTGATGGACGAGCTTTTCCCCGACGAGGAGCGCCGCGCCCTGGCCGAGACCGCGTAGCGGCCGGTTTCCGCGTCACTTCCTCGCGCGGGAGAAGGCGGACTTGCCCGCGTAGCGGGCGGAGAGGCCCAGCTCCTCCTCGATGCGCAGGAGCTGGTTGTACTTGGCGATGCGGTCGCTGCGGCTCGCCGAGCCGGTCTTGATCATCCCGCAGTCGCACGCCACCGAAAGGTCGGCGATGAAGGAGTCCTCCGTCTCGCCGGAGCGGTGGCTCATCACCGTCCGGTAGCCTGCGGCGTGCGCCATCCGCACGCAGTCCATCGTCTCCGTCAGCGTGCCGATCTGGTTCACCTTGATCAGCACCGCGTTGGCGATTCCCTGGGCGATGCCGCGCTGGAGCCGCTCCACGTTGGTGACGAAGAGATCGTCGCCGACGAGCTGAACGGTCGACCCGAGGCGGTCGGTGAGCAGCCTCCAGCCGTCCCAGTCGTCCTCCGCATATCCATCCTCGATGGACACGATGGGAAAATCCTTCGCCCAGGCTGCGTAAAGCTCTGCCAGCTGGCCGCGGTCCAGCGTCTGGTTCTCGCCCTCCAGCACATACTTGCCGTCCCGGTAGAATTCACTGGCGGCGCAGTCGAGGGCGAGCACGATGTCGCTTCCCAGCTTGTACCCTGCCTTGCCGATGGCCTCGGCGATCAGCTCCAGCGCCTCGCGGTTGGACTTCAGGCTGGGAGCGAAGCCGCCCTCGTCGCCCACTCCGGTGGAGTAGCCGCGGCCCTTGAGCACCCCCTTGAGCGCATGGAACACCTCGGCGCCCATGCGCAGCGCCTCGGCGAAGGTGGGCGCGCCCCACGGCACCACCATGAACTCCTGGATGTCGACGTTGGAGTCGGCGTGCGCGCCGCCGTTGAGGATGTTCATCATCGGCGTGGGCAGGGTCCGGGCGTTCGCTCCGCCGAGATAGCGGTAGAGCGGCGCGCCGATGGCGACGGCGGCGGCGCGCGCAGCAGCGAGCGAGACGCCGAGAATGGCGTTGGCGCCGAGCGACTTCTTGGTCGGCGTTCCGTCCAGCTCGATCATCAGGCGGTCGATGCCGGCCTGGTCGGCCGCGTCCATGCCGACGATGCGCGGCGCGATCTTGCTGCGCACGTTCTCCACCGCCGTCCGGACGCCCTTGCCGCCGTAGCGGCCCTTGTCGCCGTCGCGCAGCTCGTGCGCCTCGTGCTCGCCGGTGCTCGCTCCCGAGGGAACCGCCGCGCGCCCCGTGCTTCCGGAGGCGACCGCCACCTCGCACTCCAGCGTCGGGTTGCCGCGGCTGTCGAGGATCTCTCTCGCGTGGACGTCGATGATCTCGGTCATGACGCGCCCGTTAGCACGCTGCGGCGCGGCCGGCAAACGCTGCCGCGGCTACTCGTTGCACTGCTTCGGCTTGCCGTCGTTGCCGATGCAGGCCGGCCGGCCGGGGTCGCCCAGCCCTCGCTGGCCGGAGAGCACGCGCACCCATTCCAGCCAGGTGAGGCCGTAAGGCGCCTGGCCATGGCCGGGCCGCGGCGCGCGGGCAGGCGGAGGCGACGCGCGCCGCGAACGTTGCGGCGCCTGCTCGACGGGCTCGGGCTCCACCGCCGGCGGCGGCGGCATGTGCAGGACCGTGACCGCGTTCGGGCTCACCGGCGTCGCGCCGGCGCGATAGCGCTCGGGCACCTCGTCGCGGCTGTCCACGAGGTGAAGCGTGCCCTGCTCGTCCACGTAGCGGACCTGCCCCGCGGCAGGCGCCGGCATGCGCGGGGCGGGAGCGGCGAGCTGCAGGCGGGCGTCCGGGCCCGTCCGCAGCGGCAAGAGCAACGAGCCGTCGCGAAACTGCGCCGCGCCTTCCCCGAGCCACACCAGCCGGTTGGCGAGGATGGACACCGCGCCGGAGGGCAGTTCGCCCGAGAGGATCAATCGCGCCGGAACGCCGCGGCGGAAGAGCGCGCCGATGGCCGTCGCGGAGATGGAATCCTCGATGGCGGGCTCGCGCCGCAGCACCGCCAGCCACTCGCAGTCGCCCGAGACGACGCGCAGGTCGCCCAGCTCGGCAGCGCACAGCCGCACCTGCCACGCGCCCTTCGAGGACGAGCAGCGCAGCCTGCACGAGCCATCGCCTTCGGGCTCCTGCTCGAGGGTGGCTCCCGCCGAGGCCATGCTCCAGCGCAGGCGATCGCGCGCGACGGTGGCTGCCTGCGCGGGAGGCGCGGCCGGCGCGGATCGGGGCGGCTCCGGGGCGGGCGCTGCCGGCGGAGTCCGGCCGTTGCTGCAGGCACCGACGAGCAGAATCGCGGCGAAAAGGCGCATCGGCAACCAGATCGATCTACCATGCGTGGCCATGGCCAAGAACCAGCGCCGCTGGACCCGCGTGCGCGCGCCAAGCATGGCCGCCCACCTGCGCTCACAGCGCGGCCGCACGCCGTGCCTGGTGGAGAACATCTCGATGGGCGGGCTCTTCGTGCGCACCGACCAGCTCGAGGAAGTGGGCACCGAGATCGCGCTCGACCTCGTCAAGCCCGGATGGAAGAAGCAGCTCTCGCTCGCGGCGCGCGTCACCACCCGGGTGGACGCGCTGGACGGCCGCGTCTCCAAACGGATGCCCGGCATGGGGCTGCAGTTCATCCAGATGGAGACCGCGCAGCACGACCGCCTGCGCGCGCTCCTGCTCGAGCTGGGAGCGCCGGACGAGGAGGCCGAGCTGACGCTCCCCGACGACGCGCTGGAGGCGGAGTTGCGCGCGCTCGGCGCGGACGAGGCCGCCCCGCAGCCGGCGCAGATCCAGGCGCAGGCGCCCTGGGAGCACGTCCAGCTCATGGAGGAGGCCATCGGCACTGCCGGGGAGGGACTGCGCGGGCCGGACCCGCTTCCCCTCGCTCCCGCCCTGCCCCGCGCGGCGCAGCCGGCGGTGGCTCCCGGCGCGGACGTCGCGCGCCTCGAGCTGCAGCTCCGCGGGCTGGTGATGCAACTCTCCGACGCGCAGCAGCAGCTCGCCGATCGCGACGCGGAGATCGGCAGGCTGCGCGAGCAGCTCGACGGCGCCCGCGCCGCGCTGGAGAGGGCGCTGCGCAGCCGCTGACGATGTGCTAGAAGCGCCTCCCCTTTCGCGGAGGCACCCATGGGTCTGCTCGAAGGCAAGGTCGCGATCGTCACCGGGTCGGGCGGCGGCATCGGCCGCGAGCACGCGCTGCTCTTCGCCCGCGAGGGCGCGCGGGTGGTGGTCAACGACCTGGGCAGCGACCGGCACGGCGGCGGCAAGGGCGCGGACATGGCCGACAAGGTCGTGGCGGAGATCAAGTCCGCCGGCGGAGACGCGGTCGCCAACTACGACAGCGTCGCCACGCGGGAGGGCGCGGACGGCCTGATCTGGAGCGCGCTGAACAAGTTCGGCCGCCTCGACGTGGTGGTGAACAACGCCGGCATCCTTCGCGACAAGACGCTCCTGAACATGAGCGAGCAGGACTTCGACCTCGTCCTCGCCGTTCACCTGCGCGGCACCTTCCTCGTCACCCAGGCGGCGGCGCGGCTGTTCAAGGCGCAGGGCAAGGGCGGGCGCATCGTCAACACCACCTCGCTCTCCGGCCTGCTCGGGAACTTCGGCCAGGGCAACTACGCGGCCGCGAAGGGCGGCATCTATTCGCTGACGCGCACCGCATCGATGGAGTTCCAGCGGATGGGCGTGACCGTCAATGCCATCGCGCCGGTGGCGCTGACGCGGATGACGCAGGACCTGGCCATGTTCAAGGGCATGACGCCCGAGCAGATCGGGCCGCAATACATCGCGCCGGTGGCCGCCTTCCTCGCGAGCGACCTCGCCGCCGACATCACCGGCACCATCGTCGGCGTGCAGGGTCCCAAGATCTTCGTCTACAGGATGACGGAGACCGAGGGCGTCACGCGCGAAGGCGGCCCCTGGAGCGCAGCGGAGATCAAGGAGAGATGGGCCGAGATCTCGCGCTAGGGATCAGGAGCTCGGCGCTCTCGCGCCTCGCCGGTTCAGGTTCAGGTTCGGGGTTTGGGTTCAGGTCATCGTTCTGGTCGACCGCGAAGGGCCAGGGGACCTGATCCCCTACCTGAACCAGACCGTTTCACCTGAACCTGAAACCTGAACCCGAACCTGGACCGCGAGCGCCGTCCGGCGCGAACTCTCGATCCCGGTAGTCCGAAGCGCGACGAGGGCCCCCCGGATGGGAAGCCCTCGCCCATGTTGCCCGGCTGGCCTCGGCCGCCGGGCCGCCCCGCCACTAGGCGGGGATGCTGTCGACCGGCACCGAGTAGTCGATGATGATCACGCCGCGCTGCGGCTCTTCATCCTCTTCCCGGCGCTCGTTCTGGCGGTGCGGAGTCGGATCGGGCAGCGGCAGGTCGACCCGCTGCCGCTGGTTGTCGCGCTCCTGCTCGCGCCGTCGGATTTCTTCGATGATGAACGCGTCGAGCAAGGAGCACCTCCGGGGAGTTCAACTGGATAGATGCAAACCTGACACCATGGTTTCACCAACCCCCCGCGCTGCCCGTCCCGCCGCTCCTCATCCTCCCGAGGGCTTCATCGCCACTCTAGACTTTTAACAACCCGTCCCAACCCGGTCAACATACCCACTGTCGGGGCCTGTGGCTCTAGCGCGCCGCTTCAAGGAGCGATTCGGCACGGGCCTTGAAATTGGCCAGCATGTTTGGAAGCCCGCGCTCCGCCAAGGCTTTCTCCAGCGCGCCGGGAACCAGCGGCCCGAAATCGATGTCGATGCGGTAGGTGGCGCGGGTGCCGCCGCTCCGGGTGCGCTCGATGATCCAGGAACCCGCGTTCGCCCGCATGAACTCACCCCCGCGGACCAGCTCCCATTCGATGCAGTGCGGCGAGCGCGTGACGTGGCGCAGCGTGAAGTCGATGACGTTGAGCTTGACGTCCAGCCAGTAGGTCACTTCCACGGCGTCCCCGTGGCGCGCCCCCACCTTGACCGCCTTCAACTCGGGCACGAACTCGGGGTACCGCGCGTAGTCCTGGATCACGCGGTGGAACGCCTCGGGCGGGACCGCGATCTCGATGGTGTGGCTGGCGCTCGCCATGTGGCCTTGTGATCGCATGCTTTCTCGCCGGCTCCAATCGAGTTTGACGCGCACGACCAGCTTCTGCTAACGAATCTGGTCATGGCGACGGCGTGCTCCTGCATGTGTCTGTGTCTGGGCTCGGAAGAGCTCCGGACGCGCGCCTAGCCTTCTCCCGACGCAACTCCGGCCGCTCTTCTCCCGCTCCACGGGCGCGAGGAACGGTTGTCTGCGCCCGGCATCCCACCCCAACCCAAGGAGGAACCGATGGCGCAGTATCTGCTGATCGAATCGCGCGACCCCTTCGAGTTCGACCTCTCACAGACGCGCGCGCTCGCCCAGGGCCTCGTCAAGGAAGGCAACGAGGTCACCCTCTTCCTCGTGCAGAACGGCGTCCTGCCCGCGCGCCGCAGCAGCAAGAGCGCGGACCTCAGCCAGCTCTCCAAGGCGGGGATCCGCGTGCTGGCGGACGGCTTCTCGCTCCGGCAGCGGGGCATCGCCGCGGCGTCGCTCGCGTCCGGAGTGCAGAGCGCGGATCTGGACGTGGTGGTGGACGGTCTGGCCTCCGGCCACAAGACGATCTGGTTCTAGGAGACGACATGGCGAACCTCACCTTGCTGATCATGGACGGACCCTACGAGAACGAGCGCACCGTCACCGCGCTGCGGCTGGTGGACAGCGCGCTGAAGAAGGGCCACGACGTCACCGTCTTCGCCTACGAGGGCGCGGTCTCGCTCACCTTCGCGAAGCAGGCGCCGCACGCCAACGCGGTGCACGGCCGCGATCTCGCCCAGGAAGATCATCCCCTGCCCAGGGACTGGGCGGCGGCGCTGCTCAAGACGGCGCAGGAGAACGGCCGCAAGCTCGAGTGGGTGAACTGCGGCCTCTGCGTCGACGAGCGCGGAGTCGGAGAGGCCATCCCCGGCGCGAAGCGCGGCAGCCCGGGCGACTTCTGGAAGGCCGCCGAAGCGTCCCGCAACACGCTCGTCATCGCGACCCGGTAACGGAGGACACCCATGGCAAAGACGCTGCAGTACATCGAAGGCGCGTACCGGGCGAACATCGAGGAGCAGGACGATCCGGCGGTGTGGATCACCGGGGCCATCAAGGGAGCCGGCGGCGACCTCTCGGTGCTGCTCGCCGGCAATGCCGTCAACTACGCGGTCAAGGGCCAGGACGCGGCGGGACTCTCGTTCGGCGGACGCGCGCAGACGCAGCCCCCGCGCATCGCCGACGATCTCTCGCGCCTGATCGCCAAGGGCGTGGCGGTGTCGCTGGTCGCCGACGACGCTGCCGAGCGGGGCCTCGAGCGGACCGCGTTCATCGACGGCGTGCGCACCGTCTCCCGCGCGGAGCTACCGAAGCTCTTCGCGGGGTACGACCGCATCTTCCGCTGGTGAGTACCGGCTCCTGACCAGCGCCGCGAGTCGGGAGCCGGCGTAGGAGGCGAGCGCCGCCGCGAGCAGCGGCAGCCAGAAGCGCATGGCGCGAAGGGTGTCGGCGTGCACGGCGTGTCGCGGGCCGGAGCCGATGCCCCAGCCGTGCAGCGTCGCGCTGAGCTCCGAGTCGGTGAAGGTCTGGCCGATCCACCAGCCGACGGCGAGGCCGACCAGGGCGGGCACCCGGATGAGGATCTGACCGCGCAGCTCGCGAAGAACGTGGCCGCTCATGTGGCCCGCCTCGCGCAGCGGCAAGGGCAGCGGCGAGAGCGCAGCCACCGCGCTTGCGCGAGCCGCGCTCGCCGCGCGGGCGGCATCCGCGAGGCTGCCCGTGGCGTCCTGCAGCGACTCCTCGCCGAGCCGCACGCGCGCATCCCGCCGATCCGCGCGGCACCGCCGCGCCCGCTCCCGCAGGATCGCGCGGTCGAGCAGGCCGCGCGCGACCACCAGCGGCCGCGCCCAGGCGGAAACCCCGGCGTACTCGTCTCGGTCGCGCCGCAGCGAGGAGGCGGCCTGCGCGTCGATCGCGCGGAGCGCCTCGTCGAGCGCCGCGATGCGCGCTCCCGCAGGCAACGAGTCCCCGAGCTTCTCCAGCGCGCGGCGCTCCCGCCGGCGAGCTCCGAACACCACCCATCTCTGCCGCAGCCACTGCATGCGGAAAGATTACGCGAAGCTGGGCTTGTGCTCGAACATGTGTCGCGACTGGATGTAGCGAAGGGTGTGGGTCCGGGAGCGCATCACCACCGAGTGCGTCTCCGCCCCACCCTTGAAGAAGCGCACGCCGCGCAGGAAGTCTCCGCTGGTCACGCCGGTCGCGGCGAAGACCACGTGCCCGCGGGCCATCTCCTCGGCGTCGAAGGACTTCTTCACGTCCTTGATCCCCATCCTGCGGGCGCGCTCGATCTCCTCCTGGTTGCGGGGCGCGAGCCGGCCCTGCATGTCGCCGCCCATGCAGCGGATGGCGGCTGCGGCGATGACTCCCTCCGGCGCGCCGCCCACCCCCATCAGCACGTCCACCCCGGTCTCGGGAAAGCAGGTGGCGATGGCCGCGCTCACGTCGCCGTCGCCGATCAGCCGGATGCGCGCGCCGGTGGCCCGCACCTCGGCGATGAGCTTCTCGTGCCGCTCGCGGTCGAGGATGACCACGGTGAGATCGTCGACGTAGACGCCCTTGCGGTCGGCCACCGAGCGCAGGTTCTGCGAGGGGCTCTTGTTCAGGTCGATGGCGCCCCTGGCAGCGGGCCCGACCGCGATCTTCTCCATGGAGGTGTCGGGCGCGTTGAGCAGGTTTCCCGTGTCCGCGAGCGCGATGACGCTGAGCGCGTTGGGCCCGCCCTTGGCGGTGATGGCGGTGCCCTCCAGCGGGTCCAGCGCGATGTCCACCTCCGGGTCGTTCGCGTCGCCCTTCCCCACCTTCTCGCCGATGTAGAGCATGGGCGCCTCGTCGCGCTCGCCCTCGCCGATGACCACCGTGCCGCGGATGTGCAGCTCGTTGAACGCCCTGCGCATGGCGTCCACCGCGGCCTGATCGGCGAGCTTCTCGTCGCCGCGTCCCATCACCCGGGCCGAGGCCATGGCGGCGGCCTCGGTGAGCCGCACCGCTTCCAACCCGATGTTCCTATCCATCGTGCTTTCCTTCCAGCGCCCGGAGCAGCCAGTCGGGAGCGCGGGTGGGCTTGCCGTCCCTTCCCACGCAGACGTGTACGGTGTGCCCGAGGGCGAGGAGGTCTTCGCCCGCGGGCGCCTGCGCATCGGCGCCCGCGCCGATCCGGTGCACCTTGTACTCGAAGCGGATCTTCACCCGCGTATGCGTCTGCGACAGCTCGACCGCGAGCAGGTCGTCGTAGCGCGCGGATTTCAGGTAGTTCACCGACGCCTCGTAGACGGGAAGCAGGACGCCGCGCGCCTCGATCTCCCCGTAGCTCAGCCCGAGCGCGCGGATGTAGTGGCCGCGCGCTCCCTCGAAGAAGCGCAGGTAGTTGGCGTAATAGACGACGCCCATCTGGTCGGTGTCGCCGTAGATCACCCGGACGCGGTATGGCTCCATTGCGCCGGCCTCCGTCGCCGGCATCCGGCCTGTACCACATCCGGCCTGTACCACATCCGGCGGGCGGACCGGGGCACTACTGCACGCGGTAGGCGACCAGTTGCAGGCGGGTCTGCTCCTCCTGCTTGCCGCTGGCGTCGACGGTGCTGGTGACGAGCTGCACCATCCCCACCTTCGGGGCATACGTCCATTCGGTGACGAACTTGCCGCCGGTCTTGAGCGGCTGCTCGTTGCGGACCACGGCGCAGCGCGTGAAGGTGCCCGCCTGGGTGACGGCGCTGCCCTCCATGGTCACCACCTCGAAGCGCTGCACCACCAGGTTTTCCACCGAGCTCCACTTCGCTCCCGCGGCGAGCGGAGTGCGGAGCAGGTACCGCTCGGAGTCGCGGACGCCGTCGCTCTCGTAGCGGAGCCGGCCGCGATGGTCGTCGAGGAACCAGGGGCCGTCGCGCCCGACGATGCGGATGGTCTCCTGCCTGTCCGAGCCGCGCACCGCGTAGGTCCAGGCGTTTCCGACCGCCAGGGGATAGTAGCGGGTGGCATCCTCGCCTGCCGGCGCCGCCGCGGGCGGAGGGCCGCTCTTGCACCCGCAGAGGAGCGCGCAGGCGAGAACGAGGGCCCGGTGCGCGGCGCTCATCTGCGCTCCGAGACCTTGCCCGCGTCTTCCTGCTTGCGGCGCAAGAGCTCGCCGTAGGCGGCCCGGGCGTTGCGGCGCGTCTCCTCGTCGGGGGCGCCGCTCTCCAGCGTGAAGAGGAAGGCCTCTGCCTCGGGCCCGCCCAGGCTGGCGATGGCGTAGAGGATCGAGCCCACGTCCTCGGTCCGGCGATGGTGGGTCATCTCGATCAGAGGCGGCACCGCGCGGCGGTCTCCGATGGCGATCAGCGCACCCGCGGCGCGGCGCGCAACCTCCGGGCTGGGATCCTGGAGCCGCGCGATCAGCGCCGGCACTGCGGCCGGGCTGCGCCGGTCGGCGAGGACGCGGATGGCGTAGTCGCGCACGCGGGCGCTCGGATCGGAGAGGTCGCGGATCAGCGCCGCCTCGCCCTTGTTGCGCGCGTCGATCTGATCGCGGAGCGCGGCCACCGCGTCGCGGAGCGCGGCGTCGAGCGCGGCGTCGAAGGCCGCGTGGCGGACCGCCGGATCCAGGCTGTCGTCGGCATTGGTGGCCCTGCGCGCCGAGCCTTCGGCGATGAGGCGGTCGACGTCGCCCTGCGCGGTTGCCGAGGTCATCTCCAGCGTGACCTCCACGTC
Organism: Myxococcales bacterium; assembly: GCA_036518615.1. Taxonomy (GTDB): domain Bacteria; phylum Myxococcota; class Myxococcia; order Myxococcales; family 40CM-4-68-19; genus 40CM-4-68-19. Next base: position 26,207 of record DATDMU010000012.1, read on the forward strand.
GGCGACCTCGCGCTCTTCCAGGGGCTGGAGCGGATCGGGGGCGGAGGGAGGCGCGAGCCGGCGCTGGGCGCGATCGATCTCCAGCTGCACGCTCACCGGGCCGCCCTCGCGCATGGTGAAGCGGCCGCTCGCCTCCAGCGCCTCGCGCAGCTCGACGCGAAGCTGCTCCACCGACTCCGCGATCTCGGGCTTGCCGGCGAGCGCCGCCTCGGCGACGACGAGGCGGCCCACCGCCACGGTGCCGTGGGGCGAGGAAGACTTGCAAGCGGCGGCGGCAAGCGCCAGCGCAGCGAGCCTCTTGGCGGAGGACATCGCTGCGATGCTAAGGGGCGGAGAGGCCCCGGTCAAAACGGGTCGACTTTGGGAAGGTCCGCCGGAGGGGGGGCGGCGTCGTCCTCCTCGCCCTCCGCGGGTTCCGGGGGCTCTCCGGGAGCCACCACGGTGGGGCCGGGCGGCGCCGCGAAGCGCAGGGTGCCGGCGGGCTGTCCCCAGGCCTGTTCCGCCGGGGTCGTGGCGCGGGGGCGGTCTTCGCGGCCTCCTCTGCGACGGCGTGGCTCGCGCGCTTCTCCCGGCACGGCGGCCTCCGGCTGCGGCGTCTCCGGCGCAGCCGCGGGTTCGGGGGAAGGCTCGGATGCGGCCTCCGCATGCGCCTCCACGGGCGGCGACGGCGGCTCCTGCGCCACGGGGGCCTCGGGCGCCGCAGGCTGCGCGGCCACTTCTTCTTGCGCCGGCTGCGCCGCGGCCGGTTCGGCCCCGGGCCTTTGCGCCTCTTCCTGCTGTTCGCTGCGCTCGCGCGGCCGCCGCTCCTCGCGGGGCCGCTCGTCGCGGAACGGGCGCTCTTCCCGGTGGCGGGAGAGGCCGGCAAAGAACGCCTCGTCGAGGTCGGGCACCTCCACGCTCTGCACCGTCACGCCGACGCGGCAGGCGATCAGCTCCTCTGGTAGCGCATCGCCTGCATAGAGCGCCACCGGCGCCTGCCCCGCCGCGCTCGCCTCGCTGCGGGCATCGCGACCCGCCTCCCCGGGCGCCAGCACCAGCCCCATCTGCGCCGAGTAGTGCGCCAGGTCCTTGCGCAGTTCCTGCACGTCGCTGCGGCCGATCTCGCGCGCTCCCCGGACCAGCTTGACCGCGACGCGCAGATCCGAGACGCCGCGGCGCTGCCGCGCCAGGTAGAGCGGGCCTTCCTTGCTGCGCTTGGCCACGCGCACATCGCGCATGCCCATGCGCTCCAGCAGCGTGGAGCACAGGTTCTCGAACGAGGGCGTATCCAGTTCGGCGAGCCTGCGGCGCAGACCGCGGGCCACCGCGCGGCGGACCTCGGCCGCAAGCTGCGCCGCGCCCATGGGCCGCGCGCCGCCGTGCGGAGCGCGCGCCTCGGCCAGCTCGGGAAGCGCGGAAGGCGGCGGGAACTCCACCAGCGTGACGCGGTCGCCGTCGACGATGAAGGCGGGCTTGCGGCCTGCCTCGGTGCGCCGGCGATTGTCCTCCAGGAGCGCCGCGACCAGCGAGGGGAGATCGCGCACCAGCGCGTCCGAGAGCAGCTGCCGGCGCAGGAGATCGGCCGCCAGCTCCGCGAGCGGCGCGCCGCTCTGGCGCTCGGCCAGCGCCTCGAACACCACCTCGGCGGGCGGGGGAAAGCGCCGCTGCCCCTTGCCGCGCGCCTGGTCCTGGCGGCGGCGTTCGGCCTCCACCTCTTCGGCGCCTTCCTCGTGCTCCGCCTGCAGCTCCGCGAGCCGCCGGCGCGCCTGCGCATGGATGGGCCGCGGCTCCCGCTCGCGCGGCCGGTAGAGCGCCTCGCCCGCCTCCTCCGGCAAGAGCGGCGGCGGCACCGGCTCGATCTGCGCCTCCTGCGGCACGCCCCACTCGAGCAGCGCAAAGGTGCCCTCGGGCGCGATCGCCACCACCTTCCGATCCTCGTCGCGCTTGGCCATCGCGGCGAGCCGCTGGCCCATGGTCAGCTCCGGATCCTGCCCCACGTGCGAGAGCAGGTTCTCCTGCAGCGCCGCGCCGGCGATGTCGCGGTAATGGAGGGGTTTGCCCGCGCGCCGCAGAACCTCCACGGCTGCCTCGGTAAAAGTCATGTGACACTCCGCGGGAGTGCGGTCGGGACCAGTTGGAGGCTACCCTTCCGCCGCTCCGAAAAAAGTCGAGTGAGCCTATTGGGTTGCACACGCGCTGTCAACGCACTTAGGCTGCCTTTGTGATCCGCATCCGGCCCGGCCGCTCCTGGCGCCTGAACCCTGCCTACCTGGGCGAGCTGCGGGCGCTGAGCGGGGCGCGGGCGAGGGGCTTCACCGGCTCGGACATCCTCGACGTGCTCGGCATCGAGGTGGACGGCGTGGACATCGCCGCAGGCGTGGGCGAGGCGCGCGTGCTGCTGGCGGTGGAGGAGCTGGCGCAGGCGCTGCTCCGCGTCGGCCAGGGCGAGCCGGCGGCGCAGGCGACCATCGGCCCGGGCCCCACCGAGCTCGTGCTCGAGGCGCGGGGACCGGATCTCCTGCTGACGCTGGTGACGCTGGCGCCGCCCGCGCGCGTGCTCGCCTCAGGCCTTCTGGTCGACGCGCACAAGATGCGGGCCGCGACGCTGCACGCGGCGCGGGGAATCCTCCTCGACCTGCTCGCCATTTCCCCGGCGCTGTCGGATGCGCGGCCCGCCCGCAAGCTCGGCGAGATGGCGGCGCTTCTGGCCCGGCGCGCGGAGGGGCGCCAGCGCAAGTGGCCGGCGCGCGAATCGCAGCCGGCCGCCCTGGTCTGCAACGAGACGCGCAAGCCGGAGAAGCTGCAGATCCGCCTGCCTCCGGAAACCACCGCGCGCCTGCGCTCGGCGAAGGAGGTCCGCTTCGCGCCGCTCGCTGCGCACCTGGGACAGGGCTCTGTCACGCTCCTGCGGACCGGCGCGCCGGGCCTGACCTGGGAAGGCGCGGTCTTCCTCTTCCTCCGCAACCTGCTGGGCGAGGCAGAGCGGCTGATCGAGGCCTGGGAGACGGGGGAGCGCGAGCATGCGCTGCAGTTCGGCTCGCACGCGCTGCGCTGGGACCTCACCTGCGACGAAGTGCGCGCGCAGGGGTGGAAGAGGTCGCTCAAGCTGCCGCCGCTGCGCCTTGCCAAGCTGGCCGCCGGGGCGGCGCAGCTCTATGCCGACGAGGCGCTGCGCGCGGGAGGCGACGAGCTCTCCTCCGATCTCCGCGACCAGGCGCAGGCGCTCTTGCGACACTGCACCGATCTGGAGACGGGCGATCTGAAGCGGACCGCGGCGGCGCTTTCGCCTCCGCCCGCCCGGGAGCCGCTGCCGAAGCGGGCGCTGCTCTCGCGCGGCCGCGTCCGCAAGCTCGTCTACCGCGAGGCGTGGCGCGCGGCCGCCCCGGATGCGCTGCGCGCGCTGGCGCAGGCGGCCGGGCCGGTGCTGGTGGAGTTCGCCGCGGAGCTGGCGGCGCTCGACCTCAAGAGCGGAGGCGTGCTGTGGCGCGTGCCCGCATCGCCTGGAGCGGTGCAGGCGGGCGCGGAGCTGGTCTACGCGGAGCCCGGCGATGCGCTGGTGCGCATCGACGCACTGACCGGCGAGGTGCGCTGGAAGCGCAGGCTGCGCGGCGCGGACCAGCCCGCGCGGCTCTGGGCCCTTCCCTCCGGCGTGCTGCGGGCGCTGCCCGGCGAGGGCCTCGCCAAGGTGGGCGACGACGGCGCGCTGGCGTTTCGCGCGCGGCTTCCGGGCGGCGCGCCGGAGCAGGTGGTCTCCGCGGGACGCGCGCTGGTCGCGGCGCTCGGATCGGGGCTCCTCGCCGGCATCGATCCGGCGGACGGCCGGGTGATCTGGAAGCGGAAGCTGCGCGCCTCCGCGCTGGCCGCCTGCGGCGCGCGGGTGCTCGCGCTCTCCCGCGGCTGGCTGTCCTGCCTGGATCCGGAAAGCGGCAAGCCGGCGTGGGAAGCGCCGATGCCGTACGACGCGCGCTCGCTCGCGGTCCACGACAGCACCGCGTTCGTGCTCGCCGGCGGCGACGCGCTTTCAGTCTCGCTGCCCGACGGCACCGCGCGACCCGCGCTGCACGAGCCCTGGGCGGAATTGCTGACCGCCGAAGAGGAGGGAGCGCTGATCGCGACCGGCGCCGGCGGCGCGGCCATGAGGCTGGACGGTCCCCGCCGCTGGTCGCTGCCGGCGCAGGGCGCCGACGCCGCGCGCGCCGCGCTCGTCCGCCGGGGGATCGTCGCCCTGCAGCGCGGAGGCACCGCCCTGCACAACGCCGCGGACGGCGTCCTGCTCGCGCTCCTGCCGCCGGCGCGGGCTGCGTCGCTGGGACCGGACCTCTCCTGCGTGCTCCTCGGCGATCGCGAAGTCTCGCTGCACCGGCTCGCCACGCACCTCAGCCTGCTCTAGTGCCGTCTCACCAGACGACGGGGGTGAGGTCCTGCTCCGCGTAGTCGTCGAAGGTCATGCGGCGCTCCAGGTTGACCACCGGCACCGTCACGTCGCGCGAATAGGTGAGCCAGATGTGGACGAACTTCGGGACCTCGGTGCGCTCGATGCGCAGGTCGTCGGGGTCGACGTCGATGCGCATCTCCGTCACCGTGCGGCCGTGGTCCTCGACCTGCTGGTCGAAGAGGCGGTGCAGCCGCTGGAAGACGAACTGCCTGACGTGCTCGTCGTTCCCGTCGTGGACGCTCAGGTTCGCGGCCTCGGCGAGCACCCGCTTGACCTCCAGGTTCTCGATGTACGCCGGGCCGAAGCCCACCGCACAGAGCACGCCGGCGGCGAGGCCGACCACGATCAGGACGGTGACCAGGGTGAGGCCGCGATCCGCTTTGCCGCCGCGCATGAGCGGCTAGTTTACACCACGGAACATGCGCTCGAAGCGAATCCCGAGAGGGCCGCCGAAGGAGATCCAGATGATGCTGGCGCGGCCCTTGATGTAGGAAAAAGGAATCTGCCCGATCCCGCCCGGCACGCGGCTGTCGGCGGAGTTGTCGCGGTTGTCGCCCATCATGAAGACGCGGCCCTCCTCCACCACGAAGGTGCCGCCGTGGCTGAAGACCGGGTCCTTGCGCACGATGATGGGGTGCTTGTGGCCGCCGAGATCCTCGATGTACTCGTGGACCACCACGTCCATGTCGGTGTCGGTGTACTCGCTGCGGTCCTTGTAGGTGTAGTCGCCCACGTCCGCACGCTTCTGCTCCACGCCGTTGACGTAGAGCACGTTGTCCTTCACCTCGATGGTGTCGCCGGGGAGCCCGACCACCCGCTTGACGTAGTCCTGCTCCGGCCGCTGCGGGTTGATGAACACCACCACGTCGCCGCGCCTGGGGGGGCTCTCCCAGAGCTTGTGCACCTGGGCGGGGTCGGTGAAGGGGATGCGCAGCCCGTAGCTCATTTTGTTGACGAAGATGAAATCGCCGACGAGCAGCGTGGGGATCATCGAGCCGGAGGGAATGTGGAACGGCTCGAAGACGAAGGCGCGCAGGAGCAGCGCCACCAGGATGGCGCCGCCGATCGACTCGGTGTACTCGCGCACCGCCCCCTTGCGCGCGAAGGAGAGGTGCTCGTCGAGGGCGTCGTTGAGGCGCCACTTCGCTTCCAGCGCCGCGAGGCCCTTGTCGGAGCGCTCCAGCGCCCCGTCGAGCCCGCGCAGCGCCGCCTCCACCTCCTGCGCCGCGCCTTCCGGCAACTTCCCGCGGTTGCGGCGCAAGAGCCGCGCGCCGCTCTTGCGCAGCGCCCTGGCCTCGGAGCGCGCGCGGCTGCGCACCCCCCAGGGAGTGGCCGAGCCGATGGTCGAGAGCACGAACACGGCCAGGAACACCGCCACCGAGCCGAGGAGGAAGTCCTGGCGGCGCAGGAGGTGCTGGGCGACCAGGCCGATGGCCACGGTGGCGGCGAGGATGCCCGCGAGCCGCCCGTACCCCGCCACCTTGTAGAATTCGCGGGCGCCGCCGTCCGCCGCCTGCACCACGGTGCGTTCGCGATCCGCTTCCCGCTTTGCCTGCTCGACGCGCGCCACGCTCATTCTTCGACCCGCAGGACCGCGAGGAACGCTTCCTGCGGGATCTCCACCTGTCCCACCGCCTTCATCCGCTTCTTGCCTTCCTTCTGCTTCTCCAGCAGCTTCCGCTTGCGCGAGATGTCTCCGCCGTAGCACTTGGCGAGGACGTTCTTGCGCAGCGCCTTCTGCGTCTCGCGCGCGATCACCCGGGAACCGATGGCCGCCTGGATGGCCACCTCGTACATCTGCTTGGGAATCTCTTCCTTGAGCTTCTCGCACACCTGCCGGCCGCGGTGGTAGGCGCGCTCGCGGTGCACGATGGTGCTGAGCGCGTCCACCGTCTCGCCGTTGATGAGGATGTCGAGCTTCACCAGATCCGCTTCCTGGTAGCCGAGCGGCTCGTAGTCGAGGGAAGCGTAGCCGCGGGAGATGCTCTTGAGCTTGTCGAAGAAGTCGAACACCACCTCGGCGAGCGGAATCTCGTAGGTGATCTGCACCCGCTTGGTGCCGATGTACTTGATGTCCTTCTGCACGCCGCGGCGATCCTGGCAGAGCTGCAGCACCGCGCCCACGTAGTCGTTGGGCACGAAGATGTGGGAGAGCAGCATCGGCTCCATCAGCTTCTCGATCTCGCCTTCGGGGGGGAGCTTGGCGGGATTGTCGACGGTGATCTCGCTTCCGTCCTTCTTCAGCACCTTGTAGACCACCGAGGGAGCGGTGGTGATCAGCGCCAGGTTGTACTCGCGCTCGAGCCGCTCCTGCACGATCTCCATGTGCAACAGGCCCAGGTACCCGCAGCGGAACCCGAAGCCCAGCGCCTGCGACGTCTCCGGCTCGTAGGTGAAGGCGGAATCGTTGAGGCGCAGCTTCTCCAGCGCGTCGCGGGTGTTCTCGTAGTCCGCGGAGTCCACCGGGAAGATCCCGGAGAACACCATCGGCTTGATCTCCTTGAAGCCGGGCACCGGCTTGTCGGTGGGCCGCAGCGCCTCGGTGAGGGTGTCGCCCACCTTGGCGTCGTGGATGACCTTCACGTTGGCGACGAGGAAGCCCACCTCGCCCGCGATCAGCTCCGGCTTCCCCCGCGCCTTGGGAGCGAAGACGCCCACCTCGCTCACCTCGTACTCGCGCCGGTTGGACATGAACTGGATCTTCTGCCGCGGGCGCGCGGTCCCCTCGAAGATGCGCACCAGCATGATCACGCCGCGGTAGCTGTCGTACCAGCTGTCGAAGATCAGCGCCTTGAGCGGCGCCTCGGGATCGCCCGCGGGAGGCGGCACGGTGTGCACGATCTCCTCGAGCAGCTCCTCGATC
>DATDMU010000013.1:0-4572 GCA_036518615.1 Myxococcales bacterium
TTGTTGTTGACCGCGTAGACGTCGGTCACGCTCGGCTCCTGCGCGAGCGCGGCCGTGCGCTCCGCCCACGGCTTCAGCTCCGCGGCCGAGTAGAGGTAGTCGTAGCGCTCGTCGCGCCCCGCCGTCTTGCGGAACCAGTCCTTGTAGTTGCGCCCGTGGACGCGGATGTAACCCACCGAGGAGGTGGCGCGCGCCGCGGGCGGCAGCGAGTTGCGGAACATGGGCTGGTCGAGGTTGACGATGCCGACGCGGCCTCTGGCCAGCTCGGCGTAGAAGTCGGGCTCGTTCCAGGAGACGTGGCGCACCTCCACCACCAGCGTGTAGGCCGCGAACGCGCGCAAGAGGTCGCGGAGCCACTCGCGGTTCTCCTCCTGGTTGCGGAACGACCAGGGGAACTGCAGCAGCACCGCGCCCAGCCTGCCCGCCTCTGCGAGGGGGTCGAGCCCCGCACGCACGGCGTCCACTTCCTCGCCCGTCCAGGCCTCGGCGCGCTCGTGGGTGAAGCGGCGCCAGAGCTTGGCGGTGAAGCGGAAGTCGCGCTGGTCCGCGACCCGCTTCGCCCAGGCGCGGGCCACCGCCGGCGAGGGCGGCCGGTAGAAGGTGGAGTTGATCTCCACCGTCTGGAAGTAGTCGGCGATGTAGCGCAGCGGATCGAAGTTCCCCGGCTTGGGCTTCGGGTACACCTTGCCCGCCCAGTCGGGATAGTCCCAGCCCGCGGGCCCGAAGCGGATCAAGCGGAGAGCGCCTCGTGCACGCGCAGCGCCACCAGCGACGGGCCGGAGAGGTCGATCCACTGCTTGAGCAGCGACCGGCCCGGGTCGTAGGCGATCTTTCCGGCGGACAGGCCGGTGAGGAAGGGCGCATCGGTGGTGAACCACTGCTCCACCCGCAGGAGCGATCCCTCGCCGGCGCCCGCGGCGAAGGCGGTCCACCACGGGTCTTGCGCGTGCGGCGAGAGGCCGCCATCGGCGCCGTCGGGAACGGCGAACCAGCGCTTGTGCGCCTCGCGCGCTCCCGCCGCGTCCACCCCCTGCAGCTCCACCGCGGCGTCGTCGTCGAGGGGCCCGGGCCCGGCGCGCAGCGCGCCGTCGCAGAGGCGGCGCTTGTCCATGCGCTGGAGCTGCACCGGCATCTCGCCGAGCAGCGGCTCGCGTGAGAGCCACTCCTCGATGCGCCGCAAGGTCTCGCGCTCGCGGTCGGCATTGGGCACGTCGAGCGCGGCGAGCTTCCAGCCTTCGCCGAGCAGGTAGAGGCGCAAGCCCGCGCCGCGCAGTCCGGTGCCGCCGGGCGCGGCGCGCCGCAGGGTTCCCTCGAGCTGGCGGCGGATGAGCGAGAGCACGGTGCCGAGGATCGCCTGGCGCGCCGCCTCGGCGGACCGGCGCTCGCCCGCGTCCAGGTGCCCTCCCTCGGCGATGAGCTGGCGCCAGCGGCGCGCATTGGCGGAGAAGGCCTCTCGCAGCGCTCCGCCGCCCAGCGCCGCTGCGGCAAAGGCGGCCGAGTCGATCAACCGCTCGCCGCCGAGCAGGTAGCTCATCGAGGAGCCCGCGATGAAGGGCGCGGGCCGTCCTTCGGCGCGCGGCAGGCGCACCGTCATCTGCAGCGTCAGGCCGCCGAAGTCGGCGAAGGCCTCGATGGGGTGGCGGTCCTCCGCCGCAGCGACGCGCGCGGCCTTGGCCGCCACCGGGTCCGCGACGAGCCGGTGGCTGGCGCTTGCCCAGGCAGAGCGCAGTCCCTGGCAGATCTCTGCGGCCACCTCGGCGAAGACCGCGCTGAAGGGCTCCGCTGCGGCCGCGCTCCACGGGCAGGGCGGGAAGGTGACCACCGCCTCCACCGCGCCCAGCCGCGGCGCGCGCAGCGTCCAGCGCCCGCCTTCGGGGGCCACCAGCGGCGTGGCGTGGGCGGCGGCGAGCGCGCGGCCGAGGAGCAGCCCGTACGCGTGCAGCAGCTTGCGGCTCGCCTGCGCCGGATCCGCGTCGGGGACGGCGGCGAGCCAGTCCGAGAGCATCATCAGATCGGGCGACTTGAAGCGGTCGGCGCGGACCGCATCGCGGGCAGCCTCCGGCCCTGCCTGCGGGAGCCAGAGCTGGTCGGCGGAAGCGTCGCCCCGGAGCACGCGGCGCAGCGCATCCGGGTTGGCGGCTACCAGCGCGGTGGGGAGCTGCCCTCCCGGCGCGAGCAACTGCTCGCCGCAGCCGTGAAGGTGCGCCGTGGCCGCATCTCCGGCGAGCCTGCAGAACCCCGAAGGCGCTGCGTCGCGGTGCGGCTCGTGGAGGAGCTTCTTGCCCAGCGCGCCGGAGGAGGCGGTGTCCTCCTCCACCACCACGGTGGAGGTGCTGCCGACGTCCACCGCGACGCGAAGCGAGACGGGCACCGCCGGCGCGAGCGCCGCGCGCCCGGCCTCGGGCAGCGTTCCCATGCGCGCCTGCCAGAGCGCGTCCAGGTCGAACAAGGCCTGCGGCTCGCGCCCCTCGCGGGTACGCAGCACCACCCAGCGCGGGCGCGAGGGCGTGGTCCAGGTGGCCACCGACTCGCCCTCCGCGCCTGCGCCGCCCGCGCCTTGCGGCGACGCAGGTGGCCCGACCCAGAGCGGGACGGAGCGGCCGGCGGCCACGCGCTGCGCCGCTGCCCGCAGGGAAACCGGGCCGTGCCATCCCTCGCTGGCAAAGGGCGGCGAGATGGCGAGGTGCACGTGCATCGACGCGGCGCCCGAGGCGAAGCGCGCCGCGAACGTCAGCGGAAACAGCTCCACCGCGGCGAGCTCCGTCTCGCGGACCACGGCGAGAAAAGCGCGCAGCACCGCGCGGCCGCCTTCCAGCGCCGGAGGACCGTCGGGCACCAGGACGCCGGCGTCGATGAGCCAGGCGCACCAGGACGGCACCGGCAGCGGGATCAGCGCCTTCTCCGCAGAGGGGCCCTGGGCGTTGGCCGGCACCAGCACCGGGTCGGCGCATCCCACCGCGTCGCGCCAGTCGGCGAGGGCGGGCGCGAGCAGAGTCTGGGCCGCCTGCTCGCCGAGCCCGAAGGCCGCGCGCATGGCCGCGAGCAGCGCGTCGATGGCGAGCTGCGGCTTGAGCGGATTGGACCGGTCGTGCGCCTGCGGGGAAGAGCCGCGCCGGCGCACTCCCCGGAGCACGGATCCCGCGGCGCGCCGGAGAGCGAGCGTGTCGGACTCCACCTCGATGCCTCCTCAGCGCAGGTAGCTGCGCGGCTGTTCGACGGCCGCCGCGGCCGGCTCTTCATCTCCGCGTCCGGGCGCGCGCAGGGAGAGGCGCGCCAGCGCCGCCGTGAGGGCGAAGAGCACGCCGAGCGCGATCCAGAGGCGCTGGTCGCCCAGTTCCACCGCCGCATCGAGGACCTCGGGAGGCAAGAGCAGCGCGAGCGCGCTGGGCACCAGCAAGGTGACGCCGCAGGCCGTCACCAGGGCCAGAAGCCAGGGCCGTCTCTCCAGCGCTGCGAGCCTCATGCCGAACCCCCCGCGATCGTCCACTCCACCGCCGGCACGCCCAAGCCATGCGCCAGCCCGAGGTCCACCAGTGGACTGTGCGAGACCAGCACCGCGGCCCGCGGCTCCGCCTCTCCCAGCCAGCGCAGCAGCGCCTCCATCAGCCGCAGGTGCGCGGGAGGGTCGAGAGCGCCGAAGGGCTCGTCGAGGAGCAAGAGCCGCAGGTGCGAGCGAGGCGATGCCTCCAGGCGCAGGACTTCGGCCGCGAGCAGCACGCGCTGGCGCTCTCCCTCGGAGAGCACGCCGATGGGCCGGGAGAGGAGCGCGTCGTCGATGGGGCCGAACCAGTGGCGCACCCGGTCGCTGCGGGGCCGCGCGCCCAGCACCTCGCGGACCGGCATCTCCAGCGGATACGCGCGCGCGGTGTCCTGCATCACGTATCCCAGCTCCACCGAGGCGGGCCGGCAGGCGGCCATGGCGCGCAGGAGCGTGGTCTTGCCGCAGCCCGACGCGCCGGAGAGCACCACCAGCTCCCCGGGCCGCACCCGCGCGTCGGGAGAGACGACGTGCGCGCGGCCGGCGATGGCCACCCGCGGCCCGAGCACGCGCACTCCGCCGTTCGGCGCGCGCGCGCCCGGAAGGGGATCGGTCGCGCGGGCCGCCAGCATCTCGCCCGCCGCTTCCAGGTAGCGCTGCAGCGCGGGCGGCTGCTGCGGTCCCTCCCAGCGCAGCGGCGCGCGGACGGCGAACTCGTGCGCGCGGCCCGAGTCGAGCCAGAGCACGTGGTCGGTCACCGCCTGCGGAGCGCGATCGCCGAGCAGCGCGTCCACCGCCTCGGGATCGTGCGAGGTGAGCACCACCGAGCCGGTGCCGGCGAACTGCGGCGGCAGGAACTCGCGCAGGCAGTCGAGCAGCGCCTGCGTGCGCGCCGGATCCTGTGCCGAGGTGGGCTCGTCGAGCAGGAGGGTGCAGTCGGCGTCGCAGCGCGCCCGCGCCAGCGCGAGGCAGAAGAGGAGCCGCTGCCGCTCGCCGCGCGAGAACGCAGAGACGGAGGTGAAGGGATCGAGGAGCCGGGTGCGGATGCGGTCGTCGTCGACGCGGCCGAGCAGGTCCCAGAGCGTGCGCGCCTG
>DATDMU010000014.1:0-46485 GCA_036518615.1 Myxococcales bacterium
GGGACTCGGCGGGCGACTCGTCGAACACATCTGCGGGCTGGTTCCAGGCCGGATACTGGTGGGCACCTGGGCCGCCGCGGAATGGGCGATCCGGTTCTATCAACGGCACGGATTCGTGCTGCAACCCTCCACGGCCACCCCCGCCCTCCTGCGCGCTTACTGGACGATCCCCGACCGGCAGGTGGCGACCTCGGTGGTGCTCGCGCGTCTCCCGTTTGAGGAAGGAGAGCAGAGGTGAACGACGGGCGCGACCGCGTGAGGTCAACCGGTCGCAGGCGGTGCGACGGCGGCGCTCGTCTGGCCGCTTCTTCGGAGCGCGTCGGCGACGAATCCGGAGGCTTTCATCTCCTCGACGAACTGCCGCAGGTATCCCGCGCCCGCCGCATGGCTATTGGGCGTTCCCATCGCCTGCTCGATCGACATGAAGCGGCCGTCCATCACCCGCACCGACGGGTCGCTCTTCGCGAACGCGACCAGCGGCTGCCTCACCCCGGCGACCGCGTCGAGCTTCTCGCTGCGAAACAGCTCGATCGCCGCCGGCGACGTCGGCGCTCGCACCAGCCGAGCGTGCTTCAGCGTGCGGGTCAGGAAGAGATCGTAGGCGCTCTTCGCCCCCACCGCGACGCGGACGCCCTCGCGATCGACGTCCTCGACGGTGCGCAGCGGAGAATCGGCGGCAACTGCATAGGTGCCTTCGATCACCGCGTAGGGCGCCGTGAAGACGATCTCGCCCGCGCGCGCGGGGTCGATGGCCACGAAGGCGACGTCCCAGGCCTCCGCCTTCGCCCCGTCCACCACCTCTCGGGCCGAGTCGTAGGTGACGAGCTGGAGCGGCACCGCGAGCCTGCGCGCCAGCTCGCGCGCGAGGTCCACCGACACGCCGCGCGGCTCGCCGCTCGTCGCGTCCCGCTGCGCGAGCACAGGGTTCCCGAAGTTGATCGCGGCGCGGAGCCTGCCGGCGGGGGCGAGCGCATTCGCGGCGTCCGGCCGGACGCTGCCCGCGGTGGCGCAGGCGGCGAGCAACGCGACGCAAGCAAGGCGCTCCATGGACGGCCAGCAAACCAGAGTCGGGCCGCCTTGTCAGCGGCGGGCAGGCTGGCCGCGCGCCGTCGCCAGCGAGACCGCCGAAAACCCGAAGCGCGCGCGGATGCTGTCGACCACCGCGCCGACGCGCTCGTTGCGGTCGAAGAGCGGGAGCTGCTCGAACATGCCGAGGTTCGAGAGCTGCACGCCGAGGAGGCGAATCGGCAGCGGCCGCGTCCGCGCCGCCACGAACATCTCCTTGAGGATGGGATAGAGCTCCAGTTCCGAGCTGGTCGCCGTCGTGGTGTGCGAGCGCGTCAGCGTGTGGAAGTCGGCGTAGCGCAGCTTGAGCGTCACCGTGCGCGCCTTGACGTGGCGCTTGCGCGCGCGCCAGCAGACCCGCTCGCACAGGCCGCAGAGGACCGCCTCGAGCGACGCGGGGTCGCCCGTGTCCTCGCGGAAGGTGCGCTCGTTGGAGATGCTGCCGACGGTCTCGCCCTCGGGATCGTGCTCGGCGAACGCGGGGCGCTCGCGGCCCAGGTCGCCCGAGCCCAGCCCCTGCACGCCGCGCCAGATCGACGCGGCCCACGCGCCGAAGATCTCCTGCAGCTCGGCGAGCGGCGCCTCGGCCACCGCACCCAGCGTCTGGTAGCCGGCGGCGTGCAGCCTGGCCTCGGCGACGGGACCGATACCGGGGAACGACCTGACGGGTAGCGGCGCGAGCACGTCGCGCTCGACTCCCGCGGGCACCAGCATCACGCCGCGCGGCTTGGCCAGCGCCGATGCCACCTTGGCCACCACCTTGCTGGTGGCGATCCCCGCGCTCGAAGGCAGGCCGATCTCGTCGAAGACCGCCGTGGTCAACCGCAGCACCGCGCCTTCGACGGCAACGTCTCCGGCGCGATCTTCGCCGGTATCCGCGCCGCCGGAGTAGAGCCGCTCGCAGCCGGAGAAATCGAGATACATCTCGTCGATGCTGGCGACGAGCACCGTGGGCGAGAAGCGGCGAGCGATCTCGCGCACGCGCTCGGCGTAGGTGCCGTAGGTGTCGTGCCGCGTGGGCAGGTAGATGGCGTCTGGCGCGAGCCGGCCGGCCTCGAAGAGCGACATGCCGGACTTCACGCCCAGGCGGCGCACCTCGTAGCTGGCGGCGGTGACCACGCCGCGGCTTCCCGGCTTTCCCCCGACGATGACGGGTTTCCCTTCCAGCGTTGGATCGAGCAGCCGTTCGACGGAGACGAAGAAGGTGTCGAGGTCCAGGCAGCAGATCCGCGGCGCCGGGAGCGGCTGCGCGCGCGCGAGCTCCGACGCCTTTCCCATGGGGCGGAAAGGTAGCTGATCAGACGTTCAGGTGCAATGAACGCCGCGCCAGCCGGAAAGCGCGCGATGCAGCGCGGGGTCATGCCGGGAGGGCGCGACGAGCCCCATGGTCCGCGGATGCCACCAGGTCATGGCCAGCCGGGCGAGCCACGATACCTTCTCCCGGAGCGGCAGCATCCCGGGCGCCGTGGGCGCGGGAAGTCCGCGTGCGGCGCGGCGGCCCAGCTCGCCGTAGCCGCGAATGAGGAAAAGGACGCCGTGGCGGTAGCGCAGCGGCACCAGCTGCACGCCCTCGGCGGCGCTCTGGTAATAGCGGTCGGCGAGCGCGGCCATGCCTCGCATCACGGGCAAGAGGCGGCGATCGCGCGGATCGCGCAGCACGTCAAAGGCGCTGAGGCCCGCTGCGGCAAGCCGGCTCGCGGGCAGGTACACGCGATCGCGTCGCGCATCTTCGGCGACGCCGATGAGGATGTTGCTGAGCTGGAGCGCGAGGCTGATGTCCACCACGCGAGCCTCGGCCTCTGCGCCGCGGATCCCGAAGAGCGGCGCGACCAGGAGGCCCACGGCGGTGCTGACTCGATACGAGTAGCGCAAGAGCTCGTCGTCGTCTGCGATCCGCACCGGACCGAGATCCGATTCCATGCCGTCGAGCAGGTGCTCGATGCAGTCGCGCGGCAGGCCATTGCGGCGGACGCTGGCCAAGAGCACCTCGACCAGCGGCCGTGCCGGCGCGCGGCCCGCGAGCTCGTCGCGCCAGAGCGCCAAGGCATCGCGCGCGTGCGCGGGGTCGGGCGCGTCATCGACGGTGTCGTCGAGGCGCCGGCAGAAGCAATAGAGCACGGCGATGTCGTCGCGCGCCGGAGGCGGGATCAGCTCGGGGATCATCCAGAAGCTGTGCGCGACGCGGACGAACTCACCACGACATTCATCGACGGTCGCAGCCCGGCGCGCTTCACACATTCAGCCGCGCACTATCGCCCAAAAACCGATCTGTCGCCTCGAATCGATCCGCCCGCCCACGGCATCGTGTGCGGGTGCCCAAAGTCGACTTTCGCGCGCTCCTCGACTCGAGCCCGAACAATTACATGGTCCTGGACCGCGATCTCCGCTTCGTCTGGGCAAATCGGGCCTATCTCGCCACTACGGCGAGCCGGCTGGAAGACCTGGTGGGCCGGCACATCACGGACGCCTTCCCCAACGATCCCGGCGACCCGCGCAACGCGAGCGCACGCCTGCTGAGGGAGTCGTTCGAGCGGGTGCTCGCCACCGGCGAGCCCGACGCCATCGCGCTGATTCCCTACCGCGTCCAGCGCGAGCCCGGGGGGAGCCTGGAAGAGCGGATGTGGAGCGCGACGCACACGCCCATCGCCGACGAGAGCGGCAAGCTGGCGTTCATCCTGCAGCACACCGTGGACGTCACCGAGCTGGAGCGGCTGCGGAGCGCGGCGCCGGCCGACGTGGGCGTGGGCGTACTCCGGCGCGCGGAGCAGGTGCAGCAGGCGTGGCAGGCACGCGACCGGGAGATCCGCGACCTCCGCGGTCTCTTCGATCAGGCGCCCGGCTTCATCTGCTTCCTGCGCGGGCCGGAGCACGTCTACGAGCTGGCGAACGCCGCGTATTCGCAGCTCGTCGGGCACCGCGACCTGATCGGCAAGCCCATCCGCCGGGCCTTGCCGGAGCTGGTCGACCAGGGGTTCTTCGACCTGCTCGACGACGTCACCCGGTCCCGACGGCCGTTCGTGGGTCGCGGCGTCGAGGTCAAGCTGATGAAGGAGCCCGGCGCGCCGCTGGAGACGAGCTACGTGGACTTCGTCTACCAGCCCATCGAGGGCGACGACGGCGAGGCGATCGGCATCTTCGTCCAGGGCCACGACATCACGCAGCAGAAGCTCGCCGAGAAGGAGCGCGCCATGCTGCTCGAGCGCGAGCAGGCGGCGCGCGCGGAGGCGGAGCGCGCCAACCGCCTCAAGGATGACTTCCTCGCCACCGTCAGCCACGAGCTGCGCACGCCGCTCAGCGCCATCCTCGGCTGGGTCCAGATGCTGCGGCGGCCGGAGCCGCCCGAGGAGCGGCGCAGGCGGGGGCTGGAGGTGATCGAGCGCAACGCGCGCGCGCAGGCGGCCATCATCGAGGACATCCTCGACGTCACCCGCATCCTGAGCGGGAAGCTTCACGTGTCGCGGGAGCCGGTCGAGCTCTCTGCCGTGGTGGAGGCGGCGGTCGAGTCGGTGCGCGTCGGCGCGGAGTCCAAGGGGCTGCGCATCGACTTCGCCGCCTGCCCGCGCGTGGCGGTGGCCGGAGACGCGGCGCGGCTGCAGCAGATCGCCGTGAACCTGCTCTCCAACGCGGTGAAGTTCACGCCGTCGGGCGGGCGGGTCGGCGTCGTGGTGGAGCAGATCGGCGGAGAGGCGCTGCTCAACGTCTCGGACACGGGGCCCGGCATCGCGGCGGACTTCCTGCCGCACGTATTCGAGCGGTTCCGGCAGGCGGAGACGGGATTCGCGCGAACTCACGGCGGCCTCGGGCTGGGGCTCGCCATCGTCAAGTACCTGGTCGAGGTGCACGGAGGAAGCGTGTCCGCGCACAGCGACGGCCTCGGGCGCGGCGCGTCCTTCAGCGTGCGGCTGCCCGCGATCTCCTCCTCGCGGCGAGAGGCGCTGCCCGAGGCGCCGGCGCCGCTCCCTGCTCCCGCGACGCTATCGGGCGTCCGCGTCCTGGTCGTCGACGACGACCCGGACATGCGCGAGCTGCTTCGCGATCTCCTCACCGGCTGCGGAGCGCAGGTGGAGACGGCCGCCTCGGCGGCGCGCGCGATCGAATCCGTGCAGAGCTCGCGTCCCGACATCGTGCTCACCGACATCGGGATGCCGCACGAGGACGGGTACAGCCTCGTCCGCAAGCTCGCCAAAGACCTTCCGGCGGTGGCGCTGACCGCCTACGCGCGCGGCGAGGACCGCGAGCAGGCGCTGCGCGCAGGGTTCAGGGCGCACGTGGCAAAGCCCGTGGACGTCGCGGAGTTGCTGGCGGTGATGGCCGCGCTCGCCCCACGGCGAACGATGAGCCACGCGCCTGTTCAGCGATGAACACGCGGGTCCGGACCCCTCCGCACAGGAAGGAGCAATGCCCTGGGCGCAGGCAGCCCGTGCGGAGCCACCCGGGACGAGCTCGCCTTGACCCCATTTTGCGCGGGTGTCTATAGCCCTCGGACGCTTTGATTCACGGCCGGATGAAAGCCACCCGCACCATCCAGGAGGCGATCGATGAATCGCGTCTTCGAGAGGCAAAGCTGGTCCGGTGCCGTTCTCCTCGCCGCTGCGCTCGGTCTTTTCCCGCTCGCTCTCCATGCCGGGGATCGCGACGACGAGGACGGCAACGCTCCCGATCTCGTGCTCCTCAACGGAAAGATTTCCACCGTCGATGCCTTGAACTCGACGGTCGAGGCGATCGCGATCCGGCGCGGCGAGATCATCGCCACGGGGAGAAGCGGCAGGGTACGCGGACTCGCGAGGCGCAACACCGAAGTGATCGACCTCCACGGCCGCCGCGTGCTTCCCGGCCTCATCGACGGCCACCTCCATGGCCTGCGCAACGGCTACCACTGTTTCACGCAGACGGTGCGCCTCGACAACGTCTTCACGCGGGCCGAGGCGCTGGCGAAGTATGCGGCCAGGGGGAAGCAGCTTCCGGCAGACACCTGGATCTTCACGACCGCAGGCTGGACCGTCGCGCAGCTCGATTCCCCGGGAATGTTCACGCTCGCCGAGCTGGATGCGGCGCTCCCGTCGAATCCCGTCTTCATCGTCGCGTCCGGAGCGGCCGGCGCACAGGTGAACACGCGCGCACTCCAGCTGCTGGGCCTTCAGCCGGGAACCCCGCCGGGGCGGCTGACCGGCGCAGCCCAGACCGCCGCGGGCGCCGCGGTCGTCGCGCAATTCGACAAGCTGTCGATCGACGAGCAGGCGAATTGCCTCGTCGACTTCATCCGCGATGCCAACAGCAACGGCCTGACGGCCTGGAACGATCCCGAGGGAAACCAGCAGCCCTTCAACACGGCGGGCAGCTGCCTCGAGTTCGGCGTCGGCCAGCACGACCATCAGGCCGTGATCCAGTTGCGCCGGGACGATCGGCTGAACGCGCGCATCGTCTTCAAGGTGATGAACAACTTCTCCGGGCTGACCCAGCTCGTCTCCGACCAACGGCATCCGCTCGCGTTCATCGGCGACGACATGCTTCGCTTCCTGGGCGTGGGCGAGGAAGTCCTCTGTCCAGGAGACCAGCCTCCTCCGGACGCCGCGCAGTACCAGGCGATCGCGAACTTCCTGGCCTCGAATCGCATGACCTTCGAGAACCACGCCAGCTCGAATGCGACGCAGACGGCCGTGCTCAACGCGTGGGAGCAGGCGAACACCATCTACCCGATCTCGAAGCTGCACTGGTCCATTGCCCACCCCGGCAACGACGGCGTGAGTCCGACCGATGCGACCCTGGCGCGCGTGAAGGCTCTCGGCATCGGCATGACCCCGAGCAGCAGCGGCGCCCTGGGCAGCGGCCGCACGCCGCGGTTCAAGAGCATGTACGACAGCGGCATCCACCTCTGCATCTCGACGGACGCGATGAACGTGGCGCCCTACCCGCCGTTCGTGGACCTCTGGTACGTGATCAGCGGCAACTCGCTCAATCCAGCAGTGCCCGGGGTTCCAGCCGATCAGCGCTTGACGCGGGTGGAGGCACTCCGCGCGAGGACGACGAACTGCGCATGGAACCTGCTGCAGGAGGGGCGCGTCGGGTCGCTCGAGGTGGGCAAGCACGCCGACCTCATCGTGCTCAGCGCCGACTACTTCACGGTGCCGACCGACGACATCCGCAGGCTGAGCTCCGTACTCACGATCGTGGGCGGGCGGATCGTTTTCGCCGGTGCGGAATTCGCCGACCTCGACCGATGACCCGAGCGGTGGTCAAGGCGCGCTGACCGGATCGATCACCTTTCCGGGATTGAGGATCCCGAGCGGGTCGAGCGCCGCCTTGAGCTTCTGCATCAGCGCGATCTCCTCGGCGGCGCGGCTGATCGACAGCCACGGCTTCTTCTCCAGGCCGATCCCGTGCTCGGCGGAGACGGAGCCGCGCAACTCCGCCAGCGGCGAGTAGACGATCTCCTCCACCGCGCGCCTCGTGGCCGCATCGCCGGATCCGGGCGAGAAGACGAAGTGGATGTTGCCGTCCGCGAGGTGGCCGAAGGTGGAGCAGTGCCTGCCCGGCCAGCGTTTCGCGAACCGCGCGCGGACGCCCGCGGTGTACTCCTCCATCGCCCAGATGGGCAGCGACACGTCGAAGGTCATGATGGGGGCGAGGCGCAAGAGCTGCCCCACGTCGTCGCGGATGGCCCAGATGGCGTTGCGCTCGGCCTGCGAGCGGGCGACGACGGCATCCGCCACCAGCCCGTCCTCCGTCGCGCCCGCCAGCCCCGAGACGAGGGCCGCATCGTCCGCGGAATGCGCTTCGACGATGACGTTGTATGCGTGGGGATTCGCGAACGGCGATACGGAAACCGCGGGCGGGTGGGTGACCAGGTCGAAGTGCTCGCGCCACATCACCTCGAATGCCGAGAGCTGGCCGCCGAGGGCCTGATCGACGCGCCGGAGCAGATCGATCACCGCCGGGAAGCGGTCGAGGGCGACCAGCGCAACCTGCTGGCCGCGCGGCCGCTCGCGCAGGCGCAGGACCGCGCGCGTGACCACCCCCAGCGTCCCCTCGGAGCCGATGAAGAGCTGCTTCAGGTCGTAGCCGCTGTTGTTCTTGATCAGCCGGTTGAGGGCGCTCACCACGGTGCCATCGGCGAGGACCGCCTCGACCCCCAGCACCATGTCGCGCATCATTCCGTAGCGGACGACGCGGTTGCCTCCGGCGTTGGTGGAGATGTTGCCGCCGATGGTGCAGCTCCCGCGCGCGCCCAGGTCGAGCGGGAACATCAGGCCTTTCTCCTCGACGGATTCGTGAAGGGCCTGCAGCTTGACCCCGGCCTGCACGGTGGCGGTGCGCGAGACGGCGTCGATCTCCTCGATGCGGTCCATCCGCTCCAGGGAGAGGATCAGGTCGCCCTGGGCCGCATCCGCTCCGCGCACGAGGCCGGTCAGCCCGCCGTGCGTCACCACCGGCTGCCGGCGGCGATGGCAGGCCCGCAGCACCGCTGAGACTTCGTTCGTGCTGCGCGGCCTGACCAGCGTCTCCGCCCGCATGTCGCCGCGCTCGCCCCAGGCGGCGCTCCGCTCCGCGATGACCTCGCGCCCAAGAACTCCTCCCTCGCCGACGATCTCCCGGAGCTCCTGCACAAGCGCTGCATCCATCGTCGTCCTCCCTGGCCTGCGCGGCCACCACTCCGCACGCTCCGGGAGCCTAGCAAAGTCTCTCGCGGCGGCTCCATGGAAGCGCCCGCGCGGCGGTGGTGGCCGGCGGAAGGAGGGCCCGCTGACGCCGGCGGACCGAACCGTAATCGATGACCTGGTGAAGGAGATCGAGCGGATCGTCGCCGAGCAGGTAGCGTCCGCCATGGCGGAGCAAGTGGGCGCGCCGCTCGAAAGCCTCGAGGCGAAGCTGGACGCCGCGATTCACCGGATCGAGGAAGTCGCCAAGGCGATGGCGGACGTCGCCGGACTGCTGCCGGCGCTGCGGCACGCGCTCGCACCCATCGTGCTGGGAGTCGATCCAGCCAGGGCGTTCCCGGGGTCTGCGGTTGCGATCTCCGGGTGGAACTTCGCGCCCGGGTGCCTCGCCGAAGTGCGCTTCGGCACCACGCCCGCCAAGGCGTCGTGGATCTCGCAAGGCGAAATCATCGCCGAGGTCCCACCACGATTGGCTCCCGGCAAGTGCGCGATCCAGGTGCAGACCTCGTTCGGGACGAGCGAGTATCGCGCCAGGTTCGAGGTGCTCGGGCAAAGCTGCGTTCACCTCGTCGCGGTCGGACCCGACCCTCAACGCGTGCGCAAGGAGGTGAGGGCCGCGACCGGCCTCGGTTTGCAGGAAGTCATGAATCTGATCCACGACGGAGCGGTAATCGGGTGCTTCCCGGCGCCCATGGACGCAGACAAGCTCGCAGACGCCCTGCGACTCGCCGGCGCCACCGTGGATGTGCGCGCGGAATGCTGATCCTTCGCTGCGCGACTCGGCTGGAGAGGACCACATGCTGGCCCCCGGAGCCGGCATTCTGGCCTCGGCCATCGGGCCTATGAGGAAAGATCGCCATTCACAGGGATGCCCGCGCGCATACGTTGACGTCGGTACGCCGCCTGCGCTTCTATGCTTAGTGCGAACGTCGCACGCGAGGGTACGATGGCGATCGCACGCGTGGTCATCTTCGACCCGGAGGCGGACCGCACCTGTGGCGGCAACTGTTGCCAGATCGAGGGTCTGGTGCGAGAGGCGCTCGCGCCCGATGCGATCGCCGTCGCCGACCGACTTTCACAGTTTCACGATTCTGCGGAACCCGATCTAATCGTTTTACGCACGCCAGCGCGGCAGCCGCTGCCCGAGCTCTTGCGTACGCTTCGTTCCGCCTGGCCGGGTACGTCGATCCTCGGGGCGATGTGCAACGTCACCCCGCAGCTGCCGGAATTGGTCGAATCCCTGCGCCACGGACTCGACGATTTCCTCTGCTGTCCGTTCGCGGGGATCGACCTCCTTGCGCGGTTGCGACGGCTCGTCCCGGACAGGAGGCTGCCTTCCGACGAGGCGGGCCCGACGGCCACCCGGCTGCGGGTCGAGAACATGATCGGAGAGAGCCCGAATTTCGTGAGCGCGCTCACGCGGCTGTTGCGCATCGCCGCATCCGACGCGACGGTGCTGATCTCGGGCGAAACGGGGGTGGGCAAGGGGCTCGCCGCGCGCGCGATCCACTTCAACGGCGCGCGCCGCTCCGGACCTTTCACCGCGCTCAATTGCAGCGCCATTCCCGATCACCTCTTCGAAAACGAGCTGTTCGGTCATGCGCGCGGCGCGTATACCGACGCCTGCACGAGCGAGCAGGGGCTGGTCGCGGGGTCGAAAGGTGGAACGCTCTTCCTCGACGAGATCGACACCCTGTCGCCGCAATCCCAGGCAAAGCTCCTGCGGCTCTTGCAGGACGGCGAGTACCGGCCGCTCGGCTCGTGCAAGGCCATCCGCGCCGACGTCCGCATCATCGCCGCCACCAACTCCGACCTGCGGCAACTGGTCGCCGCCAGCCAGTTCCGCAACGACCTGTTCCACCGCTTGAACATCCTCGACGTTCACATTCCCGCGTTGCGCGATCGCGCGAGCGATATCCCGCTGCTGGCGCGCCATTTCCTCGCTCATTATCGATCCCTCTATGGCAAGCAGGAGCTGCAGCTCACGGCTGCCGCGGTGCGGAAGATGCTCGCGTATGCGTGGCCCGGAAACGTGCGGGAGCTGGAGGCCGTCTTGCACCGGGCGGTCGTCTTCGCATCCGGCGAGGTCCTCCGTCCCGAGGACGTCGACGTGCCCGGCACGCCCGGCGAATCGTCTGACCGGGAGTCTTTCGGCTCCGCCAAGCGTGAGGTCCTCGACGAATTCGAGCGCACCTTCGTCACCAGGCTCCTCCTCGAACACCGCGGCAACGTGAGTCGAGCCTCGATGGCCTCGGGCAGGGACCGGCGAAGCTTTCAACGTCTGCTTCGCAAGTACGGGATCAGCGCCTCGTCGTTCCGGCCACAGCCCTGAAAAGTCCGCGAATGCCGCCATCCGGCCGCGTCGTCCGGCCCGCACCCCGGCAGCGACCACAAGCCAGCGGCAAGCTTGCGCTTTCGGCGCACGGACATCGAGCGCGGGTGCGGCCGTGATCCCGCACCCGCCGCGCCCGTGCCCTGGAATCACGCGCTTGTTCCGGGGCACGCGGCGTGCAGCGAGCCGGATGAAGCGACGCGCCGATCGCGTTTCGACGTGCCGGACGGGATTGCAGCGAAAGGAGAGCCGGGACCATGCCGATACCCCTGACCTACCCCGGGGTGTACGTCGAGGAGATCCCGAGCGGCGTCCACACCATCACCGGAGTGGCGACCTCGATTACCGCATTCGTCGGGCGCGCGTTGCGCGGTCCGATCAACGATCCGACCACGATCCACAGCAACGCGGAATACGAGCGATTGTTCGGGCCGCTCTGGAGCAAGAGCGCGATGAGCTATGCCGTCCGCGACTTCTACCTGAACGGCGGCGCGGACGCCGTGATCGTCCGACTCGTGAAGGGAGGACAGGCAGCGAGTCTGACCCTGCCGGCGGACGCGGCCGAATCGTCGGCGCTGTCGAGCGATTTTCAGGAGCTGGTCCTGGAAGCAGCGGACGCCGGAACGTGGGGCAACGAGCTGTGGGCGATCGTGGATCATGACACCAGGACTCCTGATCCGACGCTCTTCAACCTGAGCCTGCAGCTGCGCACGCCCGACGGTTCGCGGCTCGTCGCCTCGGAACAGTTCCTCAACCTCTCCGTCGATCCGGAAAACCTGCGGTACGTCGTCACCGTCCTCGAACAGACGTCGTCCCTCGCGATCGTGCAGAAGGATTCGTCCGGCAAGGACCATGTCCCCGCCGTGCGCCCGCAAGCGACTGCTCCGGCGAGCCCACCCGGGCTCGAGGGCGAGCAGGCGACCGGAGGCGACGACGGCGACGATCTGAACGACGATGCCTTCATCGGCCCGGGCACCGCGGGCGACAAGCAGGGCCTCTTCGCGCTCGAAAAGGCAGATCTCTTCAATCTCCTCTGCATCCCGCCCTACAGCGGAGAGGACGTCAGCCCGGCCGTCGTGGCGCAGGCGGCCAAGTACTGCGAGGATCGCCGCGCCTTCTACATCGTCGATCCGCCCACCGACTGGAAGGACAAGGCGACCGCGGTCGCAAAGTTCACGAACGGCGGAGTCGGCACGGTGAGCAATCACGCCGCCATCTTCTTCCCGCGGCTGGTCGAGCCCGATCCGCTGGACGAAGGCCGCCTCGCCAGCTTCGTTCCCTGCGGCGCCGTGGCCGGAGTCTTTTCGCGCATCGATGCACAGCGTGGAGTGTGGAAGGCTCCTGCCGGACAGGAGGCGACGCTCGCGGGCGTGACGCGCCTTTCGGTTCCGCTCACCGACGACGAGAACGGAGATCTCAACCCGCTCGGCGTCAACTGCCTGCGATCGTTTCCGCTCGTCGGTCCGGTCGTCTGGGGTGCTCGCACGCTCGAAGGCGCGGATCGGCTCGCCTCGGAGTGGAAGTACGTTCCCGTCCGCCGCACGGCGCTCTTCATCGAAGAGAGCCTCTATCGCGGGACGAAGTGGGTGGTGTTCGAGCCGAACGACGAGCCGCTCTGGGCGCAGATCCGGCTCAACGTCGGCGCCTTCATGCACGACCTGTTCGTACAGCAAGCGTTCCAGGGCAAGTCGCCGCGCGAAGCCTACTTCGTCAAATGCGACGGCGAATCGACGACCCAGAACGACATCGATCACGGAATCGTGAACATCGTGGTCGGCTTTGCTCCTCTCAAGCCGGCGGAGTTCGTCGTCATCCAGATCCGTCAGATCGCGGGCCAGCTGCAGGTCTGAGGAGAGGAACATGGCTCAATTCGTCAAGAACAAGCAGCGGCTCGACCCGTACAAGAACTTCAAGTTCCGGGTGAAATGGGATGGCCGCTACGTCGCCGGGGTGAGCAAGGTCAGCATGCTCAAGCGCACGACGGAGGTGGTCAAGCACCGCGACGGCGGAGATCCCAGCTCGAGCCGGAAGATGCCCGGGCGGACGGAATACGAGGCCATCGTGCTCGACCGGGGCGTGACACACGATCCCGAGTTCGAGGCCTGGGCCAACAAGGTATGGACGCTCGGCGCCGGCCTCGGTGCCGAGGTGTCCCTGAAGGACTTCCGCAAGGACATCCTCATCGAGGTCTACAACGAGGCCGGTCAGCTCGCGATCTCGTACAACGTCTACCGCTGCTGGGTGTCCGAGTACCAGGCGCTGCCGGATCTCGATGCGAATGCGAACGCCGTCGCCATTCAGCACATCAAGCTCGAGAACGAGGGCTGGGAACGGGCGCGGGACGTGAAGGAGCCGTCGGAACCGTCCCTCGCCGAGCCCGCGTAGGCCATGCGCGCGACGTCCTCCGCAGCGCTGCTCGATGCGTGGGAGCGCGCGCTGCACGTGCCTTGCGGGGAGCGCGGAGTCGCCCTTCTTTCGGCCGCGTGCGGCGGCCCGGACGAGGATCCAGCGCTCCTCACGGGGGGTGAACTGAACGTGCGCCTGCTCGAGCTACGCGCCTCGCTCTTCGGCGCGGGACCGGTGGCGGTGGTGGTCTGTGCGCGCTGCGGCGAGCGGACCGAGATGGAGCTCGAGCTCGACGGATCCGCGGCGAGGCGCTCGGGAAAAGCGGGGCCGCTGTTCGTGTCGGAAACGGGATGGGACGTGAGCTTGCGCCTTCCCGATGGCCGCGACCTGCACGCTCTCGCGCAACAGCGCGCCAGCGGCAGGGATCTGCGCAGGGGACTTCTCGCGCGCTGTGTCCTCGAAGCCAGCCGCGACGGCGCCGCGGCGCCGATCGGCGACGCGCCCGACTCCGTCGTCGACGCCATCTCGCGCCGCATGGCGGAGGCCGATCCCTGGGCGATCATCGAGATCGACGTCGTCTGCGCTGCCTGCGGGCACGAGTGGCGCGAAGCGTTGAACGTCGAATCCTTCGTCTGGAGCGAGATCCAGGCCTGGGCTGCCCGCGTCCTCGACGAGGTGCACCAGCTCGCCGCGGCCTATGGCTGGGGCGAGGCCGAAATCCTGGCGCTCACGCCGCAGCGGCGCCACGCGTACCTGGAGCTGGCCGGGGAGTGACACACGATGCGCGACTACCTCGGCCACCTGGTAGCGCAGCACTTCGGGACGGTGGTCGCCTCCGTCTACCCACGCGTCCCGTCTCTGTTCGAACCGCCCGTGCCGGCGCTCTCGCGCCGGTCACCGCGGTTTCCCCTGGCGCGATGGCCCCGGGCCGGCCTGGACGATCTCGCCGGGACGACGGCCTTTCCGCACCATCCGCCCCCCGTGCCCGAGCCTGCCGGATCAGCGCTACGGCAGCCGGATCGCTTCGCACCCGTCTCCAGCGAGCTCCGCGAGAGCCCCGTCTCGCCCGGCGGCGACGGAGCGATCATCGCGGCAACGCGGACCCCATCCCCTCTCGTCGAGCACAAACCGGGCGACCCCGCCGGGCCGATGCTCATCGCCGTCTCCCGGCAGGGCGAGAACGCGGCAGACCCGCCGCGCCGGCGCGCGCCGCCCGCTGCGACGGAGGCCGGGTTGGCCCGGGCTCGGGGAGAGTCGACGAGTGCGGTCGAGGCTCCCGTACCGGTGGATGCAGCGCCCGGCCCCTCTGTCCCCGAAGATCGCGCTGCCGCGAGCGCGATGGCGCAGGAGACGGCGCGAGACCCGCAATCGCCGCGCCTCCTCTCTCCCGGGCTCGGCGACGAAGACCTCTCGCCGTCCCCGCCTCCTGATGGCCTGCCGCATCGGTTGCCTCGACGATTGGTACGGCGGCAGCCGCCGCATGACGACGGTGCGCCGGATCTCTCGACCCCTCCGACCGGCTGGAGCGCGCTTTCCGGGAGCGCACCGCCGCGGGGGGCGCAGGTCCGAGCCACGATGCGGTCCGAGGTGCCCGCCGCGGTGGCCTCCGAACCGTCGGCAGATGCTCCACCCACGGTGCAGATCGTCATTGGACGCGTCAGCGTCCAGGCGCTCGCGCCCCGCGCGCCCGAGCCTCGCGCCGCCCGTGTGGCGCCGGCGCCGCGGCTGTCCCTCGAGGAGTACCTGAGGCAGCGCGAGGGACGGCCATGAGCACCGCCCTCGCCCCTGCATCGGTCACCTTCGTCCTGATCGACCTGCTCAACAACGGCCTCATCGATCGCGACATCAGCTCGACCGGGGTGGGCGAGGTGACCGTGACGGCGCTGCCGCCCGACCGGATGGAACTGCTGAACCAGGGGCAGAGTCAGCTCGATCTGTTCCTGTGGCAGGTGAGCCACAACGCCGCCTGGCGGAATGTCGGCTATCCTTCCCGGAACGCGCAAGGCGAGCGCATCGACAATCCGCCGCTCGCGCTCGACCTCCATTACCTGCTCGTCGCGTATGGAGCGCAGCCGCTGCACGCGGAGATCCTGCTCGGCTACGGGATGCAGCTCCTGCACGAGACGCCGGTCCTCACCCGCGAGGCGATCCGCCGCTCGCTCGCGGCACCGACCCAGGTCGCGGTGGGCAGCGGTCTGCCGCCCACCATGCTCAACCTCTACGCTTCCGAGCTGGCGGAGCAGATCGAGGCGATCAAGATCGCGCCCGAGACCCTTGGCGCCGACGAGCTGTCGAAGATGTGGACCGCTTTTCAGGCGCATTACCGGCCGCACGCCGCCTACCAGGTATCGGTCGTGCTGATCGAGAGGCGAGTCTCGACCAAGGCGGCCCTGCCGGTGGGCTCGCGCCGGCTGCGCGCGATTTCGCTGCAATCTCCGGTCATCGAGCGGGTGCTTTCCCGGAAGAGCGGCTCCGACGTCATCACCGATCAGCCGATCGTCGTTGGCGACAGCCTGGTGCTCGTCGGCGCCCAGCTGCGGGGAGAGCAGACGACGGTCGACGTGGGCGGCATCGAGCTCGCTCCTTCCGGAGCCGATCTCACGCCTTCCCGGATCGTGGTGCCGGTCCCGTCGACGCTGCTCGCAGGCCTGCAGAGCGTGCAGGTGGTGCAGCGGATCGCGCTCGGGACGCCCGGCATTCCCCACCGCGTCGTCGAATCGAACGTCGCGACCTTCACGCTGCGACCCACCCTGTCGGCGGCGAGCGCCATGGTGCAAGGGACAGGCGCGGATCTGCGATCGGGGACGCTGGACGTCACGGTGGATCCCGCTGTCGGACCCGGCCAACAGGTCGCCGTTCTCCTGAACCCGCTTCCCGGCAGTCCACCGGGAGCAGCGGCGCCGTCCTACAGGTTCGTGGTGCCGGCACGCGTCGATCTCGCGAGCCCACCCTCGAGCCCGCCGGCGCCGGCGACGAGCCTCGAGGTCCCGTTCGATGGCGTCGTGGCCGGGTCCTATCTCGTCCGGATCCAGGTCGACGGCGCCGAGAGTCCCCTCGAAACCGACGCGGACGGCCGGTACTCGGGCCCGGCGGTGGACATCCCATGACGGAAGCGATCCGCGAGCCAGCGGCTTCGACGGCCACCGCGCAGTCGTCGCTTGCCGCCGGCGTGGCGCGCATCCGCGCCCTTCTCGAAGCCCGTGCCGGCGGTTCGTCGAGCCGCGACGCCTGCTGCGGCGGCGCCTCGAATGCCGCGATCGACGAGCGATCACCCATCGGACGGATCCAGGCCGGATTCGAGCTTTCCCCGTTCGAACGCGACCTGCTGCTCCTCTGTGCCGCCGTGGAGTTCGATCCCTCGATCGGCCCCCTCTGCGCCGCGGCGCAAGCCGACTCGCGCATGCCGCATCCCACGTTCCGGCTGGCGCTCGACGTGCTCCCGGGACCGCACTGGAGCGCCCTGCTTCCGGAGGCGCCGCTGCGCCGATGGAAGCTCATCGAGGTCGGAGCGGGCGGTCCGCTGACGACGAGCCCGCTGCGAATCGACGAATGCGTGCTCCACTTCCTTGCGGGCCTTCAGAGCCGCGACGAGCGGCTGCGGACCCTGCTCGACCCTGTGGACTTGCCCAACGCGCTTCCGGGCTCCTACCGGCTGTACGCCGACCGCATCGTCGGCCTCTGGCGCCGGGCCCGCGACGTCGTGGTGCAACTGCAAGGGGACGCGATCCACGGCAAGCGCGCGCTTGCGGCCGCCGCCTGCGCGGCGCTCGGGATGCGACTGCACCGGCTGCGGGCGGCGGACGTCCCGCTCGCCGCGCCGGAGCGAGACACGCTCGCCCATCTCTGGGAGCGCGAGGCCGTGATGACCGGCAGCGCGCTGCTCCTCGATGCCGAGGGCGCCCAGCCCGCCCACTGGGAAGCGATCTGCGCGCTCGTGGACCGCCTGCAGACGCCGCTGCTCGTCTCGGGAAGCGGCCCTCTGGAGCTCGCCCGCGACGTCGTGGCGATCGTCGTCGACAAGCCGCGCAGCGAAGAACGGCGTGCATTGTGGGAGGCGGCCCTCCGCGGACACGCCGGGCCGCTCGACGGCGCGCTGGACCGCGTCGCCGACCAGTTCGTGCTCGAGGCCGCGGGCATCGAGGTGGCGGGGCGGCGCGCGGTGGAGGCGATTCACGAGGGCGCAACCGATGCCTTCCGCGCGGTATGGGACGCCTGCAGGGCCCAGGCGGGACGCGCCCTCGAAGAACGGGCGCAGCGCATCGACGCCTGCGCGCGCTGGGAGGACCTCGTCGTCCCCGCGGCGGCCGCCGAGACCCTCAGGGCAATCGCCGCGCAGGTCCGCCATCGCGGCAGGGTCCTGAACCGGTGGGGTTTCGGCGCGCACGGCACCCGCGGGCTCGGCGTGACGGCGCTCTTCACCGGGCCGAGCGGCACGGGAAAGACGCTGGCGGCCGAGGTCCTCGCGAACGAGCTGCAGCTCGATCTCTACCGGATCGACCTGAGCCAGGTGGTGAGCAAGTACGTCGGCGAGACGGAGAAGAACCTGCGCGCCGTCTTCGATGCGGCCGAGAACGGCGGCGCGGTGCTGCTCTTCGACGAGGCCGACGCCCTGTTCGGCAAACGAAGCGAGGTGAAGGACAGCCACGACCGCTATGCCAACGTGGAGGTCGGCTATCTGCTGCAGCGGATGGAGGACTTCGGCGGCCTCGCCATCCTCACCACGAACATGCGCGGCTCGCTCGACGCCGCCTTCCTGCGCCGCATCCGCTTCGTCGTGGCGTTCCCGTTTCCCGACCCTCCGCTGCGGCGCCGGATCTGGGAGCGCATGTTCCCGCCGGAGATGCCGACGGAAGGCATCGACGCGGAAAAGCTCGCGCGCCTGAGCGTTGCGGGCGGCAACATCCGCAACATCGCTCTCGGCGCCACCTTCCTTGCCGTCGACGCCGGGGAGCCCGTGCGGATGTCGCACCTGCTCACCTCGGCGCTGCGCGAGTGCGGGAAGCTCGAGAAGCCGGTGAGCGGCGCGGAGATCGGAGGCTGGGCATGAACCGCGCGCAGCGGCGCAGCGCCTGGCGTCTGCGATTGCGGGGCGGAGCGGCGCGATCCGTGCCCCGCGCTCCGAGCGTCGCCGCCATGCCGCCACCCGGCCGCGGCGCGGACCATCGCGCCGCCTCGATCTCGCTGCGCATCGAAGAGCTGGCCTTGGGCAGCAGCTGGGCAGGATCGGAGCGGCGCATCGCCGACGCTCTCCGTTCCGGCCTTGCGACCCGGCTTTGCAGGGGAGGGACGCCGCCGGCGTGGAGCGCCGGAGGCGCCGTGACCCGCCTCGCGAGCTCCATTCGCATGCGCGCGGGCGCGACACCGCAGGCGATTGGCGAGGAGCTGGCGCGTGCGCTCTGGGCGGCGCGCGTGGAGGAGCGGCGGTGAGCGCACCAGGGAGCAAGGCCGGCCCGAACGCTGGCCCGGCAGGAAGCGCCCGCGGCGAGCGCTCGTTCTCCGCGGCACGATCGGTGCTGCTGCTGCGCAAGTGCGCCTGCGGCGGGGGCGCGAGCGAAGGCGAGTGCGCTTCCTGCAGCGCGCGGCGCGCGTCGTCGCTGCAGCGGTCGGCGGCCGGTCCCGGCCCCGCGGCCGCGCCGCCCATCGTCGGTCGCGTCGTCAGCTCGCCGGGACGTCCGCTCGATTCCGCGACGCGCGGCTTCATGGAGCCCCGTTTCGGACGCGATCTCGGCGGGGTGCGCATCCACACCGACCCGCTCGCAGCCGAGTCGGCACGCGCGGTGGATGCACACGCATACACCGTCGGTCAACACATCGTCTTCGACAGCGGCAAGTACGACCCGCACTCGGCGGACGGGCGACACCTCCTCGCGCACGAGCTCGCGCACACCGTCCAGCAACACGGGCTCCAGCGTCACGCAGGCGAGCTTTCGCTCGCCGGTTCCGGCGAGTCTCGCCGTCTCGAGAGCGAGGCAGACGCGGCCGCGCGTTCGGTGATGCGCGGGTCGGCCGGTGTGCCGTCGCTCGCCAGCCGGCCTCCGCATCCGCTCATCTCGCGGGCGGAGCGGAGCAACACGCCGCCGGAAAAGGAGAGGACCACCGAGGAGAGCACTCCGCCCGCGCAGGACTCGGCGCGGGAATGGGAGCCGGTACCCGCAGGCTCCGCCCTCGCCAGCGCCGGCGTGAGCGCCGTTGCGCGTCCCGACGACGCGAAGAAGGACCTCGCCGTCGTGACCATGCTCGCGCCGCTCCAGCTCCCCGGGGAGAAAGGGGACAAGGCCGTCGTCGAGAAGCTGTGGAACGATCGCGCACAGGCCGGAGCGCTCGAGGCGCTCGTCGATACCAGGACGGGCGAGGTGTCCGCGTCTCCGAAGCTCGCGCTCAAGCAGGGCCGGCCGTCCACCAAGGAGCTGCGCGGGATCTGGCTCGAGAAGATGGGATGGAGCCCGGACGCGGCCGACAAGAACTGGGCCGAGGCGTGCAAGCTCGCCGGCCAGCCGCCTTCCACGTTCGATCCTCCGGTGGCCGGAGGGCAGACCTGCCACGTCGATCACATCGTCGAGCTGCAGTTCGGCGGCACGAACATCCCGCAGAACATGCAGATGCTGGACGGCCCGGAGAACATGCTCAGTGGCCGGACCATCTTCCAGAACTTGATGGAGACGGCGACGCGGATCCGCGCTGCGCTGCCCGGCGTCGCGAACGTGATCATCCATTACTCGAAAGCCGAGCAGTCGGATGAGAAATGCAAGGCCTGCTGCCAGGTCGAGCGCGCCGCGAAGGACGTCAAGGGCGGCAAGGCCGCGATCGAAGGCGAGCCCTACGGGATCGAAGCGGGTGGGACGAAAGCCGACCTCGTCCTCCCGCAGAAGCGCGACAGCGTATCGGTGCGGTCCCAGTCGGCGGCGACGATCATTCCGGGCATCCTCCTCGACACGTTCAACGGGCAGAAGGGGCCGGGCTCGGACCAGGTCGGCGCCATCCTCGACACCGGCAAGCCGGTCGGCACGAAGACCCGGCTGCCGGTCACCCTCGTCGACGAGAAGCCGTTCCCGCTGCTGGTGCAGCTCGATCGCAAGCTGAAGCTGGCCGACAAAGCGAAGCACCCGAACATCAAGTTCCACTACGACTACCTGAGCGAGGGAACCTTCGACGAGCTCGCCATCGAGGCCGACGGCAGCATCTCCGGCAAGGGATCGCTCAAGCCGAGCATTTCCTTCCTGCCCGAGCTGCGGGTGAGGTTCGACAAGGACAGCTTCGCGGTCACCGCGCCGATCGGAAAGGACAAGCTGAAGAAGTTCCTTCCCATCCCGGGATTCAATTTCACCGAGGCGAAGATCGAGCTGGAGCTCGCGCCCAAATTCAAGCCCGTCGGATTGGTCTCGTTCGAGGTCGCGCCGGGCGGCAGGAAGGTGCTCGACGGACAGCTCACGGTCACGGCCGACGCCCAGGGTCTCGTGCTGGAAGGCGACCTGTTCGCGCACGTGCCCGGCGTCGACGAGGCGAAGGGGCACGTCGAGTACCGCAACAAGGAGTGGGTTGGCGGAGTCGACATCCAGGCGGGCGATCTCCAGAAGAAACTGAAGTACGTCAAGAGCGGTTCGGCGAGGATCGGGTTCAGCAGCAAGGGGATCGTCGCCGAGGGCATCATCGATCTCGCCATCCCCGGCACCGACGCGGTGCAGGCGAGCCTCCTGTACGAGAAGTCGAAGTGGCTGTTCCGCGGCAAGGGCGTTTTCAAGCCGCCGCGGCTGGAACCGGTCGAGATCGGCATCGAGTACGACGGCGATCATCTCACCGGCCACGCCGAGACGGGATTCACCTTCCATGGCATCGCCGGCCGGATCAAGGTGACTTATCGCGACGAGAAGTTCTCCGGCGAGGGCACCCTCAAGATCCAGAAGGGCAAGGCGCAGGGCTCGCTGCACGTGAAGATGAGCCCGGAGCACAAGTTCTCGGGCGAGGGGGAGATCGAGTACCGGATCACCGAGGGGGTCATCGCCAAGGCCGGCATCGCCGTGGACGAGCAGGAGAAGGTGCGGGTGAAGGGCGGTCTCGACTTTCCCAAGCCCATCGCGCTCTTCAAGGGGTTCGCGGGCGACTACAAGATCTTCGAGATCGGCGTGAGCATCCCGATCCCGGGCGCGTCCATCGGGCCGATCGGGCTGCAAGCGCGCATCGAGGGCGCCCTCTCTGCCGGTTACCGCATCGGTCCCGGAGAGCTGCGCAACGCGAAGATCGAGGCGGCATTGAACCCGCTCGAGGAGAAGCCCGACCTCGACCTGCGCATCGGCGGGCAGCTCTTCATCGGGGCAGGGGCCCACGTCACCGGGAGCATCACCGGCGCGCTGGAGGTGAGCGCGGGAATCGCTTCGCTCACGGGCGGGCTCACGGTCTCCGCCACGGCATCGCTCGACGGCCACGTCGCCTCCCAGGTGACGGTCCACTACCAGCGCAGCCGCATCGAGGTGGATGCGAATTTCGAGCTCCTCCTCGCTCTCGCCCTCACCCTTGCCCTCGACGCCATGGTGCGCGCGAAGGCGGGCATCGGTCCGTTCAGCGTCGAGACCAGGAAGGTCTGGAACCTGGCCTCGTTCACGTTCGACACCGGAATGAAGCTGGGGATGAAGCTGAAGAAGCCGATCCACTACGCATCCGACGAGCCCTTCCAGGCGCCTTCGCTCGACGACATCGAGTGGGTGACGCCGAAGCTCGATCCGAAGCAGGTGCTGGAGCGGACCTTCTCCGGCGCCGGTGGCAAGGAGGAGGAGGCCAGGTAGCCCATGCGCGCGGCGAACGAGAGGTTGTCGGCATGAGCGCGTTCCCGGGATCTCCGCGCCTGCTGCGTGCGGGCATCGTCCAGGTGGACCCGGACACGCTCGCGGTCCGCGCCGTGATCGCGCTGCAATACAACCCCGACTCTTTGACACGGACCCTCCAGGTTCGCGGCGTGGCCGGAGAAGGCGGCGATCGGCTCGACGCGCTCAGGCTGACGGGTCCGCCGGCGGAGACCATCAAGCTCGACGCCGAGATCGATGCCGTCGACCAGCTCGAGCATCCGGAGAGCAATCCGAACGCCGTGCGATTCGGGATCCACCCGCTCCTCGCGGCGTTGGAGACGCTGGTGTACCCGTCGAGCGCCCAGATCAAGGCCGACGACGCGCTCGCCCGCCGCGGGACCATCGAGATCGCCCCCATGCAGGCACCGCTCGCGCTCTTCGTGTGGAGCCCGTTCCGCGTCCTGCCCATCCACCTCACCGAGTTCAGCATCACGGAGGAGGCGTTCGATCCCCAGCTCAACCCCATCCGCGCCAAGGTGACGCTGGGATTCCGGGTGCTCACCGTTCTCGACCTGCCGTTCGACCACAAAGGGACCGGACTCTTCCTGGCGTACCAGCAGCAGAAGGAACGCTTCGCCGGCCTCGGAAGCGGCTCCGCGGTTACGCCACTCGGGATCTCCCGGATCGGGTGAGGTGCTCATGTTCTCGACCACCAGCAGGTACCAGGGCCTTCCCATCCTGCGCTGGACGGATCGCGACGGACGCGAGGTGGCCTATTGCGCACGCCGCTTCCTGCCCCCGGGCGACGCTCACGCGCTGCTTCTCGAGCACGTCGTCAGGGACGGGGAGCGTCTCGACCACATCACCGCGCGCTACCTGGACGACCCGGAGCAGTTCTGGCGCATCTGCGACGCCAACGACGCCGTCTCGCCGTTCGATCTCGCAATCCCCGGCCGCAGGCTCCGCATCACGCTCCCGCAAGGGATCCCGGGGGCGATCGGTGCTTAAGGGCATCCATCTCACCCTGCTCATCGGTCCCGGCGTACCGGCGCCCGCGCCGAAGGCCGTCGCCGACGCGCTGACGAGCGCGCAGGTGACCGCCGGCGGCGAGCGGACCGGCTTTCAAATCGTCTTCAGCGTCAACAAGAAGTCGCCGCTCCGCAATTCATTGCTCCCTGCCGGCTTCTTCGATCCGGGCATCACCCGGGTCATCCTCGTCTGCACGGTGGCGGGAATTCCCCATGTGCTGGCGGACGGAATCGTCACCCGCCACGAGCTGTCGCCGGCCAACGAGCCCGGCCACTCGACATTGACGCTCACCGGAGAGGACCTCAGCCTCCTGATGGGCGTCGTGCAGATGCCTTTCATGCGCTACCCGGCGATGCCGGTGCCCGTCCAGGTCCTCGCCATCCTCGCGCGGTACGCGGCCTTCGGCATCGTACCGCTGGTGATCCCGCCGCTCTTCGGGGACGTGCCGGTGCCCACCGAGAAGATCCCGACCCAACCCGGGACCGATCTCGACTACTTGAAGAAGCTCGCCAAGGACAACGGATACGTTTTCTACGTCGAGCCCGGTCCCGCTCCGGGCGCCAATCTCGCGTACTTCGGCCCCGACATCCGCATCCCGCTGCCGCAGCCGGCGCTCACCGTGAACATGGATGCGAGCAGCAACGTGGAGAACCTCAGCTTCAGCCTCGACGGCCTCACGAAGAAGGTCGTGGTGATGACGGTGCTCGATCCCTTCACGGGAAAGATTCCCATCCCGGTGCCGGTTCCCAACATCAGCCTCTTGCGCCCCCCGCTCGGCGCGCGCCTCACGCCGCCGATGAAGGTGGAGTTTCCCGCCGAGGGCACGAAGGAGACGACGCTCAAGGCGGTCGCGCTCGCGCTCGCGAAGACGGCGGACGGCGCGGACGCGGTGAGCGGATCGGGAAGCCTCAACGTCCTGCGCTACGGAGGCATCCTCCGCGAGCGGCGCCTGGTCGGCGTCCGCGGCGCCGGGCTCGCTTACGACGGCCTCTACTACGTCAAGACCGTCACCCATGACCTCAAGCGCGGCGAATACAAGCAGAGCTTCACGCTGACGCGCGACGGCCTCGTCTCCCAGACTCCGGTGGTGCCGGTATGAACGGAACGAGCGGCGGCAGGTTCTACGGCAAGTACCGCGGAACCGTGATCAACAACGTGGACCCGAAGCAGATGGGCCGGCTGCTCGTCGAGGTGCCCGACGTGCTCGGCCTCGCGCCTTCGTCGTGGGCGGTCCCCTGCGTGCCTCTGGCCGGCCCCACCGGTGCGCCGATGGGCGCCTGGCTCGTGCCACCGATCGGGGCGGGCGTGTGGATCGAGTTCGAGCAGGGGGAACCCGAATACCCGATCTGGGTCGGCTGCCGGTGGGGTGGCGCCACCGACGTGCCGCCGCTCGCGCGGCTCGGACTGCCCATCTCGCCCAGCATCGTCCTGCAGACGGCCGGGCAGCACGCGGTCGCCATCAGCGACGTCCCCGGGCCCACCGGCGGGATCATGCTGAAGAGCGCCACCGGCGCGATGGTGGTGGTGAACGACGTCGGAATCATCATCCAGAAC
Organism: Myxococcales bacterium; assembly: GCA_036518615.1. Lineage (GTDB taxonomy): Bacteria > Myxococcota > Myxococcia > Myxococcales > 40CM-4-68-19 > 40CM-4-68-19. The sequence continues at coordinate 24,759 of DATDMU010000014.1, forward strand.
GGCAAGGGCGCCTCGATCACGCTCACCGGACCGACGGTGACCGTGAACCAGGGAGCCCTCGTCGTCACATGAGGGACGCGATGCCTGGATTCCTCCTCCACCAGGGAGCGACGGTGCTCTGCGCGCATGCCGGTCAGGCGATGCCGACGGCGATGAACGCGCGCGTCCTCGTCTCCGGCATGCCCACCGTGAACCTGCCCGGTCCGTATACGGTCGCGGGATGCTCGTTTCCACCACCTCCCGCCGGCAACGGCCCGTGCGTGACCGCCCAGTTCGTCACCGGGTCCGTGCGCGTCCTCGCGAACGGGATGCCTCTCCTTCTCTTCGACAGCCAGGCCATCTGCGCCCCGACCGGCACGCCGGTGACGACGGTCTCGTCGCAGACGCGGGTTCTCGCGACGTGAGGAACCGATGGCAGACGTCGCATTTCCCTACGGGTTCGACACGCGCGGCCGCACGGCGGAGCCGACCGCCGACGATCACGTCCGCGACCTCGTCGAGCAGGTGCTCTTCACTTCTCCCGGCGAGCGCGTCAACCGCCCGACGTTCGGCAGCGGCCTCTTGCGGGTGGTGTTCGGCCCGAACTCCGCCGAAGTCGCGGCGGCGACCCGGTTCCTCGTTCAGGGCGCGCTGCAACAGACGCTCGGGGACCTGATCGAGGTGGCGAACGTGGAGGTGGCGGCGGACGAGAGCGTGCTGCGCGTCACGGTCGCGTACGCCGTGCGCCAGACCCAGGAGCAGGTGGTGGCGAGTTTCACGCGCGGAGGCGCGCCGTGATCTACGCGTGCTGCGACAGCCGGCGGCACGACGCGCTCGAGCGCACGCCCGGGTGGAACGGCATCGATTTCCTCGAGGTGGTCGACTCGACCGACGACCCGCCTGACCGGCGCCAGCGCACGCTGCTCGTGCATTTCGTGCATCCTCTCGAGGAAGGCGCGCTCGGGCCGGCGAACGTGCGCATCGAGGGGGGCGAGCGGCGGATTGCGGTCGTCGCGGCCGGCATGCTTTCCGGCTCTCCCCCGTCTTCCCCGCCGGGAGATGCCCGCGTCCTCGCCGTCGAGGTCGCGCAGCCGGGCGACTTCTCCAACTACGAGCTGCGAATCGTCGATGCCGGCTCGGCCGAGAGGCCTCCCGCGGGATTCGACCCCGTGCTGTCGCGCGTGCCGTTCTCGTTCAAGGCCCGCTGCCCGAGCGACTTCGATTGCCTGCCCCGCGACGAGTGCCCGGCGGCGCCGCGCGCGAGGGTCGACGTCTCCTGCCTGGCGAAAGACTACGCGAGCTTCCGGCAGCTTCTGCTCGATCGCATGGCGAGCCTCGCTCCGGGCTGGCAGGAGCGGAACATCGCGGACCTCGGGATCGTCCTCGTCGAGCTCCTCGCTTACGTCGGCGACTACCTGAGCTACCAGCAGGACGCGGTCGCCACCGAAGCCTACCTCGGCACTGCCCGTCTGCGCACCTCGGTGCGCCGGCACGTGCGGCTGGTCGGCTATCCCATGCACGACGGCCGCAATGCCCGCACCTGGATTCACTTCGAGGCCGCGGACGGCGTTGCCGGCCTGCGCCTGGAACCGAGCACGCAGCTCCTCACCAGCACGCACCGGGAGGAGGTCGTCCTGCGGCGGTCCTCCTCCGAGCTTGCGGACGCGCTGCTCGATCGCCCGCAGGTGTTCGAGCTGATGGAGCCGGTCACCATCTCGTCCGACCTCAACCAGATCAGGTTCTACACCTGGGGTGCGCGCGAGTGCTGCCTGCCGAAGGGCGCCACCAAGGCGTGGCTGCGAGGCTTGCACCCCGATCTCAAGCCCGGCGCGGTCCTCGTGTTCCAGGAGATGAAAGGGCCGCACACCGGCGAAGCCGACGACGCGGATCCGGCGCGGCGGGTCGCCGTGCGGCTCACCGGCGTCGCGGAAGACAGCGATCCCCTCGGCGGCGTGCTCGAAGCGGATCCGACCGGCGCGCCGGTGCCCCTCACCAGCATCGAGTGGAGCACCGACGATGCGACGCCGTTTCCGATCTGCATCTCGAGCAGGGAGGAAACGACTTACTTCGACGACGTGAGCGTGGCGCTCGGCAACATCGCGCTCGCCGACCACGGCCGGACGCTGGACGAGGCGCTGGAGCCGGTGCCCGACGCCAATCCCGCTCTCGCCCCGGTAGCCGCTTCCCGGGTCCATTGCGCGAAGGTCGTGACCTCGCCGGTCTGGGCGCGATATCGCCCCGCGCTGCAGAGCGCTCCGCTCACGTTCGCGGAGGTCTCCGATCCGGCACAGAGGCCGGCGGCGGCCAGCGCGCTCGCGAATCGCCAGATCGGCGATCTTCGCCCGAGCATCCTCCTGCTGGAAGGAAACGAAGAAGGCCCGAGCTGGGCACCTCCGCCGCGGGGCCGCCGGGATCTCCTCGCGAGCGCGCCCACCTCGAAGGAGTTCGTGGTCGAAGTCGAGAACGACGGCACCGCCTCGCTCCGATTCGGCGACGGCAGGCTCGGGAGGCGTCCGGCAGCCGGATCCAGGTTCACGGCCCGCTACCGGGTCGGCAACGGCACTGCGGGGAACGTCGGCGCCGACTCCATCCGTCACCTGGTGGCGGGCGATCCGGAGGGTCCGCGACTGCCGGTGCTCCGGGTGACGAACCCGATGCCCGCGTCGGGAGGGCTGGACCCGGAGTCGCTCGAGCAGGTGCGGCAGCGCGCGCCCGAGGCGTTCCGGGTGCAGGAGCGCGCCGTCACCGAGCAGGACTACGGAGACCTCGCGCAACGGTGCGATCCCACCCTGCAACGGGCGGTCGGGACGTTCCGATGGACCGGGAGCTGGCGAACGGTGTTCGTGACGGCCGATCGCAAGGGAGGCGCACAGTCGGACGCGCCCTTCGAGCTCGGTCTCGCGCGCTGCCTCGAACGGTATCGCATGGCGGGCCACGACATCGAAATCGAACCCCCGGAGTTCGTCTCCCTGGAGCTCGATCTCGACGTGTGCGTGAAGAACGGATACTTCGCTTCCGACGTCGAAGAGGCGCTTCTCGCCGCCCTCGGCAGCCGCGATCTGCCCGACGGCCGGCGTGGAGCCTTCCATCCGGACAACTTCACCTTCGGGCAGACAGTCCACCTGAGCCCGGTCGTCGCGATCGCGCAGGACACCGACGGCGTGGAATCCGTGACGGTGACGAAATTCCAGCGGCAAGGCGTGGACCCGGGCGACGGGCAGGTTCCCGCGAAGCTCGAGCTGGGACGGCTCCAGATCGCGCGCCTCGACAACGACCGCAGCTTCCCGGAGCGCGGCGTCCTGCGGCTCAACATGCATGGAGGGCAGTAGCGTGGCAGCCCTTCTTCACGCGTGCACGCCCGGCGAGTGCGGATGCTGCGAGGGGCTTTCTCGCAGCACGCCGAAAGAGGTGGAGAACCGCCCGGGGCTCGGCGCGCTGGATTACCGGGTGGGAAGCCACGCCGATTTCAAGGCAACCCTGCTGGAGCGGTTGAGCGCCGCGCGGCAGCTTGCGCTGCGAGGGCTCCGCACGCGCGAGGACGACGACTTCACCATCGCGCTCCTCGACGCCTTCTCTGCCATGGCCGACGTGCTGACCTTCTACAGCGAGCGCATCGCCCAGGAGGCGTTCCTGCGCACGGCGACCGAGCGCCGATCCGTGCTGGAGCTGGCGCGGCTGATCGGGTACCGGCTGCGGCCCGGAGTCGCCGCCAGCACCTCGCTCGCGTTCACGGTCGACGATGCGCCGGGCGCGTTCGGCGCGACTCTGGCGCCGCCCACCGCCGCGCAGGTCGTGCCCGAAATCCCACCGCCGGTGATCGTCGGCGCCGGCACCAGGGTGCAGAGCATTCCCGGCCCCGGCGAGAAGCCGCAGACGTTCGAGACCTCGAGCCCGGTCGAAGCGCGCGCGCAATGGAACGCAATCCCGCCGAGGTTGACGCAGCCGCAGCAGATTGCGACCTCGGCGAAGACGGTGGTCCTGGACGGCGGGGCTGCGGCCGTCAAGCGTGGCGACGTGCTTCTGCTCCTCGAAGGAAGCGAGGCGAAGGACGGGAGCGCCCTCGCCACGGTCCGCGGGGTCGCGACGTCGCCGGACGGCAAGACGACCGTGCTCGAGCTGGACACGCCCATCGTCACGGCCGCCGGCTCGCCCGCGACCTCGCCCCCGGCGCTGCCCGCCGGGACGGTCGAAGACATCGCACGCGGGAGCCCGCTGACGGTCGCCGTCGTCGACCAGATCCTCGGCAGGAGTTGGGAGGCGGAGACGCTGGCGGCGCTCGCGGCGGCGCAGGACTGGCCGCTCGCCGAGCTCGAGCTCGCCTTGAACGAAAGGACGTCCGGGCTGAAGGTGCCTTCCGGGTCGGTCCACGTCTTCCGGCAGCGGGCGTCACCGTTCGGTTACAACGCTCCGATCCACGGCTCTTTGCCGCCCATCTTGCGCTTCGACAGCACGTTCCAGGGCGCCGGCGGGAACGTGACCGTGACGGCCCCCTACAAGGACAGCTGGGAGAACCGCAATCTCGAGACCGAGGCGAACCCGGGCCAGGGATTGCGCACCGTCCATCTCGACGCCATCTATCCCGACGTCGCGCCTCGGAGCTGGGTTGCGCTCCAGGCCCGCCCCGCGGCCGGTCAGGGCGAACCTGCGCGGGCGGTGGGGAAGGTCGTCTCCAGATCGGAGGTCTCGCGCAGCGACTTCACCCTCTCCGCGAGGATCTCGATCCTGCGCGTGGAAGTGAGCGGCCTCGAAAACTTCGGCATCCGCAACACCACCGTTCTCTGCCAGAGCGAGCCGCTGCCGCTCGCGCCGGTGGCCGTCACGGACGCGGTGGCTGGACGCCAGATCACGCTCGGGAGCGTATATCTTGGCCTCGCTCGCACGAAGCGAATCGCCCTCAGCGGCGTGCGCAGCGACCTGCCCGGGGTGACCGACGCGGAGCTGCGCACGCTCGACCGCGTCACCGTGGCAGGCGGGCTCACCATCCTCGAGCTCGATCAGGCCCTCGAGCACAGCTACGTGCGGGAGACGGTCCGCATCAACGCGAACGTCGCTGCCGGCGATCACGGCGAGACGGTCCAGGAGATCCTGGGGAGCGGAGACGCGACCGAGCCCTTCCAGAGCTTCACGTTGCAGCAGCCGCCGCTCACCTACGTGAGCGCCGCCACGGCGACGGGGACGCGCAGCACGCTCGAGGTCCGCGTCGACGACGTGCTCTGGCACGAGGCGGACTCGTTCTTCGGCCGCGCCCCGGACGAGCGCATCTACGTCACGCGCGAGAGCGACGACGGCAAGACCACCGTGACCTTCGGCGACGGCCTGAACGGAGCGCGCCTTCCCACCGGCCAGCAGAACGTCAAGGCCGTCTACCGGCGCGGAATCGGCAGCGGCGGGCTCGTCCGCGCAAACCAGCTTTCCCAGCTGCTCTCGCGACCGCTCGGAATCCGCGCCGTCACCAACCCGGTCCCGGCGACCGGGGCCGCCGACGCCGAGCGGCTCGCCGATGCCCGGCGCAATTGCACGCTCACCATCCTGACGCTCGGGCGGGTGGTGTCCTTGCAGGACTTCGAGGACTTCGCCCGCGCCTTCGCCGGAATCGAGAAGGCCGCGGCCAACTGGACCTGGAGCGGTGAGCAGCGCGTCGTGCTCCTCACCGTCGCGGGCGTCGACGGTGCGGTGGTCGGCCCGGGCGACGATCCGTACCAGCACCTCCTCGCCGCGCTCTCGAACCTCTCCGAGCCCGGCGTGCGTCTGCAGCTCATGTCGTACGAACCGGTGGCCTTCCGCATCGCCGGCATCGTCACCGTCGAGAAGGACTCGCTGCCGGATGCGATCCGTGCGCTCGTCGAGTCGGCGCTGCGCGACGAGTTCTCGTTCGATCGCCGTGAGTTCGGGCAACCGGTGCATCGGAGCGAGCTGGTCGCGGCGATCCAGCGGGTGAAGGGCGTGGTCGAGGTGGAGCTGGTGCGATTCCACCGTTCGGATCGGCAGCCCTCTCTCGAAGAGGCGCTGCCGTCGGCCGCGCCGCAAGCGAAGGACGGCGGATTCTCGGGCGCGGAGCTGGTCACGCTCGATCCCCGGCCGCTCGAGCTGGAGTACACGCGATGACGCTCACCGCGAACACCCTGTACGAGCTGTTGCCCGCCGTGTACCGGGACCGGGACGCGCGGATCGCGGCTGCGACGGGCGCCGCCGGTCCACTGCGCGCGCTCGTCGGACTCATCGCCGAACAGGTGCAGGTCCTCGAGGACAGCCTGGAGCGGGCCTACGACGACCAGTTCATCGAGACGTGCGCGGAATGGGTCGTGCCCTACATCGCCGACCTCGTCGGCGTTCGCGGCCTGGCCGAGTTCCCGAACGCGCCCTTCACCCTGCGTGCCGAGGTGGCGAACGCGATCGGCGATCGCAGGCGCAAGGGAACCATCTCGGGCCTGGAGGACGTCGCCCGGCACCTGACCGGCTGGTCGGTGAACGCGGTCGAGTACTTCGAGCTGCTCGCCACCACGCAGTACATGGCGCACCTGCGGCCCCGGAACCTGGCGGTGGCGGACGTCCGCAACGCCAACTGGCCCAGGGACCCCGGGTCGCCGGAGATCCGCAGCGGTGGCTGGAGAAGGATCGGCACGCCCTTCGATCCGGTTGCCCGCACGGCCGACGTTCGCAACATCGAGAGCGGCCGGGGCCGCTACGACATCCCTCACATCGGAATCTTCGTGTGGCGCATCCCCAGCCAGCAGATGGAGGACGTCCCGCCCTTCCGGGTCGACGAGCGGCGGTTCTCGTTCGACGCTCTCGGCAGGGACATCCGGCTGCACACCCTGGTCGCGGACCTCGCGCCGGACCGCGCCGGGCCGCTCGACGTCCCGGCTCCCATCGGGCGGCGCGCCATGGCCGCCGCGCTCGACGCGTACTACGGGCGCGACAAGAGCGTGTTCGTCGGCTTCGAGAAGGCCGACGAGGGCGAGATCCCGGTGTGCGTCTGCGATCTGAGCGACGTTCGCGACGCCACAGGGCAGGTCACCGGCTGGGCGCATGCCCCGCAGGACGCGCTCGGCATCGATCCCGAGCTTGGACGGATCGCCTTCCCGGCGGGGCGGCTTCCGCCGGCCGCCGTCCGCGTCACCTATTGCTACGGGTTCAGCTTCCCGATGGGCGGGGGCCAGTACCAGCGCGCGCTGCCGCCGCCGTCGGACGCGCCGATCACCATTTCCGTCCCGGGGGATTTCGCCACGGTCCAGGCGGCCCTCGACGCGGCGATGCACAGGCTCTCTTCCGGCGACCACGCGGTGCACGCGGTGGTGGAGATCGCCGACAGCGACCCCCGGGCGGAGACGCTGGCGGTGACCGTCCCGGAGGGTTGCCGAATCGATCTGCGCGCAAAAGACCAGGAGCGCGCTCTCCTCGTGCTCGCCGGCGAGCTGGTGGCGCGCGGCGGCGATGGCTCGGCGTTCGGGCTGGACGGTCTTCTCCTCGCGGGCAGCGTCTCGGTGCCCGCCTTGCTCGCGCCGGACGCTCCGAATCTGCTCGGCACACTCGAGCTTGTCCACTGCACGCTTCCGCCCGGCCCGATCCCGGCGATGCTGGGGGTCGCGGCGCAGCCGGAGGGCGTCCGGCTCTCCATCGACTCTGCAGCGGTGGCGGTCAGCATCGACCGTTCGATCCTCGGCCCCATCCGCGCCATCGAGGATTCCTCCGTCACCATCGCGAACAGCATCGTGGACGCAGGCGGCAGGGGCGAGATCGCCTTCGCGGCTCTGGACGGCGAGGGACCGGGCGCCGTCCTCACGGCGCGCAACACGACCTTCGTGGGGAAGGTGCACACGCAGAAAGTGGCGCTCGCCTCCGGAGTCATCTTCGCGGCGCAGTCGGGCAGCGAAGACTCCTTGCCAGGACCGGTCGCCGCGGAGCAGTTGCAGGAAGGCTGTGTGCGCTTCAGCTACGTACCCCCGGGATCGCGAGTCCCGCGCCGCTATCGCTGCCAGCCGCCCGCGGACGACGCCTCTTCAGGCGCGCCGGTCTTCGCCTCGCCGCCCGCGGACTTCCCGTCTTCCGTCGCGCCGGTCTTTACCTCCCTGCGGTTCGGAGATCCGGGGTACGCGCAACTCGCGGACGCCTCGGGCCCCGGGATCACGCAAGGCGCCGAAGACGGGTCCGAGATGGGCGCATTTCACGATCTGTACCAGCCGCGGCGCGAGGCCAACCTGAAGGCGCGGCTGCGCGACTGGCTGCGTTTCGGAATGCAGGCCGGCGTGTTCCACGCCAGCTAGACGGGGAAACCACCATGCCAGGGGATTTCAGCCGCAATACGTTCAATGAGAACCGGCACTACTCGGGCGTGCTCATGCAGCAGGGCAGGGTCCAGCTCGACGCCGACTGGAACGAGCAGCTCGCCATCCAGCAGCATCGGACGGCCGCGGAGGCGCGAGACGTCATCGGAGCTTGCGGCACGCCGAAGGGGGAGGACGGTTTCCACGTCACCGTCACGCCGCGCGGACGCGATCTCTTCGTGGCACCCGGCCGCTACTACGCCGGCGGTCTTCTCTGCGAGCTCGAGAGCAGCGAGATGCAGGTCTCCTTTCCACCGGGTACGACCGATCGCGTCGCCGTGCCCTCCCTCGAGCTCGACGGCCGCGATCTCGCGCCGGGTCAATGGGTCCGCATCTCCGCCGAGCAAGCGCCGGCGCAGCCGTTCCAGATCGTGAGCGTCGACGCGGCCGCGCTCGCCCTCACCCTGGACGGCGAAGTGAGCGCGTTCCAGGGCGCGGGGGTCGCCAGTTTGCAGAGGGCGGTTACGTACGGGACGCAGCCGGATTACGCGGACGGCAACCTGACGGACGAATCGACGGGCCCGCTTGCGCTCGCGGACGGCACCTACCTCGTCTACCTGGAAGCCTGGCAGCGCGAGGTGAACGCGCTCGAGGATCGTCACATCCGCGAAACGGCCCTCGACGGTCCCGACACCACCGAGAGGCTGGAGACGGTGTGGCAGGTGAAGCTGCTGCCGGTGACCCCGCAGGGAAGCCCGCCCGGCGGCGGATGCGAGGAGAGCTACCCCGAATGGGACCGGCTGCTCGCTTCCGACACCGGCGCGCTCAACGCGCGCACCATCCTTCCCCAGCGCCTCGACAACCCTTGCCTGCTTCCTCCGAAGGCCGGGTATCAGCGCCTGGAGAACCAGCTCTACCGGGTCGAGATCTTCCGGGGAGGGAGCCGCCCGGACGAGGCGACTTACGTGTGGTCGCGCGACAATGCCACGGTAGAGACGGCGATTCTCGACGTCGACGGCGAGCGCCTGACCGTCGCCGATCTCGGCAAGGACGCAGTGCTCGGATTCGCGGCGCAGCAATGGGTCGAGATCGTCAGCCGGGAAGGAGAGCTCCAGGGCGGTCCGCGCTTTCTCGCGCAGATCGTCGAGCCGCCGGATCCGGACCTCAAGGCCGTGAGGCTCTCCGCCTCGGCGGAAGCGTACGCGAACCGCAAGGGTCTGCGCCTTCGCCGCTGGGACGTGACCGGCCCGGAGGTCACGCCGCAGGGCCTTCCCATCAAGCCGTCGTGGCTCGAGCTCGAGAGCGGAATCGAGGTGCAGTTCCTCGACGGAACCTATTCCGCCGGCAACCACTGGCTGATCCCCGCAAGGACGGCGACGGGAGAGATCGAATGGCCGCCGTTCGAAGTCCCCAATACACGGCCCACCCCCCAGCCTCCCGGCGGAGTCGCACGGCAGCGCTGCCGGCTGGCGCTCCTCGACGTGCGCGACGGCGCGTACCGGTTGGAGGACTGCAGGCGCCGCTTTCCCAGCCTGACGGCGCTTGCTGCCGACGACGTCGGATATACGAGCCGCTGCGACGACCTCGCCGAGGCGAGGACGGTGCAGGAGGCCCTCGACGATCTCTGCCAGCAACGCAACCTGCGTTTCCACAACAAGCATCTGCACGGCTGGGGAATCGTTTGCGGCCTGCAAGTTCATTGCGGGCCGGACGATCCCGACGGCGGACCGCGCCGTCACGTGACGGTGATGCACGGTTACGCCGTCGATGCCGACGGCAACGACGTGCTCGTGAACGAGGACACGATCCTCGACGTCGTGGACATGCTGCGCAGGCCGGACGGCACGGGCCCCGCCGACGCCGAGTACTGCCTGATCCTCGATCCGCGCGCCAAGGGGTCGTTCCGGTTCGTGCCCTACGATTCAAGCTGGAACGACTTCCGGTCGATGCTCGACGACACCCTGCTCATGGACCTGTACCAGGATTGCATCCTGCCGCTGGGCTACTTCTACAGCTCGCAATTCACGGAAGGCTCCGGGTCTTCGGAGCTCGTCGGGCCGGCAGCGCAACGGCTGATCGCGCTCGGGAACCTGCTGGCGGGCCAGTACATCACCGGCGAACCGGGCGCGTACGTGTTCCTTTCACCGGAAGAGGATTTGCTGCTGCGAGACCTCTACCGCTCCTTGCGGGGCCTGCTGCAAAGCAAGACGTTCTGCGCGATGTTCGACGGGGCGCGGCCGTTTCCCGCCTACCCGTTCGGCGATTTCCAGACGCACACGATCTTCGGTGACGGTTTCCGGCGGCGCCTGCGCGTCGATCCGACCGGCCGGCGCGCATATGCGATCGGCACGGACGCCAGCATCGCGGTCCACGACCTCGCCGCGCGCAAGATGATCGCCCTTCTGCAGTTCCCGGGCGGTAGCGGCGCCGTCGTTCGGGACGTCGCATTTTCTCCCAAGGGCGACCAGGTCTTCGTCATCGCGGTCCTGAACGGCACGGATACCGGATTTGCAACGGTCACCGTCGACGCGAATCAGCAGCATGCATGGGGACCGATGATCGTCGTCTGCGGTCTGGTGTTCAGCACGCTTGGCACTTATGAGAAGGCCGCGAATTCGCCGCCTGCCTTGTGCGCCGTCGCGACGGCGGCGCCGACAGGGAAGGGGACCGGCCTGTATCTTTTCGATCCGGCGAACATCTCGCCGACTCCGACGCCTGCCTATCTGTTCAACGCCTTCGGCCAGCTGGCGATCGACCACGCCTCCAAGAGGGCCTACGCGACCGCCTGGGCCGACGGCAACTCGAGCAGCTTCACCCAGATCGCCACCCTCGATCTCGACCAGCCGCCGACTTCTCCGACCACGCCGCCGTTGATCAGCGTGGTCACCCATGACTTCGGCAACGTGACCGGCGGCAACGACTCGGACGACCTGTTGTTCGTTCCCGCGAGCGACCTGCCGGGCCTCGCCGTGGGCAGCGGCCTCTTGTACTTGACGGCGAGCACGGCCACCCAGAGCAAGGAGCTGCTCGAGCTCAGCTTCCCGGCCGGAGGGCCCAAGCTCACCGGAAGCGCCGATACCGCGGAGGGGAGCACCGCGGTACGCCTGGCCTATGACGCCATGACCCGCTTTCTCGTCTTGACGTCCGAGGACGGATACCGCCTCAAGCTGTTCAAGCCAAACGGCAAGGCGCTCGAGAATTTCGCCTATCCGGTGCAGATGCAGCCGAGCGGGATCGCCTACGACGGGAAGAGCGGCACGGTCTACGTTCTCAACTACCTGAGCAAGACCATCACCACCATCCCGGGCGACCGGCTCGACCCCAACAAGACGGCCTTTCCCTTCCAGGATCTCCTCGATTATCGAAGTGGAGTGATCGACGCGTTCCTCGATCTCGCGGGCGGCGGGCTGCAATACCTGAAGGATTGCCTGTGCGACCACCTCCTCGTGAAATGTCCCGAGCGCGACGAGGATGACGATCTGTTCCTCGGATGCGTCACCATTCGCGACGGCGCCGTATACAAGGTGTGCAACTTCTCCAAGCGCAAGTACGTGAAGAGCTTCCCGACGGTCGGATACTGGCTCTCTCTCGTCCCCCTGCTTCCGCTGCTCAAGCTCGCCGTGGAGAAGCTCTGCTGCGCGGCGCTCCCCGACATCTTCGGGAAGAAATCCGCTCCCCAGCCGAGCGCCACGTTCCGGGCGAATCCGGCGACGGCCTCCTACACCACGAGCGTACGCGCCAATACCCTGGAGCAAGGGATTACCCTGTTCCAGATGAGGAACTTCAACGACTTGATCGCGGCCGCGGGAAAGCGCGTGATCGGCGGGCAAGCGGCGGCCCGCGATTTCCTCGCCGCCAGGACCACCCCAAGCCGATCGAGCGCGCCGCCGCCCATCGCCGCAAACGACGTGGTCGGCAGCACGGTGGAGGGGGCAATGCAGCGGCTCGCCGGCGCGAAGATCCAGGTCGCGGCGGTGCTTCCGTACGACCCCGCGAGCATCGCGCAGAACGTCGGGCGCGTCGCCCTCTCGCCCGACAAGCTGCAGCCGGGCACTTCCGTGTCGCTGGTCGCGGACCAGCGCGGCATGGTGCGGTTCTCCGTGCCGGCGAGCCCCGAGGTCGCGCAACTCTCGACTCAGGTGCAGCAGACGAAGGACGGCGTGTCGGGCCTGCGGACCTCGGTCCAGGACATTGCGGGAGCCACGCAGCAGATGAAGGCGAGGCTGGACGCGGCGCAGACCGCGGTCACCGCAGCCCAGATGCTGGGAAACGAGATCGCCGGCCTCAAGGCGCAGATCGTCGATCTGCAGTCTCGCAGCGACAAGGCGCTCGCCGTGCGCGATCAACAGATCCGCGACCTCACTGCCGCGCTGCAAACGCACGCGAAGACCGTCGAGGACCTGCGCGCGCAGGTGCGCGTGACGAAGGGGCCCGGAGGCGGAGGATGACCGCGAATACGCGCGAGGGAGCGTTCGCCGCGGAGCCATCGCCGCTCGCCTCCTGCATCATGCCGACGTGCAACCGCCGCCAGTTCATCGCGCGCGCGGTCCACTGTTTCCAGGCGCAGCAGTACCCGCGCATCGAGCTTGTCGTCCTGGACGACGGAAGCGATCCGATCGGCGATCTGCTGCCCCCGGATCCGCGGATCCGCTACCGGCGGCTGCCGGCCAGGCGAAGCATCGGCGCGAAACGCAACGAAGCGTGTGCCCTCGCGCGCGGCGAGATCATCGTCCACTGGGACGATGACGATTGGTATCCCTCATGGCGGCTGACGCGTCAGCTCGCGCCCTTGCTGGACGGAACGGCAGACCTTTCCGGCAGCAGCGTGCTCTACTACCACGATGAGAAGCGCGCTCGCGCCTACCGGTACGATGGTTCGCGATCGCCTTTGCGCTGGCTCGGACCGCTCGCCTACTTCCGCCGCGTCTGGGAGGCGCACCCGTTTCCCGACATCTCCGTGTCCGAGGACATCCGCTTCCTTGCGCAGGTTGCGCCTGCGCGCTGCCGGGACCTGCGGGAGCCAGCGCTCTGCGTCGCGGCAATCCATGGGTCGAACGCGAGCCCGAAGCGGGTCGCGGGCGCGTTCTGGAACGCCGAGCCGCTCGCCAGCGTGCAGGCGCTCTACGCGGAGCGAGCCGGGCCCGCCCCCGCGCCTGGAGAACGGCACGAGGGGCCCGCTGCGAACGTTCCGTCCGGCGACCCCGGGTGCACCCGCTCGCCCGCGGCGGAGCGGCCGGAGTGGAAGCCGAGTTGTCTCGTCGGAATTCACCTGCATTCGGACCCGGCGCGGCTGCAAAGAACCCTGGACGCCGTGCAGACGAACACCGCACCGGGAGTCGACGTCGTCCTGCTCCCCGACGGGCCCGACGGCGCGACCCGGTCCGCGCTGCGCCGGTTGCCCTTCGTACAAGACGCGACCGACGAGCCGCGCGGCGCCGCGGCATGCTTCAACCGGCTGGCGCGCCGCGGACGCGAGGACGTGATCGTGCTGCTGGAGAGCGGGTCCGAGCCGGCGCCGGGCTGGCTCGACCGGCTGGTCGCGGCGCTGCGCGATCCGCGCAACGGGCTCGCTGGACCCTCCACGAACCTGGCCTGGAACGAGCAAGCCGCATTCGCCGGTGCAAGCGGAGGAACGGCTGCGGTGGCGCGGGTGGGCGCGGAAGCGGCGCGGCGGTTCGGCGACGCCGTGCAATCGCTCGCCCCGCTCCACAGCCTCTGCGATTTCTGCTTCGCCGTGCGCCGCGACGTGATCGACGCCGTCGGCGCCGCGGACGAAGGATACGGGCTCGGTCCATGCTGGGAGATGGACTATGCCGCCCGCGCCGCGATGGCCTCCTTCCGGGATGTCTGGGTCGGTGGCGCCTACGTGTTCCGCGGGCCCCTCACCGCGCGACGGATCCGCGAGGAGAGCCGGCGCTTCGAAGCCAATCGACGGCGCTACCAGGACCGATTCTGCGGGCGCCGGCTCAGGCGGGAGACCGCCGGATACGACGACCATTGCACGGGTGAGGCTTGCCCCGATTTCTGCCCGGCGGGTCTCGTGCAGGTCAAGCTCCCGCTCGGAGCGGCCTCCCCGGCGCAGCCTGCTCCACCCACCGTCAGAGCGGTGAGCGCCTCGCGCGCCACGAACCGTGTTGCGGGCGCCCAGCCGCTGGTCTCGTGCGTCATGCCCACTCGCGACCGCGCCCGGTTCATACCGCTCGCGATGGCGTGTTTCGATTCCCAGGACTGGCCGGAGCGCGAGATGATCGTGGTGGACGACGGCGTGGAGCGCATCGAGCACCTCGTCGCGGCGCATCCGCGAGCGCGATACCTCCGCTGCGAGCGGAGCACAATCGGCGCAAAGCGCGAGCTCGGCGCGCGCGCCGCCGCGGGCGAGATCATCGTCCAGTGGGACGACGACGACTGGTACGCGCCGGATCGGATCCGGCGGCAGGCGGTACCGCTCGCGGAGGGGCTTGCGGACGTGACCGGGCTCGCGCTCCTCTACGTGCTCGAGGTGCAACCCGGCGTGCTCTGGGAGGCACGGCCCGACGTGGTGAGGAGGCTGTGCGCGCAGAGCATCGCTGCCGGCACGCTCGCGTTCCGCCGCACGACGCTTCGCCCGGGCGTGACGTATCCCGATATCGACGTCGGCGAAGACGTCACTTTCCTGCAGCGCGCGGTCGCCGCCGGGCGGCGACTCAAGAGGCTCGACGTGCCCGGGCTCTTCGTGTGCGTCCGGCACGGACGCAACACCTGGCATTTCGTGCCGGGGCGGAGCCTCGGGAAGTCGGGCTGGCGGCGCGTCCAGCTGGAAGAGACCAGGCTGCCCTCCGATCTCGTGCACCGGTACCAGGATGCCTTGAGGCCGGATGGAGCAGCGCGCCGGAGCGCCTGATCGCGATGGACCGCGTCACCGCCTGCCTGCTCTCGTGGAAGCGTCCCAGGAACGTAGAGCGGATCGTGGGAGCGATCGATCGCCTCGAGTTCGTCGACGAGATCCTGGTCTGGAACAACGCTCCGCGCACGAGGCTCTCGCTGTCCAGCAGGAAGGCGCGCGTCATCAACTCCGACGCGAATGCCTGCTGTTCCGGAAGGTACCTCTGCGCGGCCCGGGCCCGGAACAACATCGTCTACGTGCAAGACGACGACGTGCTCGTGCACGACATTCCTGGCCTGTACCGGACCTTCCTGTCGGACCCCGGACGCGTGACGCACACGCTGAGCAGTTGGCACTTCGCCCGCCGCGGGCGTCACGTCTACGGACAATGCGAGTCGGCACTGCTCGGGTGGGGAGCGTTTCTGCAACGCGACTGGCTCCGGGTCCTGGAGGCGGTACCCTCCTCTCTTCGCGCGACCGCCTTGTTTCGCCGCGAGGCGGATCAATTCTTCACCATCCTGCTGCGGCGGCACCATGTTGCCGTGGCCGGCCGCATCACGCACCTGGCGACGCATTCGACCCCTGGCGTCGCGTTGTGGGTCGATCCGGCGGCGGCGGAGATGTCGGCGCTCGCGGTCCGTGAGGCCCTCGGAATCGCGCGTCGCACGATGGCCTTCTGCGTTCCCGTCCGCTGGCACGTCGTCATCACCTGTCACGATTACGGGCGTTACCTGGCGGAGGCGGTCGAGTCGGTGTGCAGCAACGACGCAGACTACGAGCTGACCGTCGTCGACGATGCCTCCGCGGACGAAACGCGGGCCGTCATCGCCGCGCTCACCGAGCGATATCCGCACCTGCGATCGTTGCAGCTTGCGAATCGGCGCGGGACCGGGGGCGCCCGCAACGCGGGGATCGCCTCCTGCGACAGCGTCTTCGTCGCCACGCTCGACGCCGATGACCGGTTCGGTCCGGATTATCTCTTCGAGGCGGGGCGCGTGCTCGAGCGGGGCGCCGACGTTGCCAATCCGGATGCCATCCTTTTCGGCGCCAGCTCTGACCGCTGGCCCGTACCGCAGGCCATCTCGCTGGCGGCCGAGCTGCGACACAACCGCGTCCATTACTGTGCAGGGTACCGGCGCAGCTATTGGGCCCAGCTTTGCGGCTACGACGAGTCGCCGGATCTGCTCGAGGACTACGACTTCTGGATCCGGGCGATCGCGGCGGGCGCACGCGTGGAGCCGATCGCCGGCGATCATTTCTTCTACCGCCGCCACGATCAATCCCGGTCCACCGAATCGTTCGCCGAGGACCGGCTGGCCAATACCCTGAAGAAACACCAGGCCCTGGCCTCCCCGGTATAGTTGAAGGCTCGCTCGCGTGGACGTGCTCCGACGCGGATGAGGATCCCCGCGTCGGGCGCAGCCACTTTCGCGACCGGGTTCGAAAATCGAATTCAGCCGTCCACAATCTGGACCACGCGGCAGGTCGGGATACACCAGATTTCGCGCGCTTGCCGCTGGTACCGCCCGTGCAATTCCTCGCATCGCAGCAGAACGTTCGCGATGCAAGGGGGAGCCAATGGGTTTTGCGCGAATCGGTGCGCTGGCGCATGCAGGCCAGCACGTGGCCGCCGTACGTCAATTCCTGACTGATGCGGCAGAGCTCGATGAGTTGATCGCCGATTCCTGCCGCAAACTGCGGGATCCGCTCGCGCGCACGGCCATCGTCGTCGTCTACGTCTGGTTCGGCGCGCTGAAGTTCTTCGACGCGAGCCCGGCCAATCCGCTGGTGCGATCGCTGCTGAACCGCACGCTGCCATTCGTTGGATTCGAGCAGTTCATCGTCTTCCTGGCCATCTACGAGATTGCCATCGGCGTGCTCTTCGCCATTCCGCATTTCGAGCGCTACGCCTTGCTGCTCATCATTCCGCACCTCGCGATGACCACCGGGCCGCTGTTCTTCCTGCCCGAGATCGCCTGGCGCAGCTTCCTCGTGCCGACGCTCGAGGGCCAGTACATCATCAAGAACGTCCTCATCGTCGCCGCAGCAGCGGGCGTCGCGGCGCAGGTCCATGCGCGACGAGCCGCATCGGAGCGTGCGCGCGGCTGAAGATTGTCGGTCGTTCGAGCGACGCGCGCGAAGTGACGGATCACATACGCTCGCAATGAGAGTAGACCGCTCCGGTGGTCAACCAGCATGGAGCGCGGCCGCGCTACCGCCGTCGCGCCCGGATTCGGGCGCGGGCACCATCGCGATGATCATGATGACTGCAATTTTCGTCTACGGCGCGAGATCCCCCGTCGAACGTCTCATGAGACGAACAGCCTAGAAACTTCCGTGCTCCAGCCAGGGCACATTGTAAGAGGAACGACCTGGAAGTACGGCTGGTTGACCGCAATCCATACACGATCTAACGCGATGCGTGACTATTTTTTAAACGCTATCCGAGGGTGTGGTGGCGTTGACAGTACGCAATTCTTGCGCGCAGGTTCGTTTCGCTGTCAACGGATGTCTCCTGGGGGGGGGCATGCGATCTCCGAGTGGTGTGACCGACCTTCGGGCCGGTGGCGCGATACAGCGCGCCTCTTCGCGGACAAACGATTGCGAGAATTGCAGCGTACGCGCGCAATGTGGCGCGGTGAGCGGTCGCGAGGGGCTGTCCTTCGCGTGTTCCGCGCTCGCCGCCTCGAAGGACGCAGCGGAGATCCTTGCCGCCGTTCCGCGCCTTTCGCTCACGGTCTGCCCGGCGCGCTCCGCGCACGTCCTCGAGATCGTCGACGGCGATGTCGTGCGCGTGCTGGCGTCCGAAGGACCGCCGCTCGCGACTCCGGCGCTGGAGCTCGTGCGGCATGCGCGCGGCGTCCTCGATCCCCTGCCCGGCGCGGAGCTGGAACGGATCGGCATCGCGCCGCCGGCGCGGCAAACGGCGATGCCGCCGTACGGTCTGGCGCACCTCGCCGCAGCGCCGTTGTGGATGCCAGGCGGCGCGCAAACCCTGGTGGTCGCCGAGCGCGAGGAAGGCTGCGCCTTCGAACCGGGCGAGGTCCGCGATTTCGAGATCTTCGGGTTCGTGGCAGGCAGCGCGCTGTCGCGAGCGCGCCTGCACGCGGCGTTGAACGCCTCGCAGACGCTGCAGGCGAATCTCCTCGGAACCATGCGCGAGAGCCTTCTCGTGCTGGACGGGCGCGGCGTGATCGCCGGCCTGACCGGCTCGGCAGCAACGCTCATCGGCCTCCGCTTCAAGGACGCGATTGGAAAGCCGCTGCGCGAGGTCCCCGGAATGGCGTCGCTTGCGCTGGCGCTGCTCGCCGGCCAACCTCCGCCGGCCACGATGCGCCTTCCAACCGGCGAGGTTCGCGTGCGCCACCGGCGGTACGAGGGCGGGATGGCCCTCATCCTGTCGCACAGCGAGGGGGCCGAGCGCGGCGACGGCGCAAGGCAGTTGTACTCCGTCGACGATCTGGTCGGCGAATCGCCGCTCATCGTGCGCGCCCGCAGGACGGTGCAGCAGATGGCGGACGTCGAGCTGCCGGTGCTGCTGGGCGGCGAGAGCGGGACCGGCAAGGAGATCGTCGCGCAGGCGCTCCACACCGCCTCGCACCGCGCCCGCGAGCCCTTCGTGGCAGTCAACGTAGCCGCCCTTCCCGCCGGGCTGCTCGAGAGCGAACTGCTCGGGTACGAGCGCGGCGCCTTCACCGGCGCGAACCCCAGCGGTCAGCCGGGGAAGTTCGAGCTCGCCGGCGGCGGCACCGTTCTGCTCGACGAGATTGGCGAGATGCCGCTGGACATGCAGGCCAAGCTGCTGCGCGTGCTGGAGGACTGCACGGTGCAGCGCATCGGCGGCGGACGGGCCCGCAAGTTCCACGCGCGGGTCATCGCCAGCACCAACCGGGACCTCGAACAGGAGGTCCACGCCGGACGCTTCAGGCTGGACCTGCTGCATCGCCTGCGGGTGGTGCATCTGAAACTGCCGCCGCTGCGGGAACGCAAGGGTGACGTGCCGCTGATCACGCAGCATGTCCTTTCCGGGCTCGCCCGGAGCACCCGCCATGAGCGCCTCACCGTCGCGCCGGCGGTGATGCACGCGTTCGAGCACCACGGCTGGCCGGGCAACGTGCGCGAGCTCATCCACGTGCTGCAGGTCGAGGCGATGCTGCTGCCCGCCAACAAGGACGTGATCGACACCATTCCGGAGTCGCTGGTCCAGGCCCGCAACCCGAAGCCCGCCCTCGCCTTGAATGGCGAAGTCGTCACGCTCGAGGACGCCGAGCGCGAGGCCTGTGCCCGCGCGCTGCACAAGGCGGCGGGCCACGTGCCCCGCGCTGCGAAGATGCTCGGCGTTGCCAAGACCACCCTGTACGCGAAGATCCGGCGTTATGACCTGGTGTTCACGCCGGGCGAATCCGCCGAGCCGTCGGGGGAGGAACAGGGAAGAGCGGAACAGGTCCGCCTGGCGTCCGGCGACGACTGAGCCGCTCCGACAGGAGTCTGCTGGCGCGCCATTGCCCACGGCTTGGGGGGACGTGGCCGTGGCGGCTGGCGGAGCAAGGCACTTCCACCCCTCCCGACAAACACAACTGGAGGATCTTCAAAATGCGGAATCTCATCATCGTGGGTGTTGCGTTGGCTGCGGTCGCATGCGGCGGCACGTCGTCGGATCTGTCGAGGGCCGACGCGCAATCGATTGGCGACGCGATCGCCGCTGCAATGCCGCAAGGCGGCGCGGGAGGCTCGCAGGACTTGACGCTGAGCAGCTCGGTGAACCGCACCGTGCAGTGCGCGGGCGGCGGCAGCCTGAACGTGTCGGGCTCGCTGGTGACGAGCTGCGCGACCCTCTTCAGCTGCTCGACCTCCGGTTCGCTGTCGCTCACCGCCAACGGCTGCGCCACCTCCAGCGGCGTGTCGATCGATGGGTCGCTCTCGTCGAGCTTCAGCAGCCGCGGCATCACGCTCTCGGCGACGGTCAGCGGCACGCTCACGGCGAAGCTGCCGGACGGCACCACCGCGCCGTGCGCGGTGAACGCGACCATCTCCGGCGGCAAGGTGTCCGGAAGCGTGTGCGGTTACGCGCTGTAGACGGGCCGACGCGGGCGCCTCGCTCGGGGAGGGCGTGGCGCCCGCGGGCTCGACTGCGCGACCGGCAGGGAGGGAACGGCGCATGAGACGCACGGACTGGGCATGGGCAGCGGCGGTGTTCGCGGGCGCAACGGTCGCCGTGTCGTGGCCGCATCTGGCCAGCGCCTTGCGCGGCTGGCGTGCGACGGAGCGTCAGCAGGCGCTCCGGGCCTTGCGCGCCGCGGTCGCGCACGGCGCCGACTCCGTCGATCTCTCCGCGTTCATCGAAGCGGATGCCGCCTCGGACGCGCGTGACGATGCCGAGCTGCGCGCGCTTGCGCTGGCGGCGGAGGTTGGGCCGCGCCCTCCGGCGGCGCAACGGTACGTTCTCGACCTCGTCGCGGCGCAGCGACTGCGGTGGTCCGCCCCGGCCGTCGATGCGATTGCCGCGTCGACCAGCCCGGGGACGCGCAAATGGACCAGCCTCGGACCGCTCTCCGCCCGCAGCGAATTCAACGGCACCTACTTCGACGGAATGGACTCGGGACGCCCGACCGCCATCGCGGTGCATCCCAACAACCCCTACCAGACGTTCCTCGCCACGTCTGGCGGCGGCATCTGGTTTGCCGACCTGAGCAGCAGCGCGCCCAGCTGGCGCGCCATCACCGACGCGCTGGGATCGCTGGCCATCGGCGCCATCGCCGTCGACCCGCGCTTCAACGCGACCAGCGGCGCCGTCACGCTCTGGGCCGGCCTCGGCGACGCGTTCGATCAGCAGTCGGGCCTTCTGGTGAAGGGCACCTATACCCCCGGCGACGCATCCGCCGTCTTCGGCCCGTCCATCGCGCTCAGCACGGCGTCGCACCCCGCCGATCTGCTGCCCAGCGCTCCGCTCAACATCCGGCAGATCCGCATCGATCCGGCCAATTCCACAAATCTATTGGTGGGCACCGACGACGGCCTCTACACCTCGGCCGATGGCGGAGCCACCTTCCAGCTCGTCGACCTGCCCAACGATCCGTCGGTGGGGAAGACGCGCGAGAGCATCTGGGAGATCCGCTATCTCGGGACGAGCACCGGCGGATCGAACTGGCTGATCAGCGGCGTCTACGCCTGCCCGACGCCCGCGGGAGCGACGGTGGCCAATCGGCCTCCCGCGCCCGGCGCCGGGCAGGTCTTCTGCCCCAACGACGCGAACAGCGCCCACTACAACAAAGGCGACTTCTGGAGGAGCGCCGACGGCGGGGCCACCTGGACGTCGATCCGCACCGCGGGCGGCCTGCCGGCAACGGTGACGGCAAGCCTCGGGACCGACGTGGGGCGCATCGCCTTTGCCACCGGGAGCACCGCGGGGAATCCGGCGACGACAGTGGTGTACGCGATGGCCTCGACGGTGCAGGAGACGACCATCACCAACTTCACGCCCGCGACCGCCGCGTACCTCAAGTCCACCGACGGCGGCTCGACCTGGACGCGGATCGCCACCGGGCTGACCCTGGCTTCGCCGGCGACGTCGGCGACGCCGGTCGTCAACCCGACCACCGCCACCGAGGCGCAGTCGGGATGC
>DATDMU010000015.1:0-4256 GCA_036518615.1 Myxococcales bacterium
CGCTGAAGATCGACGCCGAGGGCGCGCTCTTCGGCGAGATTCGCGTCCGCCCCGGCGAGTGGATCTCGCTCGACGGCTTCGAGGGGCAGGTGCTGGCAGGCAAGCTGGCCACCCGGGAGTCGCAAGCGCTGCGCGGACTGCTCACCCGCGACCTGTCCGATCCGGTGGCGCGGCTGCTCTCCTGGGCCGACGGCGTGCGCCGACTGGGCGTGCGCGCAAATGCCGACCAGGGCGACCAGGCGGCGCTGGCGGTCGCGCTGGGAGCGGAAGGCATCGGCCTCTGCCGCACCGAGCACATGTTCTTCGGTCCGGGAAAGATCGGGCCCATGCGCGAGATGATCGTGGCGAGGAACGTCGCCGAGAGGCAGGCGGCGCTGGCCAAGCTGCTGCCGCTCCAGCGCGCGGACTTCGCCGCCATCTTCCGCGCCATGGCCGGACGGCACACCACCATCCGCACCCTCGACCCGCCGCTGCACGAGTTCTTGCCCCACGACGACGCCGGCATCGCCGAGGTGGCGCGCGCCACCGGGCGCACCACCGACGAGGTGCGCGCGCGGGTGGAGGAGCTGGCCGAGCAGAATCCCATGCTGGGCCTGCGCGGCTGCCGCCTCGGCATCGCCTATCCGGAGATCACCGCCATGCAGGCGCGGGCCATCTTCGAGGCGGCGTGCGACGTCGCGAGCGACGGCATCGAGGTGCGGCCCCAGGTGATGATTCCGCTGGTGGGCACCCGCGAGGAGACGGAGCACCAGGAGCAGGTGGTCCGCAAGGAGGCTCGCGCCGTCTTCGAGGAGCGCGGCCGCAGCGTCGAATACAAGGTCGGCACGATGATCGAGATCCCCCGCGCCGCGCTGCGGGCCGGGGACATCGCCCAGGTGGCCGAGTTCTTCTCCTTCGGGACCAACGACCTGACCCAGACCGTCTTCGGCCTCTCCCGCGACGACGTCGGCCCGGTGCTGCAGCGGTATGCCGAGCTGGGCATCTACAAGCGCGACCCCTTCGTCTCCATCGACCGCGAAGGCGTGGGCGAGCTGATCGCCGTGGGCCTTTCGCGAGGCCGCGCGGTCCGTCCCTCGCTCGAGGCGGGCATCTGCGGCGAGCACGGGGGCGATCCCGACTCCATCGCCTTCTGCCACGAGGTGGGCCTCGACTACGTGTCCTGCTCCCCGGCCCGGTTGCCGGCGGCAAGGCTTGCGGCGGCGCGCGCCGCCCTCACATCCCGAAAAGGAGAAGACAAATGAAGCGCATCCTGGTGGGTATCGACGGCTCGCGTGAGTCGCTTCAGGCGGCCGTCCTCGCCGCCAACCTGGCGCACGCCACCCATCGCGAGCTGCAGCTCGCGCACGTGCTGCCGGACGCCGTCCCCACGCAACCGGAGGCGTTCTCCACCGAGCAGGCCATCTGGCGCAAGGACGTGGCCGAGCAGGGCAACAAGCTTCTGCACGAGGTGACCGAGCGGGTGGCGCGGCCCGACACCGAGTCGCGCAGCGTGCTGGTGGAGTCGGCGCGCCCGGCGGAGGCGCTGGCGGAGCTGGCCCGCGAGCCGGAGGTGGACCTGGTGGTGGTGGGCCATCGCGGCCGCAGCGCCATGGCCCGGGCGCTGCTCGGGAGCGTGGCGGACAGGCTGGTGCAGATCAGCCCGAAGCCGGTCCTGGTGGTGCGCTGATCATCGTTTGACCGCAAAGCATTGCGGTGTATCGTCGTGCGTATGTACACGGTGGAGGTCGGGGACGCCGTCGAAGGCGTTCCCGAGCGCACGAAGACCAGCCTTTCCGACATGCTCTCGGAGATCGCCGCCACCGTCGCGGCGCTCCCCGACACGAGCGCCTTCTGGCGCTCGGTCCGCGGCGAGCGGCTCCACGTCGACCTCGCCGGCTGGCGCTTCTGGTACGTTCTCGATCCCGACGTCCGCCGCCTCAGCGTGGTGCAATCGCTGCCCATCGGCGTCCCGCCGCGCTGACCTGCGTTTCCCGATTCCGGCACCCGCGGTTCCGGAGACCGGACGCGCACGCTGACGCGCACCCGCACCCGCACTCGCACTCGACCCCGACCCCGAACCCCAGCCGCAAAATAACGCGGCCGGCCCCGGGGGTGGGGCCGGCCGCCTGGAGCAAAGCAGCTTTGCGGTCAGTTCGCGGAAGGGGAGGCCTGCTGGGCCGCCTGCTGCTGCTGCTCCATCTGTGCGTATTCCTTCATGCGGTACTGGATCTTGCGCGCCGAGATTCCCAGCATGTCGGCGGCGCGGGAGGTCGATCCGCCCACCAGCTCGAGCGTGCGGAGGATGGCCTCGCGCTCGATCTCGTAGAGCGTCGCGCCGGGGATCAGGGACCCGGCCTCGCGGCGGTCCGGCCGGGCGCCGCGCAGCGAGGGCGGCAGGTCGTCGGCGGTGATCTCGCGGTTCTGCGCCAGCACCACCGCGCGCTCGATGGCGTTCTCGAGCTCGCGGACGTTGCCCGGCCAGTCGTGGGCCAAAAGCGCGTTGAGCGTGCCCGGAGCGAGGCCGCGCACGTCCTTGCCGTAGAGGCGCGCGTACTTCTCGATGAAGTGCGAGGCCAGCGCGGGCAGGTCGCCCTTGCGGCGCCGCAGCGGAGGCAGGGTCACCGCCACCACGTTGAGCCGGTAGTAGAGGTCCTCGCGGAACTTGCCCGCCTTCACCTCGGCGGCGAGGTCGCGGTTGGTGGCGGCCACCAGGCGCACGTCCACCTTGAGGGTCTGCGTCCCGCCCACCCGCTCGAACTCGCGGGTCTGGAGGACGCGCAGGAGCTTGATCTGCGTCGCCGGGGAGATCTCGCCGATCTCGTCGAGGAAGAGGGTGCCGCCGTCCGCCAGCTCGAAGCGGCCTTCCTTGCGGCCGAGCGCGCCGGTGAACGAACCGCGCTCGTGGCCGAAGAGCTCGGACTCGAGCAGCGTCTCGGAGAGCGCCGCACAGGAGACCTTCACGAAGGGCTTGTCGCGACGCTGGCTCTCCTCGTGGAGCGCGTGGGCGATGATCTCCTTGCCGGTGCCCGACTCGCCGAGGATGAGCACCGTGGCCTTGGTGGGCGCTGCCTGCCGCACCACCTCGTACACCGCGCGCAGCTCGGGCGCGTCGCCGACCAGGCCGTCCAGGCGATACTGCTCGCGGACGCGATCGCGCAGGGAGACCGTCTCGCGCTGCAGGCGCCGCTTCTCCAGCGCCTTCTCCAGGAAGATGAGCACCGATTGGAGATCGAGCGGCTTGGTGAGGTAGTTCTCGGCGCCGGCCTTCATGGCGTCCACCGCGGCCTGCACCGACGCGAAGGCGGTCATCATCACGAAGGCGGCCTCGCTGCCGGCCTCGCGCGCCCTCTTGATCAGCGTGATGCCGTCCATCTTCGGCATGCGCATGTCGGTCAGGACGACCGCGGGATCGAGCTCGGCGATCTTCGCCAGAGCCTCCTCGCCATCGGCGGCCTCGGCGATATCGTACCCTTCCTCACCGAGAAGGGTCCGGAGCGCTGTCCGAGCGTTCTGCTCGTCGTCTACGACGAGGATCCGTTCCTTCGTTGCCATATCCAAGTCCTCCGCAACTTCCGTGCCGCAGCCCGGCACATGGTTACTCTGGCGACCCCCGCGCAGTTGTTGCGCGTCGTACCGGGCTGAACGCACCGCCTGCCTGCCGACCCCACGCTTTTCGCCCTTTCCGAGACCTTCGTTGCAGTTTTGGCACCAAAAACACGAGCGCCCCCGGCGGGGGGAGCCGGGGGCGTTCGTTGTGTTTCTCTACGGTTGCTGGATTCGGGCTACTTGGCGAAGGAGCGAACCAGCTTCACCAGATTCTCGGTCTCCTCGGGGGAGAGCTTGTCCTTGTAGCCCTCCATCTCGCCCTTGTCCGTCTTGACGCCGTTGGCGATGGCGGACTTGAGCTGGTCGTCGGTCTTCGACTTCTGGAATGCGGCGTCGGTGTAGTTGGGGATTCCGAGCTTCTTGCCCTGGTCGGTCTCCGCCTTGCCGTCAGCGCCATGACAGGACGCGCACTTGGCCTTCCAGGTGCGCTCGGTCTTCTTGTCCACCTCTGCCCGTGCGCCCAGCGAGAGGAGCGCCAGTGAAAGCACTGCGGCCATCGTCTTCTTCACGGATTGTTCTCCTTGTCAGTGAAACAGCGGCGTACACGCCATGCCTACGAGGATTGCTCCCATCCACGCGATCAGGAGAGCGGTGGCGCGCGAGCGCGGGTTCGAGGCCTGTTCCGTCTGCATGCCTTGCCTCCACTTGGACGGAGGAGCGGCTCAGCAAGA
>DATDMU010000016.1:0-11561 GCA_036518615.1 Myxococcales bacterium
AAGGGGCAACCGGAGATCGAGCTGAGAGTCCCGATTCATTTGAATCGGGAGATATCGCTCGCAGCGCTTTACCGGTATCGGTCAATCGACCGATGCCGCGCCGCTGCCCCGGGCTGATGGGCAAGTCACGCGCTGCACCGCTCGGCCCAGCGTCGGGCCCCGGCGCAACCCAGGAAAGCCCCGCGGCTCACACCCGCGCGAACAGCTCGGGCAGCCGGATCTTGAGCGCGTGCGCGATCTTGTACAGCGAGGTCACGCTCGCGCTGCTCTCGGCGCGCTCGATCTGCGAGAGCAGCGACACCGACAGCCCGGTGCGGCGCGCCAGCTGCTTCAGCGTCAGGTCGCGCTTCTTGCGCAGGTCGCGGATGGCGCCGCCGATGTTGCGGTGCAGCTCCTCCTCGGGCAACAGCGAGAGGCCGCGGGCGGCCAGGGCGCGGCGGACGGCGCCGACCAGCTCGTCCTCGCGGACGGGCTTCTTCAGATAATCCACCACGCCGTAGCGGAGCGCGCTCACCGCCGAGTCCAGGGTGGCGTAGCCGGTCATGAGGATGACCGAGCAGTCGGAGTCGTGCCGCTTGATGATCTGCGCCACGTCGAGGCCGGAGAGGTCGGGCATCTTCAGATCGACGATGGCGAGGTGCACGTCGGACTTGCGAAGCTCGTCCTCGACCTTGCGCGGATCGGTCAGGGTGGTGACGCGATAGCCTTCCTTCTTCAGGATTCGCTCAATCAGGTCGCAGGAGTCCTGATCGTCATCGACTACGAGGGTTCGGATGTCCAAGGTCGGCGCCTCCGTTTACGGTACCACTGTAACCGCCCGAGGGAACCGAGTCCATGGGAGAATGGGTGCGCTCTTGCCCTACCTGCGGCGCGCGTCGTAATCGTCCAGCAATTCTTGCACGCGCGCCTTCTCCGCCGGATCGGCGCAGAGGGGCAGGTAGAGCTTGTAGTAGTGCGCGCCCGCCTCGATGTTGCCCTGCCGGGTGAAGGCGACGCCCATGCCGCGGTAGGCGCTCGCGAGCACCGGGCGGGCCGGCTTGAGCACCAGCGCCTGTTCGTAGAGCGCGATCGCAGCGGGGAAATCCTGCGCCGTCAGCTTGCGATTGCCCTCGCCGACGAGCCTGCGCGCGGAGGCGTCACCGTCGGAGCGCGCGGCGCGCGCAGGGCTCGCCGCTGCCAGGACCGGTGCAGCCGGCGCCAGCGCGCCCGTCTGCACGGCCGGTGCGCTGCACTCGTGCTCGAGCTGCGCGGCCTCGACCGAGCTCGCGTCCGCACCGAGCGCGAGCCGCGCTTCCGAAAGGCAGGCGGCGTCGTCCTTGCCCTTCTGCGCCGCGGCGGCCGCGACGTGCCTGCCCACATAGGCCGCCGTCGCAGCCTGCGCGAGAGGCGCCGCCTGCGCCGCGTACCAGGTGTGCGACCCCGCGAGCGACGACGCCAGCTCGCGGGCGCGCTCCCAGTCCTTCGCCGCGAAGGCCGATTGCAGATCGCGGAACAGGCTCTCGCCGCGCGCCTCCGCCCCGACGGCCTCCGCGTCGGCAAGCTCGACGGCGGTGGCGCCGGCGCGGCGGGCCGCCTCGAGCTTCTGCTGCGCCTCCACGTACCGGTGACCCTCGACGGCGTTCCGGGCCGATCGCAGTGCTGCGGCCCGTTCCGGCTCCGCGCCCTCGCCGTCGCTTCCGGACGGCCGGAGCAGCAGGGCGCCGGCGAGCAGGATCGCGAGGAGCCCCACGATGGTCTTGACCGGCATGGTGGCGCCGCGGCGGACCTGCGTCTTCACCGAGACCGGGGTGAACTCCCGCGGCAGCTCGAGGTCGCGGCCGGCATCGGCGAAGGCGAAGCGCAGGTACCCGATCTCCATCACGTCGCCGTGGCGCAGCGCGATGCCCGGCCGCGACTCGCCGTTGACGCGCACGCCGTTGCGCGCTTCGGCGTCCAGCACCTTCCATTCGCCGCCCACCAGGTGAAGGCGCAGGTGCGTGCGCGAGATGGAAGGATGATGGACGACGATGTCGTTCTCGCCCGAGCTCCCGATGCGCAGCGGGCTGCGGTCGAGCACCAGCGCGCTGCCGCGATAGGTGCCGGAGATGCCGAGAAGCCGCGCCCGCTTCTCCCTCGGCACCTCCAGCGCGGCGGGATCCGCGGGCCGGCGCGCGGGCTGCTCTGCGGGCTCCGCCTCCAGCGAGAGCTCGTAGTCGCCGATGCGGATGCGATCGCCCTGGTCCACCGGGCGGGGGCCCTTGACCTTCTCGCCGTTCACGCGAATGCCGGTCAGGCTGCGCAGGTCCTCGATGTGGAAGCGCCCCGCCTCGCGGAAGAGCCGCCCGTGCTTGCGCGAGACGTTCTTCTCCTCCAGCCGCACGGCGTTCTCCCGGTTGCGGCCGATGGTGATCTCGTCGCCGGTCAGGGGTACGACGGTCCTGCGCCCGTCGCCGTCTTCGATGATGAGGTTCATCGCCCTTCCCGGGCCCCCAATCTACCGCAGCGGCCGGCGAGCGGGAATCAGGGCCTCGTGAGGACGACCACGGCGGCGCCGGCGAGCAGCAGCGCCGTCAGCACGACGAAGGCCACGAAACCCGCCGGCGCGCCCCGGACCAAGCTCTTGCGGACGCTGGCAGGTGCGCTCTCCGGGGCGGCGCGAGTCTTCGGAATCTCGACACTTCTTTCCACCGCCGCGGCCACCGCGGGAGCCGACCCCGCAGGCGTCATCACGCGAACCGCGAGAGGGCTGGCCGGCGTGTCCAGCCTGCCCTCGATGCCGAGGTCGTAGTCGCCGATCTCGACCACGTCGCCGTCGCCGAGCTTGCTCCTGCCGTCGATCTTCTCGCCGTTGACGCGCACCCCGTTGAAGGACCCGAGGTCCTCGATGAGGAGCGTGCCGTTCTCCCTCACCAGGCGGGCGTGCCGGCGGGAGATGTTGCGGTCGGTCAGCCGGATGGTGTTGCCGGCTTGCCTGCCGATGGTGATCTCCGCGCGGGCCACCGGGACGACCGTCGTTCGGCCCTCGCCATCCTCGATGATGAGCTTCATCCCACCCCCCGCCGACGCAAGGGCCTGCCGGCCTGGCCGCCCGTGCGCATCTTAGGGCGAATGCCCGTCTGGACGGAAGACGCCACCTTCCCGCCGCAACAGCCCGATCCCGCCGCCCTGCAGTCCGGCACGACGGAGGCGCTGTCGATCGCCGGCGTTCCCTGGGTGACGATCGCGCTCCTTCTCTCCTGCGTCTGGGTGCTGGTGGCGGCCGGCGGGCTCCGCTCGGGGCTGGCGCTGCCCTCGCTCTTGCTCTACGGCGCCAAGGCGACGCCGCTCATCCTCGATCGCGGCGAAACCTGGCGGCTTTTTGCCGCGAACCTGCTGCACAAGGATCCGCTGCACCTCGCCTTCAACGCATTCGCGGTCTGGAACGTGGGCGGCGCGCTGGAGCGGGCGCTGCGGCCGGCGGACTACCTGGCGCTACTGATCTTCACCGCCCTCGGCACGACGCTTGCGTCGGCGGTGGGGTCCGACTCCATCTCCCTGGGCGCAAGCGGCATCGCCTTCGGCCTTCTGGGGGCGGCAGCCACCTTCGGCTGGCGCCGCGGCGTGCGCGGGTCGCTGCGCTCGTACTTCGGGCTGCGGATCGTGCCCTGGCTGCTCGCGCTGTTCGCTGCCGGACTGGGTTCGGCGGGCGTGGACAACTGGGGCCACTTCGGCGGCCTCGTCACCGGCGCGGTCCTGGGCGGGTTCATGACGCCGCGGCCGTGGCCGGGCGATGCCGCGGCGCGCAGGCTGGCCGCGGCGGCGGGTGCGCTGATCGGGACGCTGGCACTGGGCGTGGTCGCCGCGCCGGGGCTTCCCGCGCTGGGGCCGGTGCGCGAAGGGCCGGCGGGGCTGACCACCAAGATCCCGCTCGGCTGGCGAAGGGCGGGCGGGTCCACGACGTCGGTTTCGTACTCCAATGGGCTCACCGGCTCGTTCCGGAGATCGGCGACGCTGTTGCAGACGGCGCCTTGCCGCGGGCGCGCGTGCGGGTGTGACCAGGCGGTTCGCGCCGCCATCGACGACGAGCTGTGGAGGCTCGCGGACGTGGGGATGCTGAAGCAGGTGACGCTCTCCGCCGAGACGCCGTCGCGCATCGTTGCCGGCGCCGAGCGGGTGGACGGGACGCTGGAGGGGCAGGACGGCGACGTGCAGGTGAGCGCCGTCTGCATGCAGCGCGACGCCGCGAAGGTGGCGCTGATCGTGCTGCAGCCGCAGCCGGCGAGCAACTCGCTCGTGGAGCGGATGGCCGTCACCGTGGGGCCGCCAGGCAAATAGAGCTGCTTGCCGCTCGGAGCAGCGCATGCTACGGCCCGCTGCGGCATGGCTCGCCCGCAGAAGACCAGGCCGCAGGCGGAGTCGCCGCAGCCGGAGTTGCAGCCGCCGGCGCGCGACTGGGGCGACACGCTGCCGGCGTTCGTCCGCGAGATCTCGTGGCTCCGCTGGCTGGGCCCGCTCAGCGCCGAGCGCCGCCTGGTCATCGCCTTCGCCGCGCTGGCCGCGCTCCTCTTCCTTCCCTGGCTGGGGGCCACCGGGTTCTGGGACCCGTGGGAGCCGCACTACGGCGAGGTCGCCCGCGAGATGATCGCGCGGGGCGATTACATCCACCCGTGGTGGGAATCGGCCTGGTTCTTCTCCAAGCCCGCGCTCGATCTCTGGCTGATGGCGGCGGGGATGCTGGTCGCCAACACCAACGGGCCCGAGCGCTGGCCGGGCATCTACACCGAGTGGTGCGTGCGCTTCCCCTACGCCGTCATCACCGCGCTCGGGGCCATCCTCGTCTTCGTGATGGCGAACCGCCTGCTCAGCCGGCGCAGCGCGGTGATCGGCGCCTTCGCCATCCTCACCAGCCCGCTCTTCGTCTTCCTCGCCCGGCAGGCCGTCCCCGACCCGGTGTTCGTCGGGCTGCTCGAGGCGGCGATGGCCTGCCTGATGATCGTCCTCTTCGAGGACGAGGAGCGCCCGGGCTGGGCGGCCGCCTTCTACTGCTTCGTCGGTTTCGCCACCCTTTCCAAGGGCCTGCTCGGGTTCGCGCTCCCCGGCGCGGTGGCGCTGGTCTACTTCGTGGTCACCGGCGAATGGCACCGCCTGAGACGCCTGCACCTCTTCGCCGGGTCGCTGCTGGTGCTCGCCATCTGCGCGCCCTGGTACGGGACCATGTTCGGCTTCGACGGCCGCGACGACGAGGGCAAGACCTTCTTCGAGCGCTTCATCATCCACGACCATTTCAAGCGACTCGCCGTCGGCGTCTACACCAGCACGCCCGGCGGCGACTTCGTCTACTTCATCGAGCAGGTCGGATTCGACTGCTTCCCCTGGGTCTTCGCCTTTCCCGGGGCCGCGGCGGTGATCGCCCGCATCCGCCCCCGGCCGCGGACGCCGCGCGAGCGGGCCACGCTCTTCCTTTTGCTCTGGTTCCTGATCGCGTTCTCGGTGTTCGCCTTCAGCGTCACCAAGTTCCACCATTATGCCTTTCCCGCGCTGGCGCCCCTGCTCCTGCTCTCGGCGCTCTGGATCGAGGAGCTGCTCGATCAGGGAATGCGCGCGAACGGAGGAGCGCTGCTCGCCGGAGGCCTCCTCTACGCGCTGGTCGCGCACGACCTGGCCATGTCGCCCAAGCACCTGACCGACATGTTCGTCTTCAACTACGACCGGCCCTATCCGGACCGCGAGACCGACCCGCGGCAGATCTTCGCGGCGCTCTTCTACGCCGCGGCGGCGGTGGCGCTGTCGCCCTGGCTGCTCGACCGCGCGGCGCAGGCGGTGCGCTTCTGCCGGTCGCTCTTCGACAAGCCGCTGCGCGCCGGGATGTCCGCCGCCCGGCGCGAGCGGATGCAGGGCGCCCCGCTCGCCACGCCGGAGGCGCCGCAGGATCGGCGCGTGCTGGCGGCTGCGCTGGCGGGCCTGGCGCTCTTCTTCGCCGTGTTCTGCGGCTGGTTCCACTGGCGCAGGCTCTCGCCGCACTGGACCCAGCGCGATCTCTTCTGGGAGTACTACCACCAGAGCGCGCCCGGCGAGCCCATCGGCGCCTATCTCATGAACTGGCGCGGGGAGACCTTCTATTCGAAGAACACGGTGCGCGAGATCGCCCGGCAGAGCGCGCCGGTGGCCACGCTGGCCGAGTTCATGAACGGGCCCGGGCAGCGCAAGTGGTTCCTGGTGGAGCAGTCGAGGGTCAACAACCTGCGCGCGGCGCTCGGCGGCGCGCACCTGCGCGTGGTGGAGTCGCGCAACAACAAGTTCGCGCTCGCGGTGGCGGAGAAGGGCGAGGAGAAGCAGGGCCCGAAGACCGAGCCGCCGCAGGAGAAGGCGCCGGGACCGTTCGGAGCGCCGCCATGACCGCCGTCCTCGTCATCGACGACGAACCCGCCATCCGCGAGAGCCTGGCCTATGCGCTGCGCCGCGACGGGTTCGAGATCTCCGAGGCGGCGTCGCTGCGGGAGGCGCGGGCGGGAGTCGCCGCAGCCGATCTGGTCATCCTCGACCTCGTGCTCCCCGACGGCAACGGCCTCGAGTTCCTCCGCTCCTTGCGCGCGCGCTCGGACGTGCCGGTGATCGTCCTCACCAGCCGCGACGAGGAGACCGACCGGGTGGTGGGGCTGGAGATCGGCGCGGACGACTACGTGCTCAAGCCCTTCTCTCCGCGCGAGGTGACGGCGCGGGTGCGGGCGGTCTTGCGGCGCGCGTCCCGGTCAGGGGCGCATCCCGAGGAGGAGAAGGCGCTGCGCAAGGACCGGCTGGCGCTCGACCTGCGCACCCGCAAGGCCACCGTGGCGGAGACGGAGCTGGGGCTCTCGCGCACGGAGTTCAACCTGCTCACGCTCTTTCTCAGAAGCCCCGGGCGCGTGTTCGACCGCGGCCAGATCCTCGAGTCGGTGTGGGGCAGCGACGTGGTGGTGGGCGACCGCACCGTGGACGTGCACGTCAAGGCGCTGCGGCGCAAGATCGAGGAGGCGGGCGGCGATCCGCGCGTGCTGGAGACCGTGCGCGGGGTGGGGTACCGTCTGCGGGACGATGGGTAGACAGGAGCTGCTGGTCGCGCTGGCGCTGCTCTTCCTGCTCGGCGTGGGCGCCACGGCGGCGCGCGTGCTGGAAGCGCGGCGCACCGGCGGCCTCTCGCTGCGGCTGCAGGTCTTCATTCCGCTTGCCGCCACCACGCTGATCCTCTCCGCGGCCTTCGCGGTGATCGTCATCGACCGGTTCACCGCCCGCGCCTCGCTCTTCGCAACCCGCGCCGCGGAAGACGAGGCCCGCGCCATCGCGCAGCTGGCGGCCCGGACGCCGCACGAGTCGCTCGAGCCCATCCTCCTCGCCTTCACCCGCAGCGCCATCGACACCGACGTGGCGGTGCTGGCCGCGGACGGCCGCGTGCTGCTGGAATCCGGCGACGCGAGCCCGGGCATCGCCCGCGTCTCCGCGGAGGCGCCCATCGCGGGCGGCGGCCGGGTCCGCGTCCGCAAGGCCACCTTCGGCATGGTGCAGCTGATGAGCGACGTGGCGCCCAAGGTGGCGCTGCTCGCCTTCATGTTCGCGGTGGCCTCCGCGGCGCTGGCGATGGTGATCGGCGGGGCGGTGGCCTCGCCCATCGAGAGCCTCACCCGCGCCGCGGAGCGGGTGGCGGCGGGCGAGCGGCAGGCGCCCTTGCCGGAGGCGCGCGGCCGCGAGGTGCGCGCGCTCACCCACGCGCTGGAGTCGATGCGCCGCGAGCTGGAGCAGCGCCACGCGCTGGAGAACTTCGTCGCCGACGTCTCGCACGAGCTGAAGAACCCGGTGGCCGCCATCCGCGCTTCCGCGGAGGTGCTCACCGAGGGAGCCGCGGACGAGCCGGAGACCGCGCGCCGCTTCGCGCTGCGCATCCGCGAGAGCGCGGACAAGCTGCAGCAGCTCACCCTGGACCTGCTCTCTCTGGCGCGGCTGGAGGCGCGCGGCATCGAGCCGAAGGACGAGCCGGTGGATCTCTCCGCCATCGCGCGAGAGGCGGTGGACGCGCAGGGGCCCACCGCGGCGGGCCGCAATGTCCGGCTGGAGCTGCGCGCGCAAGAGCCGGCGCCGGTCCGCGGCGACCCGCTCTGGCTGCGCCGCGCGCTGGAGAACCTGCTCGGCAACGCAGTCCAGCACTCGCCTTCCGGCGAGCGCGTCGAGCTGGAGGTGCGCACCGGCCCCGACTGCGTGGCCCAGGTGCGCGATCACGGCGCGGGCGTGGACCCCGCCATCCGCGACCGGCTCTTCGAGCGCTTCGCCACCACCCGCCACGGCGACGGCGGCACCGGACTGGGGCTCGCCATCGTCCGCGCAGTGGCCGAGCTGCACGGCGGCCACGCGGAGCTGCGGGAGACGACGCAGCAGGGGTCGGTCTTCGAGCTGCGCCTGCCGCGCGCGTAGTCGGGTTGCTCGCCGTCGCCGGAGGCGGCAGGGGGTGCGCTCGACGTAGCCGCGCTGCATTTCCCGCCGCTCCCCTTGGTCGGGGTTCCCACCCCGCACGCCCCGGAGAAGTTCGCAGGCCGTAGCAGCCAGGGGGACGGCCTCGAGCGGCTGAGCCGCGCCAAGTCCGACTGGTACGAAGAACCGGATGCCGATGACGGGCTATCTCGCGTTCGGTGATCGAGGCGCTCGAGAAGGACGGCGAACATGGCGTGCGGCGGAGCAAGCCAGTGCCCAGGCGGGCAGCAGGCCTTGGCGGCATGGGCGGATCGTTCGTCGACCGAAAGTCGTGGGGCCAGTTCACGCGAGGCGGTGATCGCGCCCGCGCCGCGTGCTGCCGACTGTCGGGGCGCCGCGACGGATGCGGCCGGCATACCCGTTGCGGTCCGGACTTGAATCGGGACATATCTCCGCTCTGCCCTGGCGCTTAGACGGCGGTGCCGCCAGGGACCGCGCTCCATTTTCGATGGGGCGCTCTGTTCCCTCGATCATCGCTCGCTGCCCTACTTCTTCTTCTTGCGGTGCCGCTTCTTCTTGTCGCCCTGCATGTACTTGTAGTCGGGCTTCTGCGCCGCCGGCGGCGGGTCGGGGGCGGCGTAGCGCAGCCGCTCGTCCGCCACCGCCGCGAGCGCCGCCGGATCGAGCTGCGCCATGCCGAGGGCGCGCGCCGCCTCCAGCGCGGTGAGCGATCTGCCGCCCGCCCAGAGCTTCGGCAGCGCCGGCTGCGGTGCGGACCACCACGATGGCCCCAGCTTCTGCTCGAGCTGCGCCGCGAGCACCGCGCCGAGGAGCGGC
The DNA here is from genome assembly GCA_036518615.1 of Myxococcales bacterium. Taxonomy (GTDB): domain Bacteria; phylum Myxococcota; class Myxococcia; order Myxococcales; family 40CM-4-68-19; genus 40CM-4-68-19. Next base: position 9,232 of record DATDMU010000016.1, read on the forward strand.
GTGGCCGCGCGCAGCATCGGGTCTGCCTCCAGCGCCCAGCGCGCGGCATCGTCGTCGGAGAGGACGCAGAAGAGCGCCCGCTGGAGAAGGCCGCGGTAGAGCGCCTCCTGCGCCTCCGAAGTGGCAGGCCCTTCCCGGCGGCGGAGCTCGAAGAGCACCAGCGCTGCGGCGCGCCGTGCGGCGAGCAGCCGGCGCGTGGCCTCGGTGTGCACCACGTCGTCCAGCGGCTCGCCGCGGAGCTGCGTCACGGCGCGCAGCCATTGCGGATCTCCCGCCAGCGCCTCGAAGAGCTGCGCGGCGCCTTCCGCGGCGGATCCGTCGCCGAGCTGCGCCAGCTCCCAGCGCGGCGCGCGGGTGAAGAGCCCGCCCAGCGCCCGCGCGCCCTCGTGGAAGGTGGCGCGCTGCTCCTCGAAGCCGCCTGCGGGCCGCAGCGAGAGGCGCACGTCGATGGGAGGATCCACCAGCAGGGCCAGCGGCCGCGCGCCCTTGGACGGCGAGGGTTCCCCGTCCAGGCGCAGCGCAGGCGGTGGCTGCGCGCCGATGCTGGTGAAGACGGTGCGCGCGGCCGGCCACGCCTGGCCAGCGGTGAACTGCGGATCCGCGATGGCGATGCGCGCGAGGCGCGGCAGGTCGGCGCGGCGCATCCGATCGGCGGTGATGCCGAGATTGCGGACCGAGCTGGCCGCCACGGCGCGGGTGCCCACCTCCTCGGTGGCGGAGAGCGTGCGCTCCGCCAGATCCGCGAGCTGCGCGAGCGGCATCCGCACCGCGCGCTCCTCCAGGGCCGTCCAGCTTCCCAGGCCGAGCGCCGCCACGGCCTTGTCCACCGCCGCGTCGCGCGCGAGCGCAAGCGGCGCGAGCGGCCGCGCTGCCCGCGCCTCCGCCGCGGCGATGCCGGCCCGCTTCTGCGCGCTCGGCTCGTCGAGCAGCAGCCGATCCAGGTCGCGCTCGCCCAGCGTCGCCCGCTTCTCGCCGGGCAGCGCGAAGGAGAGCTGGGCGCGCGCGGTCTCCAGCGCGTCGATCTCGTCCCGCGCCTCGCGAGCTACCCCCAGCGTCGCGAGCTGCTGGGCGAGCAGGCGCAGCGCCTCGGCGTCGGCGCCGCGGGCGGCGCCGGCCGCGACGGTGACCGCCTCGATGGACTCGCGGCGAGCAAGCCGCGGGTGCTCCGCCAGCGCGCTCGAGGGCAAGGGCCCCGCTCCGGTGGTCCAGCGCGTCCAGAGCAACTCGCCCTCCGCGCGGATGAGGTTGTGCGTCTCCTCGGAGAGCTCCGCGGCCGCGCGGGAAGCATCCGCCGGCGCGACGGCGGGAGCGGGCGTTCCCGGCGACGCCGCCGGCTTCCCGGCGCCGGCGGAGGCGCCGTGGCCACAGGCGAGGGCGAAGAGGAAGAGGAGGATCAGCGCCACCCGCGTTCACTGGCACCGAAGCGGCGCTCGGGCAAGCCTTTTTGCGCTATGAAGGCGTGGTGCCCGCCAGCTCGGACATGGCCCGCGCCCGCGCTGCGCTCGCGCGCTCCCTGCGCCGCAGCCTCGAGGCTCGCGGCTACCTGGAAGTCGAGACCCCCATCGCCGTTCCGGTGGCGGGCCAGGAGCCGCATCTCCGGCCCTTCGAGACCACCTTCACGCCCGATCCGCCGGTGCCGGAAGGCGGCGTCCACGGCGCGCGCAGGCTGCACCTGCACACGAGCCCGGAGTACGCGATGAAGCGGCTCCTGGCGCGGCCCGGCTTCTCGCGCTGCTACCAGCTCGCGCGCGTGTTCCGCGACGGCGAGGTGTCGCGCACCCACAACCCCGAGTTCACGCTGCTCGAGCTGTACGCCTCGCCGGGAAGCGCCGGCACCATCATGGCGGACCTGGAGCAGATCCTCTTCGAGGCCGCATCCGAGGCGCCCGCGCGCAAGGGGCACGGCCGCGGGGCGGGCGTCATCTCGCTGCGGCCGCCTTTCGAGCGGGTGACGTGCCGCGAGGCGTTCGAGCGCCACGCCGGATTCGACCCGATTCCGCTCGACGCCGAGGCCTTCGCGCAGGCAGCGCGCGCCTGCGGGGTGCGGCCGGCCGCCGGCGCCTCGTGGGACGACCTCTTCAGCCAGGTGCTGATGGAGCGCATCGAGCCCGCGCTGGGCATCGACCGGCCCACCTACCTCACCGAGTATCCCGCCTCCCAGGCGGCGCTGGCGCGGCTCAAGCCCGGCGACGAGACGGTGGCCGAGCGCTTCGAGCTGTACGCCGGCGGGCTGGAGCTGGCCAACGGCGTCTCCGAGCTGTGCGTCCCGGGCGAGCAGCGCGCGCGGCTGCAGCGCGAGCAGGAGGAGCGCCGGCGCCTGGGGCGGGAGG
>DATDMU010000017.1:0-13880 GCA_036518615.1 Myxococcales bacterium
GCACCTTCGCCGAGCAGGTCTCCGGCGTGGCCCGCGAGGTGGGCATCGAGGGCAAGCTGGGCGGCCAGGCCAAGGTCCCCAACGCGACCGGCACGTGGCGGCAGCTCACCGACAACGTGAACCAGCTCGCCGCCTCGCTGACCACGCAGATCCGCGCCATCTCCGAAGTCGCCACCGCGGTGACCAAGGGCGACCTGACCCGCGCCATCACCGTGGAAGCGGAAGGCGAGGTGGCGAAGCTCAAGGACAACATCAACCAGATGATCGTCAACCTGCGTGAGACCACGCAGAAGAACCAGGAGCAGGACTGGCTGAAGACGAACCTGGCCAAGTTCTCCTCGATGATGCAGGGCCAGAAGAACCTCGACACGGTGTCGAGGCTGATCATGTCGCAGCTCACCCCGCTGGTCTCCGCGCACCACGGCGCCTTCTTCATGGCCGACAACGAAGGCTCTACTCCGGTGCTCAAGCTGGTCGCGACCTACGCCTACAAGGAGCGCAAGGGCGTGGCCAACCGCTTCCGCCTCGGCGAGGGGCTGGTGGGCCAGTGCGCGCTGGAGAAGAAGGCCATCCTCCTCACCCGCGTGCCTTCCGACTACATCCAGATCAACTCGGGGCTGGGCGAGTCCACGCCGCTCAACATCATCGTGCTGCCCGTGCTCTTCGAGGGCGAGGTGAAGGCGGTCATCGAGCTGGCCTCCTTCAACCCCTTCAGCGCCATCCACCAGATCTTCCTCGACCAGCTCACCGAGAGCATCGGCGTGGTGCTGAACATGATCGGCGCCAACATGCGCACCGAGCAGCTGCTGCAGCAGTCGCAGAGCCTCACCCAGGAGCTGCAGAGCCAGTCGCGCGAGCTGACCCAGCAGCAGGAGGAGCTCAAGCGCAGCAACGCCGCCCTGGAGAAGCAGGCGCTGGAGCTGGAGGAGAAGGCCCGGCAGCTCGAGGAGCAGAACGCCAACATCGAGGTGAAGAACCGCGAGGTGGAGCTGGCCCGCGCCTCGCTGGAGGAGAAGGCGGAGCAGCTCTCGCTCATCTCCAAGTACAAGAGCGAGTTCCTCGCCAACATGAGCCACGAGCTGCGCACGCCGCTCAACTCGCTGCTCATCCTCGCCAAGCTCCTCGCCGACAACAAGGAGGCGAACCTCACCGAGAAGCAGGTGGAGTACGCCAAGACCATCTACGCCTCGGGCGGCGACCTGCTCTCGTTGATCAACGAGATCCTCGACCTCTCCAAGGTGGAGGCGGGGAAGATGCAGATCGAGCCGCGGGACATCGCGCTGCTCGATCTCAAGGACTACTTCGAGCGCACCTTCCGCCCGGTGGCCGAGCAGAAGGGGCTGGTCTACGAGGTGGAGATCTCCGAGCGCGCGCCCAGCCACATCCGCACCGATCCGCAGCGGCTGCAGCAGGTGCTCAAGAACCTGCTCGCCAACGCCTTCAAGTTCACCCAGGAGGGCAGCGTCCGCCTGCGCATGGACGTGGAGCCGCGCCGGAGCACGCTGGACAGCGAGGTGCTGCACAAGGCGAAGACGGTGATGACCTTCTCGGTCATCGACACCGGCATCGGCATCGCCAAGGGCAAGCAGAAGATCATCTTCGAGGCCTTCCAGCAGGCGGACGGCACCACCAGCCGCAAGTACGGCGGCACCGGGCTGGGCCTCTCCATCTCGCGCGAGATCACCCGGCTGCTCGGCGGGGAGATCAAGGTGGAGAGCGAGCCGGGCAAGGGCAGCGCGTTCACCCTCTACCTGCCCGACCGCTACTCGGGGCCGGAGGAGGACGACGACGAGCAGCGCCTGCCGCCTCCGCAGGAGGACGCCTCCTCCCGGCCGCGCCGCACCGAGTCGCGGCCGCCCCCGGCGGAGCCGCGGCCCTCCGCCGTCAACCTCCTCACCGACATCCCCACCGTGCCCGACGAGGTGGTGTCGAGGCCCATCGAGGACGACCGCGAGCACCTGCGCGAGGGCGACCGCGTCATCCTCATCATCGAGGACGACCTCAAGTTCGCGCGCATCATGCTGGGCATGGCCCGGGAGAAGGGCTTCAAGGCGGTGGTGGCCACCCGCGGCGACACCGGCCTGGCGCTCGCCAACGAGCTGTTGCCTGCGGCGATCACCCTCGATATCCAGCTTCCGGTGGTGGACGGCTGGAGCATCCTCGACCGGCTCAAGCGCAACCCGCGCACCCGGCACATCCCGGTGCACATGATCTCCATCGTGGAGCGGAGCAAGCGGGGCGCCGCCATGGGCGCCTTCGCCTACCTGGAGAAGCCGGTGAGCAAGGACGCGCTGGAGGGCGCCTTCAGCCACATCGCGAGCTTCGTGGACAAGAAGGTGAAGAAGCTGCTGCTGGTGGAGGACGATCCCGGCCAGCAGCAGAGCATCTCCGAGCTGCTCCGCGGCGAGGACGTGGAGATCACCGTCGTGGGCACCGCCGCCGAGACGATGGAGAAGCTGGAGACGGGCGACTTCGACACCGTGGTCCTCGACCTCCTGCTCTCCGACGCGGACGGCACCCGGCTGCTCGAGGACATCAAGACCAACCCGAAGCTGCGCGACATCCCGGTGGTCGTCTACACGGGCAAGGAGCTGGCCCGCAAGGAGGAGAGCCGGCTGAAGAAGTACGCAGAGTCGGTCATCCTCAAGAGCGGCGCCGCCTCGCCGGAGAAGCTGCTCAGCGACACCGCGCTCTTCCTCCACCGCGTCGAGGAGAAGCTGCCGCCCAAGGCGAAGGAGATGCTCCGCGCGCGCAACGAGGAAGGCGAGAAGGTCGCCGGCAAGAAGGTGCTGATCGTCGACGACGACGTCCGGAATATCTTCGCCCTCACCAGCGTCCTCGAGAGCCACGGCCTCGACGTCCTCTACGCGGAGAACGGGAAGGACGGCATCGCGGTGCTGGAGCGCAATCCCGACGTGGACGTCGTATTGATGGACGTGATGATGCCGGAGATGGACGGCTACGAGACCATGCGCATGATCCGGCGGGATCCCGCGCACAAGGCGCTGCCCATCATCGCCATCACCGCCAAGGCTCTCAAGGAGGACAGGGAGAAGTGCATCCAGGCAGGCGCATCCGATTACCTCCCCAAGCCGGTGGACGCGGACAAGCTCCTCGAGCTGGTCCGCCTCTGGATTCGCGGATGATGAGCGTCAAGCTTTCCAGCCTGCCTCCGCCGCCGGTGGTCATCGGCGGCGGGGCAGTGCCTGTGGAAGCGGATGCGCCGCCCGCGCGCATCCTGATGGTCGACGACCATCCTCCGAACCTGGTCGCGCTCGACGCCATCCTCGACCCGCTCGGCCAGGAGCTGGTGCACGCCAGCTCCGGGGAGGAGGCGCTGCGCCACCTGCTGGAGAGCGACTTCGCGCTCATCCTCATGGACGTGCAGATGCCCGGGCTCGACGGCCTCGCCACCGCCAAGCTGATCAAGGACCGCCCGCGCAACAAGCACATCCCCATCATCTTCCTCACCGCCATCCAGAAGGACCCGGCGTACATCTTCCGCGGCTACAAGGAAGGCGCGGTCGACTACCTGCTCAAGCCCTTCGATCCGGAGATCCTGCGGGCCAAGGTCTCCGTCTTCGTCGATCTCTGGCGCAAGAACGAGCTGCTCCGCAGGCAGCAGGCGATGCTGCGGGCGCGCGAGCTGCTCGAGGTGGAGAAGCGCAGCGAGATGCGCTTCCGCGTGCTCACCGACTCGATGCCCCAGTGCGTGTGGGCGGCCCGGCCCGACGGGGAGATCTACTACTGCAACCAGGTCTGGCGGGACTACGCGGGGGAGGACGCCGGCGTCACCTTCTTCGGCTCGGTGCCGCAGGAGGAGCAGGAGGAGGTGCGCACCTCGTTCCGGGAGGCGGTGCGCGCCGGCCAGCCGCTGGAGCGCCAGCAGCGCCTGCGGCGCAAGGACGGCGAGTGGCGCTGGCATCTCTGCCGCATGGTCCCCGAGCACGACGAGCGGGGCAGGGTGGGCGGCTGGATCTGCACCGCCACCGACATCGACGAGCAGAAGCGGGTGGAAGAGGCGAACAAGCTCCTGCTCGCGAGCGAGCAGGAAGCCCGGCGCCAGGCGGAGATCGCCAACCGCACCAAGGACGAGTTCCTCGCCACCGTCTCCCACGAGCTGCGCACGCCGCTCAACGCCATCCTCGGCTGGACGCGGATGCTGCGCACCGGCGCGGTCGAGCCCAAGGCGCTCTCGCGCGTGCTGGAGACCATCGAGCGCAACGCGCGGGCGCAGACCCAGCTGGTGGACGACATCCTCGACGTCTCGCGGATCATCGCCGGCAAGCTGCGGGTCAACATCCAGAAGATCGACCTGCACGCGGTGGCGCGGGCGGCCCTCGACGCGGTGCGGCCTGCCGCGGAAGCCAAGGGCGTGCTGCTGGTCGCCGAGCTGCAGCCCGGGTCGGCCGAGTTCTGCGGCGACCCCGATCGCATCCAGCAGGTCATCTGGAACCTGCTCTCCAACGCCATCAAGTTCACCCCCCGCGACGGCCGCGTCGAGCTGCGCATCGAGCGGGTGCGCTCGGAGGTGCAGCTCACCGTGCAGGACACCGGCGCCGGCATCGCGCGGCCGTACCTGGCGCACGTCTTCAACCGCTTCTGGCAGGCGGACAGCTCGATGACGCGCGCCCAGGGCGGGCTGGGCCTGGGGCTCGCCATCGTGCGCCACCTGGTCGAGGTGCACGGCGGCACGGTGAGCGCCGAGTCGGAGGGCGAAGGTCGCGGCGCGTGCTTCTCGGTGCGCATGCCGCTGCGGGCGGTGGCTCCGGAGGCGCCGCCGCCGCAGAAGGAAGGGGCGCAGGCGGTGGCCGCGCGCGCGCCGGAAGCGCCCGCCCGCGATCTCCTCGGCGGGCTCGACGTGCTGGTGGTGGACGACGAGGCCGACGCGCGCGACCTGGTGGCGGCGGTGCTGGCCAGCTGCGGCGCGTCGGTGCGCACGGCGGCGTCGGTGGAAGAGGCCCTGGCGATGCTCAAGCAGCAGCGGCCGGACGTGCTCATCTCCGACATCGGCCTGCCCACCGAAGACGGGTTCGCCCTGATCCGGCGCGTGCGCGAGTACGACCGCGACGTGCCGGCGGCCGCGCTGACCGCCTATGCCGGCCCGGACGACCGGCGCCGCGCCCTGGTGGCGGGGTTCCAGGCGCACGTGAGCAAGCCGGTGGAGCCCTCGGAGCTGGCGCAGCTCGTGGCCTCGCTGGCGGGAAGGGCCCCTGCGCCGGTGGGAGCGGATGGCGACGAGGTGCGGCAGCGTGCGGTGCCGGGGTAGAAGGCCGTCATGAACCTCAAGTCCATCGAGCGGGCGCCGCGCGCGCCCGGGCTGTCGCGGACGCTGGTGCTGCTGCACGGGTACGGCGCCGACGAGCACGACCTGTTGCCGCTCGCCCACGAGCTGGACCCGCGCCTGCGCGCCGTGTCGCTGCGCGCGCCCATCTCGCTCGGCGGCGCGATGCGCGCCTGGTTCAACCTCACCCAGGACGCGCGCGGGCTCTCCTTCGATCCAAAGGAGGTGCGGGCGGGCATGGAAGCCGCTCGCGCCGCGGTGGAGGAGATCGCGGCGCAGTCGCCGCGGCCCATCCTGCTCGGCTTCAGCCAGGGCGCGGGCATGGCCCTGGGCGTGGCGCTGACGCGGCCGGGCCTGGTGGCCGGCGTGCTCTCGCTCTCCGGGGTGATGCGCGCGCTGGATCCGGCCGACCTGCCGCGCCCCGAGAAGCTGAAGGGCTTTCCCGTCTTCGCCGCGCACGGCGAGCAGGACCCCATCGTCCCCATCGAACTGGGCCGCTCCGTCCGCGACGAGCTGGTGCGGCTGGGCGTGGCCGTCTCCTGGCACGAGTACCCGATGGGCCACATGGTGGTGCCCCAGGAGCTGGAAGATGCCAGGGCCTGGCTGCAGAAGCTCCTTTGAGCCGCCGCGCCGGCGGCTGAGGCGCGCATGGGCGTGGAGATCGAGCGGAAGTTCCTGGTCCTGAAGGACCGGCTCCCTGCCCGGTTGCCGGAGGGCGACGAGCTGGAGCAGGGCTACCTCTGCACCGAGCCCACGGTTCGCGTGCGGCTGGTGACGGTGCACGACGGCACCCGTCACGCGGAGCTGACCATCAAGGGCAAGGGGCTGCTCACCCGCGCCGAGTTCAACTACCCCATTCCCGCCGCGGACGCGGAGGCGCTGTTGCGCATGTGCGGCCGCACCCTGCGCAAGCTGCGCCGCAGGCTGGGCCGCTTCGACCTGGACCATTTCCGCGACCGCGATCTCTGGCTGGCGGAGATCGAGCTGCAAAGCGAAAACGAGAGCTTCGAACACCCCGCCTGGCTCGGCGACGAGGTGACGCAGGATCCGGCGTACACGAATTCGCGCCTTGCCACGCCGAGGACGCCGGAGTAGGCAAGCGCGCCGGAGGTCGTCCATGCGCAGGATCGCAGCCGCAACCGCACTCGGGGCAGCCGCGTCGCTCGCGGTGTGCCTCGCCGCGCGCGCCGCGGACCCTCAGATCAAGTTCGAGAAGTACAAGCTGGGGAACGGCCTCACCGTCATCCTCAGCGAGGACCACCGGCTTCCACAAGTAGCCGTCGACGTCTGGTACCACGTCGGCGCCGCCAACCAGACGCCGGGTCACAGCGGCTTCGCCCACCTCTTCGAGCACATGATGTTCTCCGGCTCCAGGCACGTGCAGCCCTCGCCCATCACCACGCTCGAGTCCATCGGCGCCACCGGCCTCAACGGCACCACCAACTTCGATCGGACCAACTACTTCGAGGTGGTGCCCTCGAACCAGCTCGCCGCGGCGCTCTGGGTGGAGTCCGACCGGATGGGATACCTGCTCGACACGCTCGACGACCAGAAGCTGAAGATCCAGCGCGACGTGGTCTCCAACGAGAAGCGACAGAACTACGAGAACCGCCCCTACGGGCAGGCCGGCCTGCGCCTCTGCGACATCCTCTTTCCCAAGCCGCATCCCTACTACGAGTGCGTGATCGGCGACATCGGCGACATCCAGCAGGCCTCCGCGCACGACGTGCGCGAGTTCTTCCGCACCTTCTACGGCCCGCAGAACGCGTCGCTCGCCATCGTGGGCGACTTCGATCCGAAGGTCGCGAAGGAGCTGGTGGAGAAATACTTCGGCCCCATCCCGTCCGGACCTGCCGTCAAGCCGCCGCAGATTCCGCAGCCCGACCTGCCGGGCGTGGTCCGCGAGACGGTGGAGGACAAGCTCGCCGAGGTGCCGCGCCTGGTCCTCGCCTGGAAGGGCGTGCGCCAATTCACCGACGAGGAGCCGGCCGGCGACGTGCTCGCCGACGTGCTCGGCAGCGGCAGGACCTCCAGGCTCTACAAGGCGCTGGTCTTCGAGAGGCACCTCGCGTCGGGAGTCAGCGCCAGCGACGTGACCCTGGGGCTCGGCGGCTGGTTCCAGATCACCGTGACCGCCGCCAACGGCCACACCATCGCGGAGATCCTGCCGGTGGTCGAGCAGATCGTCTCCGACATCCAGGCCAACGGGCCCACCCGCGAAGAGGTGGAGCGCGCCACCCGCAACATCGTCGCGGGGCGGCTGCGCACCATGGAGCGCATCGGCGGCTTCGGCGGCAAGGCCGATCTGCTCAACACCTACGAGACGTTCCTCGGCGACCCCGGATACCTGCCCCGCGACATCGCCCGCTACCGGGCGGTGACGCCGCAGGCGGTGCAGTCGTTCGCGCGGCAGTTCCTCGTCCCTGGCAAGCGCATCGAGCTGGACGTCGTCCCGGCGGCCAAGACCGCCAGCGCGGCGGGAGCGCAGCGATGAGGCGCCTCGTCCTGCTCGCGGCACTCGTCGTCGCCTGCACCGGTCCGCAGAAGGAGACCTCCAGCGCGGCGGCTCGCGGTGCCGCCCCGGCCGAGCCGCAAACCGCGCCGGTCACCGCCGCCAAGGCGCCTGCAGCGGCGGACGCTGGAGTTCCCGCGCCGCCGGCGGCGCCCGAGGCAGGCAAGCAGCCCGGCACACCCGGCGAGCAGGCCGCGGTGCCGCCGCCGGCGAGCGCCACCGCGCAGGTCCAGCCAGGCACCGGGTCCCAGGCGCCCGAGGCGCCGCTCATGCCCGACGCGCCCTTCCGCGCGCAGCTGCCGCCGCCGCTGCCGGTGCAGCCGCACTTCGAGCCGCCGGTGCCGGTCCAGCGCAAGCTCGCGAACGGCGCGCGCGTGCTCATCGTGGAGAACCACTCGGTGCCGCTGGTTGCGGTGGACGTGCGTTTCCTGCACGGCGTCGACGCCGACCCGAAGGACAAGCCCGGCCTCGCCGAGTTCGTGGCGGACACCGTGGACGAGGGGACGAAGTCGCGGCCCGCGGCGAAGCTGGCCGAGGAGATCGAGGACCTGGCCGCAAGCCTCGGCGCGAGCGCGAGTCTGGAAAGCACCGGCGTGCACCTCAACTGCCTGGCAGAGACGCTGCCCCAGGCGCTCGATCTGCTGGCCGACGTGGTGCAGAACCCCGCCTTCCGCCCCGAGGACGTGGAGCGCGTCCGCCTGCTCAAGCTCACCGCGCTGGAGCAGAAGAAGGCGAATACCGGCGCGCTCGCCGCCGACGAGGCCGCGCGCATCCTCTACGGTCCCTCGCACCCCTGGGGGCAGCCGGCGGGCGGCACTCCCGAGGCGGTGGCCGCGATCACGCCGCAGGATCTCGCCGCCTTCCACGACACCTGGTGGGTGCCCAACGACGCGATCATCTCCGTCTCCGGAGACGTGAAGCCGGGCCGGATGGTCCAGTTGCTCGAGTCGGCGTTCGCCTCGTGGAAGCGGCGGCCGCTGCCCAGGCTCGCGCTGCCGCCCTTTCCCGCCCTTTCGCGCAGGAGCATCGACGTGCGCGAGAAGGGCGGCACGACGCAGTCGCAGGTGTGGGTGGTGGGCCGCATGTTCAAGGCCACCAGCCCCGACGCGATCCCCATGCGGGTGGCGAATCTCACCCTGGGCGGGCTCTTCACCAGCCGGCTCAACCTGAACCTGCGCGAGAAGCACGGGTACAGCTACGGCGTCTTCTCCTCGCTGTCGCTCCTGCGCGACAGCGGCACCTTCTCGGCGCGGGGCGGCATCGTGGCGAAGAACACCGTCGACGCGGTCAAGGAGTACGAGAACGAGCTGAAGACGTTCTCCAGCGGCAAGGTCTCGGACGCCGAGCTGGCGGCGGCCAAGGAGGCGCTGGTCCGCGGCCTTCCCGCCGCGCTGGAGACCAACGACGCCGTCTCGGGAGCGATGGCAAACCTGGTCTCGCTCCGCCTGCCCTTGGACTACTACCGCACCTTCCCGGCGAGGGTCGGAAAGGTCACGCAGAAGGACGTGCAGCGGGTGGTGACGAGGTGGATCAAGCCCGACCGCTGGCCGGTGATCATCGTCGGACCGGTGGGGCAGAGCAAGGACGCCCTGGAGAAGCTCAACCTGGGTCCCGTGTCCGTCTCGCCGGCGGTTCCCGCCGCCAGGCCCTCCGCCTCAAGCCCCTGAGCCGGATCGCTTCTTGCACGGCATCTCGTCGAACCGCTGGGTGGGGCCGAGATGATGACGTTTCTGTCGCGATGGTTTGGGTTGGTTGCCGGCACCGTCCGCGATTCGTTCGTGATTCCGGCTCGTTCGGGAATCGCGCGCGCAACCGACGCGGATGTCGCAGGCCATCGCGCGGCTGCTTCCGATGCCTTCGTGGCCGGAGAGGGCGCGCGAATCTACAGCCTCGACGCGTTCCGCCGCGCGCCGGCAGGCTCTCCGCGCCCGCGCGCCGCGTGACGGCGGCTCAGAGCGCGCGGCGAACCGTATAGACCGCGATGTCGCGCAGCTCCTCCGCGACGCGCGGCGGCAGGACCTTCGACTCCAGCGCCCGCAGCGATTCCTCGCAGAGCCGCTCCGCTTCTGCGCGGGCGGAAGCCTCGGCGCCGCAGCGGCGCAGGATGGCGCGCAGCTCCTCGACGTCCGCGTCCGGGTTGCCCAGCCCGGCGCGGAGCGACGCCGCGTCCGCCGGCGACGCGCTCTGCAGCGCCCGGGCGACGAGCAGCGTGCGCTTGCCCTCGCGCAGGTCGCTGGCATTGGGCTTTCCGGTCTGCTCCGGGGCGCCGAAGGTGCCAAGCAGGTCGTCGGCGATCTGGAAGGCGATGCCCAGCGGCCGCGCATAGGCGCTCAGCGCCTCGAGCAGGGGCGGCGCGGCGCCTGCCAGCGTGGCGCCCAGATGCAGCGGAAGCTCGAACGTATAGGTGCCCGTCTTCGCGCGCTGCACCTCGAGGATTTCCCCTGCGGTCAGCTCGCGTCCGCGCGGCGCGCGCAGGTCTGCCATCTGCCCGAGGATCACCTGCTCCACGGTGCGCGCGACCAGGGGGGACGCCTCCCCGAAGAGCTGGTACGCCCACGACTCGCAGAGATCGCCGCAGAGGATGGCGAGGCTGGTGCCGAGGTGGTCGCCGCCGAGGGCGCGGTGCAGCGTGGGACCGCCGCGGCGAACTTCGTCCTGGTCCATGAAGTCGTCGTGGACGAGGAGGTAGGCGTGGAGGAGCTCCACGCCGAGCGACGCGTCGAGGGCCGCCTCCCGCTTTCCGCCGGCGGCCTCGTGGCCGAGGAGGACCAGGGCCCCGCGCAGCCGCTTCCCGCCGCGCAGCAGGTAGTCGCGCACCGCCGCCGCGACGTCGCGCAGATCCACCGGTAGCGAGGTGAACCCGCGCAGCTTCTCGTCGAGGAACGCGCGAAGCCGTGGCTCGGCGAGGTTCGAATATCCGGCGATGGCAGCGGGCGGTTTCAGGGAACGGGTTCAGGTTCAGGTTTACGTTCAGGGAACGGGGATCAGGATTGAGGGTCCAGGGTCATCTTCTCCGCCGGTTCCCTGAACCCCAAACCTGAACCTAAACCCAAACCCGTTCCCTCTGCCCAGTTTTTACGTCGCCTCGGCGGAGGACCCCCGCGCGACCATCTTCGCGAGGATTTCCTGGGCGCGATGCAGCTTGATCTCTCCCGCCGCGATCAGCGCCCGCGCCACCTCTTCCACCGCGGTGCCCTTGGCCCCCGCGCTCACCGCCAGGTTGCGCGCATGCAGCGCCATGTGGCCCTTCTGGATGCCCACCGTGCCCAGCGCCCGCAGCGCCGCCATGTTCTGGGCGAGCCCCACCGACGCCATCACGCCGGCAAGCTTCGTCGCGTTGGGATTTCCCAGCATGCGCAAGAGCACCGGCACGAGCGGATTTGCCTTCACCGCGCCGCCCACCGTGCCGACCTGGATGGGCAGCTCGATGCTGCCGTGAAGGGCCCCGTCCTGCACCCACCAGCGGGTCAGCGGCTCGTAGCGCCCGTTGCGCGCGCAGTACGCGTGCGCGCCCGCCTCGATGGCCCGCCAGTCGTTGCCGGTGGCCAGCGCCACGGCGTCCACGCCGTTCATCACGCCCTTGTTGTGCGTGCAGGCGCGGTAGGGGTCCGCGTCGGCGAACCGGGAGGCCTCGGCGATGCCGTGCGCCACCTCGGCGCCGGAAAATCCGAAGTCCGCCAGGGCGTCGAAGGGGATGCGGCAGGACGCGCGGGCGAGCCGCAGGTCGGCCAGGTTGGAGAGGATGCGCAGCCGCACCCGGCCGCCGGTGAGGCGCTCGATCATCGGCGCCACGCCCTCGCACATGGTGTTGATCAGGTTCGCGCCCATGGCGTCCTGCGTGTCGACGATCAGGTGCACGACGAGGTGGGTCTCGCTGCCCACCGGCACCAGCCGCACCTGCACGTCCCTGGCGCCGCCGCCGCGCGCCTTCATCGCCGGATGCAGCGCGTTGGCGGTGGCGAGGATGGCCTCCTTCTCGCGCAGCACGGCGGCCCTTCCCGCCTCGGGATTGGCGACCTCGGTGACCTGCACCTGCCCGATCATCCGCGGCGCGTCCGCGTCCGCCTTGAAGCCGCCGCCTTCGCGCGCGATCTTCGCGGCCAGCGACACCGCCGCGATGACCGACGGCTCCTCCACCGCCATGGGGACGAGGACATCCTCGCCGTTGATGACGAAGTTGAGGCCCACGCCCACCGGCAGACCGAGCACTCCGACGGCGTTCTCGATCATGGCGTCCGCGTTCGCGAGCGGCAGGGTGGCGCTCTCTCCCAGGCTCTCCATCTCATCCGGCGACAGCTCGAGCTGATCCGCCAGCCGGCGAAGGCGCTCTGCCATCTTCATCTTGTAGAAGCCCGGCAGCCTGCTTGAACTCATTCCCGTGGACCTCCGTCGGCGGGCCGTAGTCTGGCGCCCTCTGGATTGGCGCGCACCCTGAAAACGCTCGAAACGACCACCGCGCCACTGCCAGAACGATGCACGACCTACATGAAAGGCGCGTGCGAGGCGGATGAAGTTTTCGGGAAGGTCGCGGCCGGCCAGGTTCAGGGCGGCTCGGGGGAGGGTCGCGGATCCGCGCGCGCCGTCGCCGCGGCATCCCGCCGCAGCCCGAAGAAGAGCGCCTTTCCGCCCCGGCGCACGTAGAGGCGGGAGACCGGCGGCAGGCTGGACAGAATTTTCTCGTAAGCGAGCTTGTCGCCCAGGGTCTGGCCGTTCAGGGACAGCAGCAGGTCGCCCTCACGCAGGCCGGCCCGGTAGGCGTTGCTTCGCAGATCCACGCTGGCGACGCGCAATCCGCGGCCCCGCTCCGCGTCACCCCGAGGCGGCTCCTCCACCGCGAATCCGAACGGCTCCTGGTCGCGGCGCAGCGCGGGCGCCGGGCGCGGCGCGTCGTACGGGGTGGCCGGCTTCTCCAGCAGCATCACCGCCACCCGGTGCTCCTTGCCCGACCGCCAGACGTGCAGGTTCACCGCGTGTCCCGGCGCTGCCCGGGCGGTGAGCCAGCGCAGCCGGTAGCTGTCCACCACCGGCTCGCCATCGAACGCGGTGACCACGTCTCCCGGGCGCAGTCCGGCGCGCGCCGCCGGACCCCCTTCCGCCACCTCGGTGATCAGCACGCCCTTGCCGCCGGGGACGCCGAAGCTCTCCGCCAGATCGGCGGACATGGATTCCTGGACGGAGAGGCCCATGTAGCTGCGCACCACGTGCCCCTGCGCGACGAGCTGCGGGCCGATCTCGCGGAGCTGCTCCACCGGGATCGCGAAGCCGATGCCTTGGCCGGAGGGGTTCACCGCGGCGTTGATCCCGACGACCGCGCCCCGCGCATCGAGGAGGGGGCCGCCCGAATTGCCGGGATTGATTGCGGCATCGGTCTGGATGAAGTCGTAGTAGCCGGGGCGCCCGCTGGGGTTCACGTCGCGCCGGCCCTTGAAGCTCACGATGCCGGTGGTCACCGACCGCGACAGCCCGAAGGGGTTGCCGATGGCGATCACCCACTCGCCCACTTCGAGCCGCTCGCTGTCGCCGAGCGGAAGCACCGCGAACGGCTTGTCGCCTTCCACCTTCAGGAGAGCGAGGTCGGTGGCGTCGTCCTGGCCCACCAGGGTGGCGCGGTAGACGCGCTCGTCCTCGCCCACCTGCACGGTGATGTCGGTCGCGCCCTCGATGACGTGGCCGTTGGTGGCGATGAGGCCGTCGGCGCGGATGAAGAAGCCGGTGCCGATGCCGCGCACCGGCGACTCGCTGGGCCCCCCGCTACCGGACCCGTACATGCGCTCGAGGAAATCGTGGAAAGGGTCGGAGCCGCCGGCGCGGGCGGTGGTCGCGATGATGCCCACCACGGCGGGCATCGCGCCCTTCACCACCGCGGCGATGGAAGCAGGGGGCGCCGTCGGCCGCTCCCGGGGGGCGGGGGCGTCGGTCCAGAGGGGCTTTGCGGCCAGCAGCAGGGCGAACAGGGGCGTCATGCGGGCAAGGGTGTGGACGCCCGCCCGCCGAGGCCACTGCCGTCTACTTGTGGACCATCCCCTGTACCAGTTGCTCCGCGGCGGGGTTTGCCGCCCGGGGAGCACGCCTTCCGTCGAGCAG
>DATDMU010000018.1:0-9156 GCA_036518615.1 Myxococcales bacterium
CGCGCCGAAGGTGCGGGTGAACCTCGTCTCCCCGGGCTGGGTGCGCACGCCGATGGCGGAGGAAGCACTCCAGAGGATGGGGCGAACGCTCCTGCCCACGCTCCCCAACCAGCGCGTCGCCGAGGTGGACGACGTGGTCAACGCGGCGCTCTGGCTGGCGAGCGACGCCTCGGCGCACTGCATCGGGCAGGACATCTGCGTGTCCGGCGGAGCGCTGCTGGTGGTTCCCCGAGGGCAGTTGAAGCGCGCCTAGTGTCCCGAGTCAGAAATGCGGCGTCACACCGAGGGCGCAGCGCGCCGCGAGGTGGCGGGCGAATGTCGTCGGATTTCTGACGCGGGACACTAAAGGGCGCATCTCCCCCGAATGCGGTAGAGTCCGGAATCGATGCGCGCCCCGGTGCACCTCGGCCCTCATCCTGCGCCCGCGGTGCTCGACGGCGCCATCGGCCTTGCGCTCGCCACCGGCGCCGCCTTGCGGCTGCAGGGGCCGCTGCAGGGAGCCGACCTTGCGGTTGCGCTCTCCGCCGTGAAGCTGGGTGGCGACCCGGAAGCGGCGCGCGAGCAACTCTCGCGCGAGGGGGAGATGGAGCTTCCCCTGCCGCGGCCGCGCGCCGGCATGCACCTGCTCGAGCTGGCCGAGCCGATCGCGGTCGCGCGCTGCCTCTGGACCCTCTCCTGGCCGCTGGCGCTTCTGGGAAAGCCTTCCGAGCTGCGCCTGCGCGGGCCGAATCACGGCGAGGGAGCGCCCACCTACCACGACCTCCAGCTCGGCTGGACGCCGTTCGCGGCGCGCTTCGGCCTGAAGATCGGCCTCGCCCTCACCGAGGCGGGCTTCGGCAGCGAGCCCGGCGAGATCGTGGCCTCGCTGGACCCCGCGCCCGCGCTCATGCCGCTGCATGCCGTGCACCGGGGGCTCTTGCGGCAGGTCACCGTCATCGCTGCGGTCGGAGGAGGCCGGCACGAGGCCACTCTGGAAGCGGCCGAGCAGGTGGTCCGCGCGCTCCGCCGCCAGGGCGTGATCGCGGAGGCGGAGCGGGTTCCCCTGCCGCTGCCCGCGAGCTCGTCCTCGCGCAACCGCTGGGCCATCACCGCCACGGCGGAGTTCGAGAACAGCGTGGTCACCGTGTCCACCTTCGGCCAGGCGCCGGCCCTCGTCGACCCGCAGCAGGGAGAGAGGCTCGCCGAGCGCCTCGCGCGCTTCCTGCGCCGGCGCGGCGCGGTCGACGCCGAGATGGCGGAGCGGCTGCTCCTGCCGTCGTTCCTCTGCACCGCCGGGCTGGGGGCGCGAGCGGGCGCTCCTCCGAGCTGCCACTACACCACCAGCGAAGTCACCCGCCCGCTGCTCGAGCTCGCCACCATCGCCAAACAGGCGCTGCCGGTCCGCGCGGTGGTGGACGGCGCCGAGGGCGAGGAAGGCATGATCGTGGTCGCTCCGCAGGCATGATCGCGCTCCTCTGCGCGGCGGTCTTCGATCTCATCCTCTCCGGCGGGCGGGTGGTCGACGGCACCGGCGCGCCCTGGTTCCGCGCCGACGTGGGCCTCCGCGGCGACGCCATCGCCGCCGTGGGCGATCTCTCGCATGCGAGAGCGCGCAGGCGCATCGAGCTGCACGGGCTTTGCCTGTCGCCCGGCTTCATCGACATGCTCGGCCAGAGCGAGCTGAACGCGCTGGTCGACCCGCGCGAGGAGTCCAAGGTCCGCCAGGGCATCACCACCGAGCTGACCGGCGAAGGCGTTTCGCCTGCGCCGATGGACGCGGCCTGGATCCACGAGCAGGAGCCGTGGCTCGACAAGTACCATCTGAAGATCGACTGGAAGGACCTGGCGGGCTACTTCCGGCGCCTGCGGCGGGCGCGCCCCAGCATCAACGAGGCGGTGCTGGTCGGCGCGGCGCAGGTGCGCGGCGTGGTGCTGGGCTTTTCCGACGTGCAGCCGGACGCGGCGCAGCTCGCGAAGATGGAGAAGCTGGTGGACAAGGCCATGCGCCAGGGCGCGTTCGGCGTCTCTACCGGGCTCATCTACCAGCCGGGCAGTTTCGCGCGGACGCCGGAGCTGATCGCGCTCGCGAAGGTCGCGGCGAAGCACCACGGGTTCTACGCCAGCCACATCCGCAGCGAAGGGAAGAAGATCGCCGAGGCCCTCGACGAGGCATTCACCATCGGCCGCGAGGCTTCGCTGCCGGTGGAGATCTGGCACCTCAAGGTGGCGGGCCGCGCCAACTGGGGC
Source organism: Myxococcales bacterium (assembly GCA_036518615.1). Taxonomy (GTDB): domain Bacteria; phylum Myxococcota; class Myxococcia; order Myxococcales; family 40CM-4-68-19; genus 40CM-4-68-19. Next base: position 2,227 of record DATDMU010000018.1, read on the forward strand.
CGGATGAAGGAGGTGGTGGGCCGCATCGAGGCCGCCCGCGCCTCCGGCCTGGACGTGACCGCGAACATGTATCCCTACCTGGCCAGCGCCAACGGCCTCGACGCAAGCGTTCCCGACTGGGCGCACGAAGGCGGGGTGGACGCGATGCTTCAGCGCATCCGCGACCCGGCGCAGCGCGCGAGGATGGTCCGCGAGATCGAGGGAGACATCCACCCCGAGGACATCCTCATCCTCTCCGCCGTGAATCCGGAGGTGAAGAAGTATGCGGGAAAGCGGCTCGACGAGGTGGCGCGCGAGATGAAGAAGCCGCCCGCCGAGGCGCTCCTGGACCTGGTGGCGATGGACAAGGCCAACGTCGGCGTGGCGAGGTTCGGCATGAGCGAGGACGACGTGAAGCTGGGCCTCTCCCAGCCCTGGGTCTCGCTGGACACCGACTACGGCGGCATGGCCGTGGACGGCCCCTTCGCGCAGGAAGGCAGCGCGCACCCCCGCGCCTTCGGCAGCGCCGCGCGGATGCTGGGCCACTACGCGCGCGAGGAGCGGCTCTTCACCATGGAGGAGGCGGTCCGCAAGATGACCTCCCTGCCGGCGAGGCGCCTCGGGCTGCAGGATCGCGGCCTCCTGCGCGTGGGGATGAAGGCGGATCTGGTGGCCTTCGACCCGGCCACCGTCCGCGATGCGGCCACTTTCGAGAAGCCGTTTGCCTACCCGGAAGGCATTCCCTGGGTGCTGGTAAACGGAAAGATCGTGCTCGCGAACGGCAAGCGCACGCGCGAACGCCCCGGCCGCGCGCTCCTTCACGCGCCTTGACTTGCCTCCTTGGCCCCTGCACATTCCCGCGCCCTATGGCAGTCACAGCGGAGCAGGTTCTCACCGCGTTGAAAGACCTCAAGGACCCCTCGTCCGGCCGGCCGATGTCCGAGCTCGGCTACCTCAAGCATCCCGAGCTGCTCGACGGCGGCGGCGTGCGCGTGCGGGTGGAGCTGCCCACGCCGGCGTCCCCCTGGAAGCAGCGGATCGAAGAGTCGGTCCGGGCCACGCTCTCCGCGCTCAAGCTGCCTCGCGTCGAGGTGGCCTTCAGCGCCAACGTCCGGCCGTCGCCGGGCAAGCAGAACAATCCCAACGACCTCGTGCCCTCGGTCAAGAACGTGGTGCTGGTGGGGTCGGGCAAGGGCGGGGTGGGCAAGAGCACCGTCTCGGCGAACGTGGCCTGCGCGCTCGCGAACCTGGGATGCAAGGTCGGCCTGCTGGATGCGGACATCTACGGACCGTCCATGCCGCTGATGATGGGCCTCTTCGGCGCCCGGCCCACCAGCGCCGACGGCAAGAGCGTCAACGCGCTCGAGGCGTTCGGCGTCAAGGTGATCAGCATCGGGTTCTTCGTCGACCCCGACCAGGCGATGATCTGGCGCGGGCCCATGCTCCACGGCGCCCTGGTGCAGCTCCTGCGCGACGTGCGCTGGGGCGATCTCGACTACCTCATCCTCGACCTGCCGCCCGGCACCGGCGACATCCAGCTCACCATCGCCCAGCAAGTGAGCGTCTCCGGCGCGGTGGTGGTGACCACGCCGCAGGACGTGGCGCTGGCCGACGCCATCAAGGCCAAGGCGATGTTCGACAAGGTGAACATCCCGGTGCTCGGCTTCGTGGAGAACATGAGCGGGTTCGTCTGCCCCAACTGCCACCACGAGACGGAGATCTTCTCCAAGGGCGGCGGCGAGCAGGCGGCGGGGAAGCTGGGCGTGCCCTTCCTCGGGCGCGTGCCGATCAACACCGCCATTCGCGCCGGCAGCGACGACGGCAGGCCGGTGGTGGCCGCCGACCCCGGGCTCCCCGAGGCGCAGGCGCTCACCCGCATCGCCCAGAACATCGCCGACCGCGTGGCGCTCGCCAACATGACCGCGGTGCCGCGCGGGCAGAAGCCGCTGGTCCAGCTGGGGCGGAAGGCATGAACAAGACATCTCTCGGTTCCTGCGAGGAGCAGTCGCTGGAAAAGGGCGGCTTTGCCTTCCGGCGCAAGCGGCTGGGAGCCGCGGCCGGCGGCAAGGGCATCGGCGTGAGCTGGTTCGAGATCGCGCCGGGGAAGAAGGCCTTTCCCCACCACTTCCACCTCGCCAACGAGGAGGCGGTCTTCGTGCTCGAAGGCGAAGGCATCCTCCGCCTCGGCGAGGAGGCGCACCACATCCGCGCCGGCGACTACATCGCCTTTCCCCCGGGACCGCCCGGCCACCAGATCCTGAACCGCGGCAGCGTGCCCCTGCGCTATCTCGCGCTCAGCACCATGCGCGAGCCGGAGGTGGCGGTCTATCCCGACTCGAGGAAGATCGGCGTGCTCGCGCGATCGCACGGCATCACCAGCGTGCACCGGCAGGACGCCACCGTGGACTATTACCAGGACGAGGAGTGAGCCCCGCCGCGCGCTCGAGGAGGCCCTGATGGCGGAAGACGACCAGCTGCCTCCCGAAGAGGCGAAGAAGCTCTCCGGGCTCGTGCCGGACATCGTCCGCCGCGCGGTGCTCACCGGCGTGGGCGCGCTCTTCATGACCGAGGAGGGCATCCGCAACCTGGTGGGCGAGATGAAGCTGCCCAAGGACGCGCTCGCCTTCCTGCTCTCGCAGGCGGACAAGACCCGCACCGAGGTGGCGCGGGTGGTGACGCAGGAGGTGCGCCGCTTCCTCGAGAGCGAGACGCTGCGCCGCGAGATCTGGAAGCTGCTCAACGGCGTGACGCTGGAGGTGAACGCGAGCATCCACCTCAAGCAGACCGGCGAGACGGGCTTCAAGGCGAAGATCAAGACGAAGAAGAAGGAGCCCGAAGAGGGCGGATGAAGCGCGTCCTGCCGCGGCTCGCGTTCCTGGTGCTGCTCGGGGGCGCGCTGATTCTCTGGGGAGAGCTGCGCAAGCCGCGCGATCTGGTGCTGCAGGTCGATCTGACCGCCGCGCTGCCCGGCGACGTGCAGGAGGTGGACGTGATCGTGCGCCGCGGCGGCCACGCGCTGGCGCGGCACGACGTGCGCTACGGGGCCGCGGGCGCGCCGGGACTGCTGCAGTTCGTGGTGCACGCGACGCCCGGGGAGGCGGAAGTGGAGACCTCGCTGGTGTCGCCGGGCAAGCCGGAGCGGCGGACGGTCTCGCAGGTCAGCCTGACGAAGGACGCGTCCGCGCGGGTGAAGGTGCAGTGAGTGCCGACGCTGCTTCTTCCAGGGATGGACGGTACCGGCGACCTCCTCGGGTCCTTCGGGCGGTGCTTACCTTTCGAGATCGCGCCGGAGTCGTTCTCTGGTCCGCTCGGGGTCATGATCGCGGCGCGATATCCACCACGGGTGGTCGCGCTTGTGCTGGTTGCAGGCTTCGTCAGCGACCCGACCCGCGTGGCGGCGCGACTTGCCGCGGCGCTCGCGCCCGCGCTCATCCTTCCGCCGCCGGCCTGGATCATCCGCCGGACGCTTCTCGGATCGGACGCGCCGCCTCGTGAAGTGGCTTCGGCGCGAGCTGCAATCCGCAGGGTGAAGCCTTCTGTGCTGTCCAGAAGGCTCAAGGAGGTTGCCACCGTGGACGCGTCTGCCCTGCTGGCGCGTACGACGCTGCCCTTGCTCTACGTGCGTGCGTCGGGTGATCGGTTGGTGACTGCGCGAGAGGCCAGGCGGGTCGCGGCGCTGCGACCCGATGCGACGGTTCGGATCATCGACGCGCCTCATTCCGTCCTGCAGAGCAGGCCGCAAGCGGCAGCGGCGCTGATCGGGGAATTCCTGCGTCGGCACCTCTGCACCGCGACGACGAGCTGACATTGGTATGCGACGGCGCGAGATCACGACTCTGCGCCAGAGCGACTTGATTGGGCGGACAATCGCAAGCGTGAATCAGCTTACGCGCCGCAGGACGGTTCAACCGGTTGAACCGGGAATTCCCCCGGAGCCACATGAGCGGCGGTTCCGCCGCCTCAGGCGGGCTCGGCGTTGGCTTTCACGTCCGCCAGCGGGAGCGTGAACGCGAAGGTCGAGCCCTTCCCCAATTCGCTCTGCACCGACACCTCCCCGCCGTGCGCCTCGACGATGCTCTTGACGATGTTGAGGCCGAGCCCGAGGCCCTGCTCGCGCGAGCGCGCGTCCTTCACGTCGCCCACCTGGTAGAGGCGGTCGAAGACCTTGGCCAGGTGCGCGGGCGGGATGCCGCTGCCGTTGTCGGTCACCGAGACCAGCGCGAATCCGCGGCGCTGCTGCACGTCGATGACGATCTTGCCGCCGTCGCGGCAGTGCTTCTCCGCGTTGGTCATCAGATTGGTGAGCACCTGCAGGATGCGGTCGCGGTCGCCGAGCACCGGCGGAGTCTCGCTGGGGACGCGCTGGCGGACGTTCAGCCTGCGCTCGAGGAAGCGGGGGGCGAGGCCCGCCAGCGCCTGGGTGACCGCCTCGCGCAGGTCGAAGGGCTGGAAGGTCATCGACTCGCGGGTCAGCTCGAAGCGGGAGAAGTCGAGCAGCTCCTCGATGAAGGCGCGCAGCCGCTTTCCCGAGGAGCGCGCGACTTGCAGGCACTGCCGCTGCCGCTCGTTGACGGGCCCCATCCGCTCCGCCAGCAGGAGATCGGTGTAGCCGATCATGGTCACGAGAGGCGAGCGCAGCTCGTGCGACACGTTGGCGAGGAAGTTGTCCTTGCGCCGGTCGGCCTCGAGCAGGCGCTGGTTGGCCTCGCGCAGCGCGCGGGTGCGCTCCTCCACCGCGCCGTCGATCAGCGCCGCCTGCTCGCGCATCCGCTCGCGCATCATCGCCCGCTCCAGCGCCAGCGAGGCCTGCAGCGCCAGCGAGCTGAGCACGCCCAGGTCCGGCTCGGCGCTGCCCTGCCGCGCGGTGAGGAGCAGGCCGATGGCGCGATCTCCCGCTCCCCGCAGCGGCGCCGCCACCATGTTGGAGAGGCCGAGCAGCCGGATGAGCCGGGAGCGCACCGGCTGCGACGCCTTCTTGCCCCAGAGCGCCCGCAAGAGCGAGTGCGGGCGCACCTCCACGAACGGCTCGGGCGAGTTGAGCAGGGACTCCAGCAGGGGCGAGCGCGCCGGATCCACCGGCTGCACGTCCGCCATCCGCCGCACCCCGAGCAGCTTCATCGCCTCGTCGATCACCTGCCGCTTGTGGGAGAGGTGCGCGAGCAGCAGGCCCTCCGGCTCGCAGAGGAAGACCGCGCTCTCCAGGCCCAGCTTGCGCAGCTCGTCGGCGATGGCGTGGAGCACGTTGCGGCGTTCTGTCTCACGGCGCAGCCGCGCCGCCGCGGCGGCCAGGGCGGCCATGTTGTCGCGGGCGCGCATCAGCTCGTGGAGGGCGCGCTCCCTGCCGCGCTCCTGTCCGAGCTGCAGCGAGGCCTCGTGCCCCACGCCGCGCAGCGTGCGCAACAGCGAGCGGCGCGGCTCGCAATCGAGGACCAGGCGGAGGATGCCGGCGGGCTCGCTCTCCACCGTCAGCGGCACGTAGGCGCACCACAGCTCCGCCGGCGCGAGGTTTCCCAGATCCAGCGAATGCCCCACTTCCGGCGGGCAGCGGGCGAGATAGACGTTGCGGTCGCGCACCGCGCTGTCGGGAAGCTTGCCCGACGCGATCAGCGCGTCCAGCCGCCGCGCAGTTTCTTCGCGCCGCGCCCTGGAGGTCGCAAGCGCCCCGCCCACGGCCGCCTGCACCATGGCTTCCGCGCTGCCGCCGGAGGCGTTGACGAGGTTCTCGCGCAGCCGCAACTCCGCCACCAGCGCGCCGCAGATCGCCGCGGCGTCGTCCACGATCTCCTGGCAGACCCGCTGCTCCACGGCGACAAAGTACCGCATTTGACTCCGCGTCCTAAGGTCGCTATTCCCGGCGCCTCTTCCGAGGAGTCCAACCGTGGACGTGAAAACGCTGGCGGTCGTAGGCGCGGGACAGATGGGCGCGGGCATCGCCCAGGTCGCGGCACAGAGCGGCCTTTCGGTGGTGCTCGTCGACGTGAGCGCCGAGCTGGTCCAGAAAGGGCTGGGCGGCATTCGCGCGCAGCTCGACAGGGCCGTGAGCAAGGGGAAGCTCAAGGCAGACGAGGCGCAGGCCACCGTCTCGCGGATCAGCGGCGGCGCGCCCGAAGACGCCCGCTCCGCGCAGTTCGCGGTGGAGGCGGTCACCGAGAACGAGCCGGTGAAGAAGAAGGTGTTCGCCGACCTGGCGCGGGCCATGCCGGCGGATGCCATCCTCGCCACCAACACCTCCTCGATTCCCATCACCCGCATCGCCGCGAGCGTGCCCAACCCCGAACGGGTCATCGGCATGCACTTCATGAACCCGGTGCCGGTGATGCAGCTGGTGGAGATCATCCGCGGCGCGCAGACCAGCGACGCGACCTATGCCACCACGCGCGCCCTGGCGGAGCGGATGGGGAAGACCACCGTGCTCTCGAAGGACATGCCCGGGTTCATCGTCAACCGCATCCTCATCCCGATGATCAACGAGGCCTGCTTCGCGCTCCAGGAAGGCCTCGCCTCCGCCGAGGACATCGACACCGCGATGAAGCTCGGGACCAACGTGCCGATGGGGCCGCTCACGTTGGCCGACTTCATCGGCCTCGACACCTGCCTCTACATCGCCGAGGTGCTGCACAAGGGGCTCGGCGACGACAAGTACCGGCCCGCGCCCCTGCTGCGGCAATATGTCGATGCCGGCTGGCTGGGGCGCAAGAGCAAGCGCGGCTTCTACCGGTACTGATCATGGCGAGCTACGAGAACATCCTGGTCGCGCGCGAAGGCCCCGTCGCCACCATCACGGTGAACCGCCCCAGGTCGCTGAACGCGCTCAACTCGGCCACGCTGCGCGAGCTGACCCAGGCGGTGCGCGAGTGCGCCGACGCGCACGTGGTGATCCTCACCGGAGCGGGCGACAAGGCCTTCGTCGCCGGCGCCGACATCTCCGAGATGGCGCCGATGGGCCCCTGG
>DATDMU010000019.1:0-6408 GCA_036518615.1 Myxococcales bacterium
GGTGCCCAGGGGCGGAATCGAACCACCGACACGGGGATTTTCAGTCCCCTGCTCTACCGACTGAGCTACCTGGGCAAGGCGGCCTTTCGGGGCGGGTCTGTATGCCGCGCCCGCCGCGTCCAGTCAAGGCTCCTCTGCGCCGGGCGGGGCCGTGTCAGACCCCTCTGGCAGACTGCGTTCCCAGGAGGATGGCGATGGCGACGAAGATTCGGCTGGGGGCGAAGGATGCGGCGCTGGTGTTCCGGGCGGACGGCACGCTGGAGGCGGTGATGCCGCTCTTGCCCGAGGACGCGGACGTGCCGCCCAACGTGATGGCGGCGCAGGCGCTCATGTGGGCGCACGAGGACGAGCGGATGATGGAGGCCATCGCGGATGCGATCGACCGCGCTCCGCAGCTCGTGGCCCCGGCTCGTAGGACCGTCTCATGAGCCGCGGTCAGGCGCGCCCTTTGCCGAAGCGTTTCCAGAGCCGCGGGTAGCGTCGCCGCTGCTGCGCGGCGTCGTCGAAGTTCCACGACCTGCCCGCGGGACGCCGCCTTGCCGCAGGCGCCGGCAGCGGCTCGGCTCCGAGCGCCTCGTACACCTCCCGGGCGACTGCCGCGAAGGTCTCGTCGCCGTCCAGGTCGGCCAGGTCGGCGAGTTCATCGGGATCGGCGATCACGCGCTCGAAGGCGGCGCGGCCCCGGGCGACGAGCGACGCGCGGAAGTCCTGGAAAGCATCGTCCGAGCAGCCCCCGAGCATCAGATACGCGGCGCCCCAGACGTCCCACCGGTACGCCTTGCGCATCATCGCCCGCAGGTGCCTGTCGAAGGCGGCGACCTGCCGTAGCGACAGCGCCTCGAGCGCCTCGCGCAGCGCCTCGGCCGGGTCGCCTGCCTCGCTTGCCGCATCGACCACCGCCCAGAACTCCTCCACCGTCATCCTCCCGCCGGCCGGCGGCGCGGCGGCGCGGACGCCACAGGCGCGAGGCATCGGCTCGTCCAGCGCGCCTCGGAACCGTTCGAGCTCCCGGAACAGATCCGGGTAGCGGGCCCCCTCCTCGCGGCGAGCCCGCTCGACGAGCGCCACCGAGCCACGCGAGCCCTCGGCGGCGAAGACCGCGAGCCATGTCGGGTCGGCTGGCTCCCCGCGCGCCTCGGCCGCGACGCGCATCGCGCCGACGAGTTTCCGGTCCCGGGCCACGTCGAGCAAGAAGCTGCGCTCGCGCGCGGTGCCCGTCGGGGACGCGTGATACAGCGCGCGAAGCCGATCGATCGCTTCCTGCCACCGTCGCTCGAGTTCCCTGTCCGCGGCAGCGACGTCGATCGCCTCGACCAGGGCGTGGACCTCCTGATGGCGGTGCCGCAGGCGCTTGCGAAGCAACGGAACGGCGCCGCGGATCAGCGCCGCGGCGAGGCGACGGCACGACCGCGACCCTTCGTAGAATGCGACGCTGGGGTCCCAGCGCTGCCAGACCAGGAAGTTGGCAACGTCACGCGCCGTCGCGGGGCGGCTCGGAAGCGCCGCAAGCGGGTGGTGATATCCCTTCACCGGCTCTCCGCAGCGCCCACTCGCCGGGCGACGGGCGCCGCACCTCCATTCTACGTGATGCGACCTTTCCTGGGTGAATGGCGCCAGATGCAACGTGGTGCGCCGGCGTCGGATCAAGCCTCGTCACTGAGTACCTCGGCGAGCTTCGCGCGGGTGCGGCGGAGGAGGGACTCGATGCCGCGGGCGGAGATGCCCGGGGTGATGCCGGCGATCTCGGCCGGCAGCCAGCCCTCCTCGAAGTGCAGCCGGAGGATGTCGCGGTCGCGGGCGGGATGCCCGGAAACCGCGGCCACGGCGTCCAGCGCAGCGGACAGCCGGCGCACCCGGACCGCGCCCCGGAGCTGCTCGAACGGACCGGGCGCGGAGCTCGGCAGCGCCGTCGCCTCGGCGCCTCCACTGCCCGGCGGACGCAGCCTGCGGGCGCGGCCGTGATCGATGGCCACCCTGCGCGCGACCTGGCCGATGAACATCGGCAGCGACCCCGCCCGCTCGCCGCGGAACCTGCGCAGGGCGGCGCGGTCGTTGGCGAGCAGCCGCACCCAGACGTCCTGGCGCAAATCCTCCGCGTCCTCCAGCGCGCCGGCTACTCGCAGCGCGCCGCGGACTTTGCCGTCGTACCGGCGCAACAGCTCCGCCCACGCCCGCCCCTCTCCGCGCGCGCAGGCCAGAGCCAGGTCTCCCTCTGAAAAAGCACGCTCCAAAGCGCCCCCGATCTCTCCTGACACAATGCTGTCAGGAGGAGGGGGGCACGATGCATCCCCATACAGGAGGATGCCCCGTGGCCAATCCCTTCACGTACCTCGAGCTGCACTCCAGCGATGCCCCCCGCGCCAAGGCCTTCTACGCCGAGCTGTTCGGCTGGAAGACCAAGGACACCGCCATCCCCGGCTTCGGCACGTACACCGAGATCGACATTGAAGGCGGCCCCGGCGCGGGCCTGATGCCGCAGCAGGAACCGGGCGCGAGGAGCGCCTGGCTCGCCTACGTCCAGGTCCCGAAGCTGGACGACTCCGTGGCGCGGGCCCGGAAGCTCGGCGCCAAGCTCGTGACGCCGCGCACCGAGATCAAGGACGTCGGCTGGTTCGCCATCGTGGAAGATCCGTCAGGTGCCCGAATCGGCATCTTCGAGAAGGGGGTGTAGGCTTTCCGCATGCGGCGGGCGGACAGACTCTTCCGCATCGTCCAGCGGCTGCGCCGGCGCGGTGCCACCACGGCTCGCGACCTGGCGCAGGCGCTGGAGGTGTCGGAGCGGACGGTCTATCGCGACGTCCGCGACCTCTGCCTCTCCGGGGTGCCCATCCAGGGAGAGGCGGGGGTGGGGTACGCGCTCGACCGCAGCTACGAGCTGCCGCCGCTGATGTTCGACGAGGAGGAGATCGAGGCGCTGGTATTGGGAGCGCGCATCGTGCGGGCGTGGGCCGACCAGAAGCTCGCGCGCGCGGCGGAGGAGGCGCTGCAGAAGATCGAGGCGGTGCTGCCGCCGCGGCTCAAGTCGCGGCTCGCGGACACCGCGCTGATGGCGCCGGATTTCCACGTCAGCGCGCGCTTGCGCAACGGCCTGGAAGACCTGCGCCATGCCATCCGCGACCAGCGCAAGGCGAAGTTCCGCTACGTGGACAAGGCGCAGGCAGGCAGCGAGCGCACCGTGCATCCGCTCGGGCTCGCCTACTGGGGCCAGACCTGGACGCTGACAGCCTGGTGCGAGCTGCGGCAAGGTTTCCGCAACTTCCGGCTGGACCGCATCGAGGACCTGATCGTCACCGCCGAGCCGTTCGAGAAGGTGCCGGGCCGCACGCTGGCCGACTTCCTCGCGCAGATGGAGGCGGAAGAGCGCGGAGGGCGCAAGCTGCCCTCGCGCGCGCCCGGATGACGGTTAGACTGCGCCGCCATGAATCCGAGCAGCCCTCAAGCGAAGGAGATGGCGGACGAGTCGATGGTCCGCAACCTGGCGGCGCAGGCCGAGGCCATCTGGCCGCAGGAGGAGCCGATCTTCGCGCGGCACCCGCTGCGCGCGGGCGCGCGCGTGCTCGACGACGGGTGCGGCACCGGGGAGATCACGACGCGGCTCGCGGAGCGCTTTCCCGACGCGAGCTTCGTCGGCATCGACCTGGAGGAGTCGCATCTCGAGCGGGCGCGGCGAAGGACCGCGCGCTTTGGCGACCGCGTCCGCTTCCAGCGCGACGACGCGATGGCGCTCTCCTTCCCCGACGGCCTCTTCGACCTGGCCGTGAGCCGGCACGTGCTCCAGGCGGTACCCGACGCGAAGCGCGCCGTGGCGGAGATGATGCGGGTGCTCCGTCCCGGCGGGCGGCTGCACCTGCTCGCCGAGGACTACGGCATGATGTGGTGCCACCCCACCGAGAGCGACGCCGACCGCTTCTGGCAGGTGGTCCCGCAGCGCTATGCGGCGGGCGTCGGATGCGACCTGCAGGTTGGGCGGAAGATGTTCACCTACCTGCACGACCTCGGCGCGCGCGACATCCGCGTGGACTACGTCGTCCTCGACACGCTGCGGGTGCCGCGGGAGATTTTCGCCCGTATCTGGGAGGCCTGGCGCGACGGCTACACCGACTCCATCGTGGAGCACGCCGGAATGCCGCGCGACGAGGTGGACCGGCGCTGGCGCGAGATGATCGGCTGCGTGCGCGATCCGCGGGGATATGCGCTCTGGCAGGTGCCTGTGTGGACCGCGGAGAAGTGACCCGGAAGCGCGCGCGGAGTACGCTCCAATGGATTGGACCCGCGTTACGACAAGCCCGGCGTGCTGCGCACGGCCATCGCCACCCTGCTGGTGGCGGGCATCGCCATGGTGGGGCTGCTCGATTACGTGAGCGCGCCCTGGTTCTCCTTCGCGCTCTTCTACGTGATCCCCGTGCTGGTCGCGGCGTGGTGGCTGGGGCGCGGACCGGCGCTCCTGGCCGGTCTCACCGCAGGCGTGGCCTGGTTCGAGGCGGAGGCCTGGGGCCACCGGGGCGAGCCCACCCGCGTCCTGATGTGGAACTCGATGAGCCGCCTCGCCATGCTGGTGGTGATGGCGGTGATGGTGGTCCGCATCCGCGAGGACCGGCGCCGCCTCAAGCAGGCCAACGCGCGCCTCGGCGAGCTGCTCGACGGCGCGCAGCGGCTGGCCCGCGAAGACCCGCTCACCGGCCTGCCCAACCGGCGCGCCTTCCTCGAGCGGCTCTCCGAGGAGCTGGCCCGCGCGCGGCGCTCCGGCGAGCCGGTCTGCATCGCCTACCTCGACGTGGACAACTTCAAGAACCTCAACGACAAACGCGGCCACGTGGAGGGCGACGAGTTCCTCCGCCGCATCGCCCGCGCCATCCGCGACACCGTCCGCAGCGCGGACGTGGCGGCGCGCCTGGGCGGCGACGAGTTCGCCGTGCTCTTCGCCGACCCGCGGCGCATCGCGGTGGAGCCGCTCGCCCATCGCCTGCTCGCCCGCGTGCGCGCGCTCGGCGACCGCTATCCGGGGCTGGACCTGGGCGCCTCGGTGGGAATGGCCTGGTACGAGAGCGCGCCGGATCACCCGGAGAAGCTCCTCCAGCGCGCCGACGGCGCGATGTACTCCGCCAAGACCGCCGGCAAGCACCGCTTCGCGCTCTGGACCGGCGACGCGGCGAAACCCGTCGTGCAGACCTGACCCGCGGCCGATCGGAGCAGGAATTCCCCTCCTTGCTTTGCCGCGACTGCGCGCTATCCTGCGCCGCCCTCGGAGGTCAAAGCATGCTGCTTCCGCTCCTCGCCGCGCTCGCCGCGGCTGCTCCCGCCGCCCCCAAGGCGTTCCCCTTCCCCGTGGAGCTGCACACGCTGCCCAACGGCTTGCGCGTCGCGCTCGTCCAGTACGACTCGCCGGGGCTGGTCGCCTACTACACGCTGATGCGCGTGGGCAGCCGCAACGAGGTGGAGAAGGGCCGCTCCGGCTACGCGCACTTCTTCGAGCACATGATGTTCCGCGGCACCAAGCAGCACTCCGCGCAGGACTACAACGACACCGTCACCCGCCTGGGGCTCAACACCAACGCCTTCACCAGCGAGGACATGACCGTCTACCACCTCTACGGCCCGGCAAAGGCGTTGCCGACGATCATCGAGTACGAGGCCGACCGCTTCCAGAACCTGTACTACGACGAGCCCGCCTTCCGCACCGAGGCCGGCGCCATCCTGGGCGAGTACATCAAGAGCGCCTCCAACCCCGAGCAGAAGCTCTACGAGACGATGATGGAGACGGCCTTCACCCGCCACACCTACGCGCATACGGTCATCGGCTACCTCAAGGACATCGAGAACATGCCCTCGGGCTACCAGTACTCGCGCGAGTTCTTCCGCCGCTACTACACCCCCGACGACGCCATCATCTTCGTGGCCGGCGACTTCGACAGGAACGCCACGCTGCAGGCCATCGGGAAGGCCTACGGCTCGTGGAAGGGCAAGGCCGATCCGGTGAAGGTGCCGGTGGAGCCGAAGCAGCAGAAGAGCAAGCGCGCGCAGGTGAACTGGGACAAGCCCACCCTGCCCCGCCTCTGGATCGCCTGGCACACGCCGGGAGCCGGCGACATCAAGAGCGCGGCGGTGCAGAACCTCATGAACGCCTACCTCTTCGGACCCACCAGCCCGCTCTACCAGAACCTCGTCCTCGGCAAGCAGCTCGTCGACTCGATGGAGCCGACCTACAGCGACCACCGCGACCCGAACCTCTTCGGCGTGCTGCTCCGGGTGAAGGACGCGAAGAACCTGAAGGCGGTGGAGCACGCCATCCTCATCGAGATCAAGTCGCTGGCCGGCGGCAAGCTGGACGCCAAGCGGTTCGAGGCGGTGCGCAGCAACCTGCGCTACTCGAACATCATGGGCCTCGACACGGCCGACGCCGCCGCATTG
>DATDMU010000020.1:0-3729 GCA_036518615.1 Myxococcales bacterium
CGCCACGCCGGAGTACCCGCAGGGCGCGAGCGGAGCCGCGCGGGTGGTCGTGCAGATGGACATCGACGAGCGAGGCGTGCCGGGAAACCTGGCCGTGCAGGGCGCGCCGCAGCCCGGCTTCGACGAGGCGGCGCTGGCGGCGGCGGCAAGGATGCGCTTCGAGCCGGCGCGGCGGGGGGAGAAGCCGATCGCGGTGCGCATCCAGTCGGCCTTCAACTTCACGCCTCCGGCGAGCGCGCAGGAGCAGGCGGCGGCCCTGCCGGTCAACTTCGCCGGCCAGATTCGCGAGAGGGGCAGCAGGCGAAAGCTCGCGGGAATCGAAGTGAGCGCCCAGGGGCGCAGCGCCTTCACCGACCAGGACGGCCGCTTCGAGCTGCGCGGCCTGCCCGAAGGCGCCCCGGTGGAGGTGGTGGTGGCCGCCCCCGGGTACCGGCGCCTCGTCGCCGAGGAGACCATTCCCCTGGGCGAGAAGCTGGAGGTCGAGTACCGGCTGCAGCCGCTCTACGCGAGCCCGCTCGAGGCCACCGTGGAGGGCGAGCGCGAGCGCACCGAGCTCTCCCGGACCAGCGTCAGCAAGGAAGAGACCGACAAGGTGCCGGGCGCGCAGGGCGACGCGCTCAAGGTGGTGGAGGACCTGCCCGGCGTCGCGCGCACCAGTCCCATCGGCGGCGGCGCGCTCGTCATCCGCGGCAGCAAGCCCGGCGACTCGCTGGTCTACCTCGACGGCGAGCCGCTTCCGCTGCTCTTCCACTTCGGCGCGCTCTCCAGCACGTTCAACCCGGACCTGCTCGAGGCCATCGACTTCGTCCCCGGCAACTTCAGCTCCCGCTACGGCGACCTGACCGGCGGCCTCGTCGAGGTGCGCACCCGCAAGCTGCGCGACGAATTCCACGGATACGCCAACCTCAACCTGCTCGAGGGCAGCGCGCTGGTGGAGGGCGCGGTCCCCGAGGTGCCGGGCCTCTCGCTCGCGCTCGCCGGTCGGCGCAGCTACATTGATTATATCATCCGCGCCGCCGTCTCCGACAGCGCCGACCTGGGCCTCACCGTCGCGCCCCGCTACTACGATGCGCAACTGCGGCTCGACTACCGGCCAGAGGACGGCGCGCACGCCCTTTCCTTCCTGGCGCTCACCTCCGACGATGCGCTGGGCCTCGTGCTCAAGCGCCCCACGCAGCAGGACCCGAACCTCTCCGGCTCCATCGACGCGGAGACCGGCTTTTCGCAGCTCCGCCTCAAGCACGAATGGCGCAGCGGGCCGCTCTCCATCGCGACCGTCGGGATGTACGAGCGGCTGCTGCTCAGCTTCGACGTGGGCACGAGCAACCTGCACCTGCTCGGCCACGACACGTATCTGCGCAGCACCGCCACGTACGACGTCTCCGACGCCCTGGGCCTGGCAGGCGGCCTCGACATCGCCAACCGCCGCCTGCGCGTGGGCGCGGTCTTCCGGCAGTCGTTCCTCTTCCGCGAAGGAGACTTCAACTCGCAGGGACCGCGGCCCGACGACGCGGTGATCACCTCGCCGCCCGCCGTCTACCAGCGCTTCTCGCCGGGCGCCTGGGCCGAGGCGCGCATCCGCGTCTTGCCGCAATTGACGGTCACGCCGGGCCTGCGGGCCGACCTCTTCCACTACGGGCCCGCCGAGCCCAACACCACCTGGACGCTCTCGCCGCGGATCACCGCGCGCTGGGAAGAGGGGCCGCGCCTCGCGCTCAAGGCGGGCCTTGGCCTCTACTCCGAAGGCGCGCGCAACGGCGATGCCGCCTCGCCCTTCGGCAACCCGCGGGTGCTGCCGGAGCGCGCCTGGCAGGCCACGCTCGGCGCGGAGGTGCGGCCCCTCCCCGGGCTCTTCGTCAGCGCGGAGGGGTTCTACAAGGGCCTCTCCGATCTCATCGTCCGCACCGGCGCGACCGAGACGGTGAACGGCGTCGTGCGGCCGCAGGTCTTGGACAATGCCGGCACAGGACGCGTCTACGGGCTGGAGCTGCTCGTGCGCAAGGAGCTGTCGGAGCGGTTCTTCGGCTGGATCGCCTATACGTTTTCGCGCAGCGACCGCATCGACCGGCCCGGCGAGCCGCGCCGGCTCTTCGACTTCGACCAGACGCACAACCTCACGCTGATCGGCTCCTGGCGCTTCGCGCAGGGCTGGCAGATCGGCGGGCGCCTGCGGATCATCAGCGGCAATCCCGATACGCCGGTCGAAGGCGCGCGATACCTCGCCGCCTTCGACGCCTACCTGCCGATCTACGGGCCGGTCAATTCGGTGCGGGTGCCCACCTTCCACCAGCTCGACGTGCGCCTCGATCGGGTCTGGACCTTCGACGCCTGGACGCTGGACGCGTACCTCGACGTGCTCAACGCATACAACCACCGCGCCATCGAGGGGTCCGTCTACAGCTACGACTTCTCGCAGCACGCGTATTTCGAGGGCCTTCCCGTCATCCCCACCCTGGGACTGAAAGGATCGTTCTGATGCGCGCCGCCCTGCTCCTGCTCGCGGCCTTCCTGTCCGGCTGCCCGTCGGGTCTCGAGCAGCAGTCGCACGTGAGCAAGCTGCGGGTGCTGGCCGTGCGCGCCGATCCCGCGGAGCTGATCCTCGATGCGGACGCAGGCCTTCCCGCGACCAGCCTCACCGCGCTCGCGGTGCAGGCCGACGGCGGGCCCATCTCGGTGCAGTTCGCGCTCTGCACCGAGATCACCGGAGCGCCGTCTCCGACCCTGCCCTGCCCCGGGGATGCGGGCATCGCCCTGCCCGGGAACGGACCGCTCTCCGCGCGGCTGGATCTCTCCGATCCACGCATCCTCGCCTTCGCCGCCTCGGCGCAGCTCGACGGCGGATTCGACGCGGGCTTTGGTGTCGAGAGCACGCTGGATGAGGGCGTGCCGCTCCTGGTCGGCTTCACGGCGCGCGCCGATGCGCAGCGGATCGACGGCTTCCAGACGCTGACGCTGCGCTCGCCGGCCAGAGGTCCCGCTGACGTGAACCCCGTGCTGCTCGATCTGGAGATCGGCGACGGCGGCCCGGTGGCGCCCGGCGAGACGGTGCGGCTGCAGCCGGACGCGGGACCGAAGGACGATGCCAGCAAGAAATACGGCTACAGCTTCTTCGCCACCGCTGGGGAGATCTCGTCGCTTCGCTCCACCGACACGACCGCGACGGGACAGCCCGCGGAGACGTGGGTCGAATGGAAGGCCCCCGACGCGGGGCAGGAGGTGCGGCTGTGGGTGGTGGTGCGCGACGGCCGCGGCGGAACTGCATGGATCGAGCGCGTCGCCACCGTAACGCCCCGGTGACGGGCGGGCGAGCGCCCCAGACCTGTGTTCACCGTTGAGCGTGCGTACAGTTCTTTCCACGGGGAGGGACTGAGTGGAATTGACCGAAAAAACCCAGCGCCGGCCTCGCGTACTCGCGCTCTTGCCCGGGGTTCCCATGCCGGCGAATACCGGGGGAGCGCTGCGCGCCCTGACGCTCCTGCAGGCGCTCGACCGGGCGTTCGACACCACGGCGCTCGCCTGGGGACGTCCCGGAGAGGAACCCGCCGCGCTCGCCCGCAGCCTGCAAGGCGAGACGCGGGTGGTGGAGCGCGCAGGCCCGGTGGACGGGCTCTTCGCCGAGGCGATGGGCTTCGTCCTCGGCTGCCCCGCCGGCTATTGCCGGTACGGCTGGTTCCCCTCGGTGCTCAAGAATCTCCTGGAGACCGAGAAGTTCGACTTCGTCCACTTCGA
>DATDMU010000021.1:0-6194 GCA_036518615.1 Myxococcales bacterium
GGCCTCGCTGCCGCAGCGGGATCTGCCGCTGGTGGATTCGCGGTTCGATTCCTCCCTGCCGCCTGGTCGCTCTTCGGCTGGCCCCTCGTGGCCGCCCACGCGCTCTTCCTCCTCGGCGGCGCCGCGCGGCTGGGCGCGGCGCTCCTCGCGCTCCGCGTGCTCGACCGGCCCGCAGCCGAGGTGGTGCAGTTGCAGCGCCAGGCCGCCCCGCGCCGTGCGAAGCTGTCGGCGTGACCTTCGACTGCCAGTCCTGCGGCGCCTGCTGCTGCAACACCGACGAGAACCGCGCCGAGGCGTACGTGGACTACGTGGAGGTGAAGCCGCGCGCCCTGCTCTCGCGGCATCCGCGGCTCTTGCGCCGGCTCACGGTGGTCAACGCCGAGGGCGAGCGGCACATGCGGCTGCGCGGCGCCGAGCAGCGCTGCGTCGCGCTGGAAGGAAAGCTCGGGCAGCACGTGTCGTGCGCCATCTACGCGCTGCGCCCCACCGCCTGCAGGGACGTGAAGCCCGGCTCGCGCGAGTGCCGCCGCGACCGCAAGGAGCGGGGGATCGAGTAGCGCGTCACCACCCTCATTCCGACCATCCATCGGTTGCCAGAGTGACCGCGGCGCCCGAGCGTCCGTGAAGGAGATCACCCGACCGCGCTGAAACCACGCGGCCAGTCGGGCCCGAGGTATCAGGGACGTGCGAGGTCTGCACCCCGCTGAATTCGCTCCCGTTCCCTGTGATTTCGGTTGCCATCCTCCAGATATATGCTATTCTATAGTTAATGACAGGGCGGCAGACGGCGTTCGACTTCCCGAAGCGCGGAGGGAAGCGGAAGGGAGCGGGGCGACCGCGGACGCGGCCGCATCCGGGCCTCCTCGGTCCCGGGGTGCCGCATTTGCGGCGACCCGACTTTGCCTCGCGGCACCCGGTGCATGTGACCATGCGACTGCAGCATGGAATCGGCTATCTCCGCAGCTACCGGCGCGCGAAGGCGGTGGAGGAGGCGCTGCGCGATGCCCGCGAGCGCTTCGCCGTCCGCATCATCCACTACTCCATCCAGGGCAATCACCTGCACCTGATCGTCGAGGCGGAAGACCAGGCCGCGCTGTCGCGCGGCATACAGGGCCTCGCCATCCGCCTCGCGAAACGGCTCAACGCCCTCGCCCGCCGGCGCGGCGGGGTTTTCGCCGACCGCTACCACTCGCACCCGCTGAAGACGCCTCGAGAGGCAAAGCACGCCGTTCGCTACGTGCTCACCAACTACCGGCACCATGCCCTGGAGCATCTGCCTTTGGGCTGGACCGACCCGCTGGCCTCTGCGCGGTTCCTACAGGACCGTCCTTCCCAGGACGCTCCTGTGGTCCCCCCTTCCGTCTGGTTGCTGCGCGTGGGGTGGCGGCTCTGAAGAACGGCGGCAGGCCGTCATTGCACGTTTTGTCTCTCGCCAGAATGCAGCTTTCCCCGCTGGTGGGGAAGAAACAGCGGCGCTGCTGCCTGTGCGGTGAACCAACCTACGAGCGGTGCGAGGATGCCAGCAGGTTGCTCTCAATCCTTGTCCGCGACGCAGATCATCCGCACGGAGTCCAGCGAGTAGTCCTCGCCCGCAAAGTCGCCGTACGCGCGCCGGAGCCGCAATCCCGCACCGGCGAGCATCCGCGACAGCTCGGTGAGCGTATAGAGCCGCAGCGAATGCCCCGCCGAGTCTTTGCGCGCGCCGTCCGGCGAGACGATCACGAACGAGGTGGTGAGGCGGCTCGCGAGCGCGTCGAAGGAACGCCGCTCCACCACCAGCGTGCCGTCCTCCTCGACGCGCTGCTGCGTCTCCGCGAACCCCGCCAGGGCGTTCTCGCGATTGAGCAGATCGAGGAACACAGCGCCGCCCGGCCGAACCACCCGCGCCACCTCGCGCAGGACCCGCGCGTCCTCCTCGTCGCTCTCCAGATATCCGAACGACGAGAAGAGGCTCACCACGCCATCCACCGAGCCGCTGCGCAGCGGGAGCGCGCGCATGTCGGCGCAGGCTGCCGGCAGGCCCCGCAGCGACGCGAAATCGAGGTCGATGCCGACCGCTTTCGGCAGCTCGCGCAGGTGCCGGCCGCGCCCGCAGCACAGGTCCACGACGGTGGCTCCCGGCGCAAGGCCCAGCGCGCGCAGAGCGAACGCCGCCTCGCGCGCCGACCGCTCGCGCTCGAACGGATAGAGCCGCGCATAATCGCCGCTGCGGAAGAACTCCACGTACCAGGGAAGCGTCACGGCGAATACGCGGCCATGCTGCCCTGCTGCTCCACCACCTCCACGAGGGCGACGGGAAGGCCGGCGCGCCGCGCGTGGTCGAAGATCATCCTGGCGATGTTCTCCGCCGTGGGATGCACCTCGAGCGCCACGAAGGTCTCGCCCGCCGCGCGCAGGACCTGGGCCGCCGGATCGTCGCGGTGGAGCAGCAGCCGGTGGTCGATGCTCTCGTCGACGAACGTGCGCAGCGCCTTCTCCACCTCGTCGAAGTCGGTCACCATGCCGCGCGCGTCGAGCGCCGGGGCGCGCAGCGTGATGCGGGCCACGCCGTTGTGTCCGTGGAGCCGCCCGCACTTGCCCGGGTGCTCGAGCAGCCGGTGCCCGTAGCAGAACCGCAGCTCCTGGGTGACGCTGAACATGCGGGTATTGTAGAACGCGTTCCTCGCGAAAGGACCACCCATGAAGCGCATCGTTCTCCTCTTCGCCTGCGCAGCGGCGTGCAAGTCGGCGCCGGCCCCTGCTCCCACCGCCGCTCCCGCGGAGAATCCGCGCGCGGCGGCCGCGGCGGTGGTGGCGGCGCAGGACCGCGACCCGGCGGACTTGAAGCTCGACCCGGGCCGCAAGCCGGTCGAGATGCTCGAGTTCCTCGGCGTCAAGCCGGGCATGAAGGTGGAGGACATGGGCGCAGGCGGCGGCTACACGACCGAGCTCCTCGCGCGCGCCGTCGGTCCCGGCGGCAAGGTCTACATGCAGAACGACCCGCGCTGGATGTCGTTCCTGAAGGACGCCATCGCGAAGCGCTTCACGCATCCGGCGATGAAGGACGTGGTCCGCGCCGAGGTGCCCTTCGACGATCCGATCCCGCAGGGCGTGGGCGGCCTCGACCTGGTGGTGCTCAACGTCATCTACCACGACATTGCCAACATGCCGGTGGACCGCCTGCGCATGAACGAGATCGTCTTCAACGCGCTCAAGCCGGGCGGCGCTTTCGTGGTCATCGACTCCAGCGCCAGCCCGGGCAGCGGCATCTCCGCCACGCAGTCCTTGCACCGCATCGACGAGGAGGTGGTGAAGCAGGAGGTGGAGAAGGCCGGCTTCAAGCTCGCGCAGGAGGGCGACTTCCTCCGCAACCCGGACGACGCGCGCGACTGGAACTCCTCGCCGCAGGCCGCGGAGAAGGCGGGCAAGCGCGGACAGAGCGACCGCTTCGCGCTCAAGTTCGTGCGGCCAGAGGGGTCGCACGCGCAGGTCATCCCGCCGCACCTGCGGCTGCCGGAGGGCCCCACCCCCAGCCGCGTCACGGCGGAGCTGACGGTGGATCCCACCAAGGACTCATTCGAGGGCACCGAGCAGATCGAGCTGAAGCTCGACGAGCAGACGCCCGTCCTCTGGCTCAATGCGGATCTGCTGGAGATCTCCGGGACCGAGCCGAAGTCCACCGTCATTCCGGCGCCGCCTTCCTTCGTCGGACTGCAGTTCGAAAAGCCGCTCCCCGAAGGCGACGCGACCGTGAAGATCCGCTGGACCGGCAAGCTCTCGCGCACCGACAACGAGGGCGCCTACCGCCAGGAGGAGAACGGCGAGTGGTACGTGCTCACCCAGGGCGAGCCGCTGGGAATGCGCCGCGTGTTCCCCTCTTTCGACGAGCCGGTCTACAAGATCCCCTGGCGCATCTCGCTGCGGGTGCCCAAGGCGGACGCCGCGTACTTCAATACGCCCATCGAGGCGACCGAGGACGCGGGCGAGATGAAGCTGGTGCGCTTCGCCGAGACGAAGCCGCTGCCCAGCTACCTGCTGGCCTTCGGCGTGGGTCCCTTCGAGCGCGTGGACGCGGGGAAGATCAAGAGCGGGGCGCCGGTCGGCATCGTGGTGACGAAGGGCAAGACCTCGTGGGCGAAGTATTCGGCGCAGTCCTCGCCGCGGATCATGGACATCCTCGAGGACTGGTTCCAGATCCCCTACCACTATCCGAAGCTGGACCTCATCGAGGTGCCGCTCGGCGGCGGCGCGATGGAGAACCCGGGCCTCATCACCTTCGCCCAGCGCATCAACCTGGCCAGGCCCGGCGAGGAGACGCCGCAGTTCCAGCGGCGCGCGGCCGACGTCGAGGCGCACGAGTTCGCGCACCTCTGGTTCGGAGACATGGTGACCACCGAGTGGTGGGACGACCTCTGGCTCAACGAGGCCTTCGCCACCTGGATGACCTTCCACGCCATCGAGAAGTTCGCTCCCTCGTGGAACACGCCGGCGGAGCGGGCGGACTCCATGCTGCGGGCGATGAGCGCGGACCGGCTGCTCTCGGCGCGGCGCATCCGCCAGCCCATCCAGAGCGAGGGCGACATCAAGACGGCGTTCGACGGCATCACCTACCAGAAGGGCGCCGCGGTGATCCGCATGTTCGAGGAGTACGTGGGCGAGGACGTCTTCCGCCGCGGCGTGCAGTCGTACCTGAAGGAGTTCGCAGACGAAGGCGCCACCGCGCGGCATTTCCTCGCCTCCATCTCCGCCGCGGCCGGCAAGGACGTCGCGAAACCGTTCTCCACCTTCCTCGACCAGGCGGGGCTCCCGCTGGTGACGGCGAAGCTGTCCTGCGAGGGCGGCAAGGGGAGCCTCGCCCTGTCGCAGTCGCGCTTCGTGCCGCTGGGCGCCGCGCAGACTGCGCCGCCTGCGCAGACCTGGCAGATTCCCGTCTGCGCGCGCACCGACCAGGGCCGCGCCTGCACGCTGCTCACCGAGAAGTCCGGCACGCTGGACCTGGGCGGCTGCCCGCGCTGGGTGATGCCCAACGCCGGGGCATCCGGCTACTACCGCACCGCGCTCGACGACGAGCAGCTCGGCAAGCTGACGCAGAACACCGCCGCGCTCACCTCGCCGGAGAAGATGCTCTTCTTCTCCGACGTGTTCGCCGCGTCGCAGGCAGGGGCGGTGGAGTTCCCCCGCGCCTTCGAGCTTTCGGCCTCGCTCGCGGGCGACAAGGACCGGCATGTGGTCCAGGGGCTCTTCCCCGCGGTCGAATATCCGGACTCGCGCGGCTTCGTCTCGCAGGCGCTCCGTCCGAAGTACGCTGGGTGGGTGCGCGACACCTTCGGCAAGCGCGCCCGCGCTCTGGGATTCGTCGAGCGCAAGGGCGAGAGCGACGACGCGCGCATCCTTCGGCCGCCTCTGCTCGAGCTGGTGGGCGACCAGGGCGAGGATCCGCAGCTGCGCGCCCAGGCGCGCAAGCTGGCCGACCGCTGGCTCGCAAACCACGGCTCGACCAGCCCCGAGTTGGCCTCGGCCGCGCTCTTCCTCTCCGCCATCGGCGGGGACGCGGCGTTCTACGACAAGCTGCACGCCGCGGCGAAGAAGGAGCCCGTCCGTGTGGAGCGGCAGCGCATCCTGCAAGCCATGGGCGCCTTCCGCGATCCGAAGCTCGTGCAGCAGGGGTTCCAGATCGCGCTCGGCGACGAGTTCGATCCGCGCGAGTCGATCCTGCTCGTCTGGGGCCCCGCGTCCGATCCGCGCACGCGCGAGCTGGCGGTGCAGTTCGTGGAGGAGAACTTCGACAAGATCGTGCAGCGGATGCCGCGCGACTACGGCGCGGGCATGGTCAGCGTGGGCAGCGGCTTCTGCGACGAGGCGCACGCGCAGGCGCTGGACAAGTTCTTCCGCCCGCGCTCGCGGATGTATCCGGGAGGCGACCGCCGCTTCGCGCAGGCGCTCGAGCAGGTGAGGCAATGCGCCGCCTTCCGCGCCAAGGCGGAGCCCGCGCTGACGTCGTGGCTGGAGAAGCGCTCGCCGCAGGCGCTGCGCAGCCGCTGAAGGCGCGGTCACAGGCTCCCACATCTCCCTGAAACCGGCGCGGTCCTGCGCGGTGGGTCAGGCTTGCCACGCGCCGTCGTGCGCCCCGAACATGGGCGCATGCGGACCCTCTGCGCGCTGTCGATCTGCCTTCTCGGCTCTGCCGCTTTCGGCGAGGAGAAGGTGGCGGTGCT
>DATDMU010000022.1:0-2780 GCA_036518615.1 Myxococcales bacterium
ATCTCGGCCTTCTTCACGTCGAGGCCGCTGCGGAAGGCGGCGTCGGCGAGGATGTCCGAGGCCTTGATCGCTCCCTGCCCGCCGAGCCCCGCCACCACCACGTTGGTCACCCTGGTCACGGTGCCTCCGGTCCGTCTTCGCGAACGCAGGAGCTGCAGTCGAGGGGCGCGTGCAGCGCGGCGCGTTTGGCTGCCCCTGCCTCTTCCCAGCGGCGGATGTCGGGCGCCGCGAGGATGCAGGGCCTGCGCGAGATCAGGACCGAGAGGGCATTCGTCGCCAGTCGCTCGCGCAGGAGCTTCTCGAAGCCGGCCTCGTCCTTCACCACGTCGATGACGTCGACGTTCGCGACGCCGAGCGCGCGGCAGAATCCCTCGAGGCTCAGCTTGTTGGTGGGCTCGTGCTCGAGCGTGCGGCCGGTGGCGGGGTTGTCTTGCTGCCCGGTCATGGCGGTGATGCCGTTGTCGAGGATGACGACCACGTGCCCGGTGGCGGGCGGGTTGTAGATCATCTCGGCGATGCCGGTGAGCCCGCCGTGCACGAAGGTGGAGTCGCCGATCACCGACACGACCCGGCGCGCCTGCTCCTCGGGCAGCACGTGCCGCAGCCCGAGGCCCACGCCCAGGGACGCGCCCATCGCCACGCAGGTGTCCATCGCCTGGTAGGGCGACATCACGCCGAGCGTGTAGCAGCCGATGTCCCCGGCGACGATGAGGTCCATCCGCTGGAGGACGCCGAACACCGGGTGATACGGGCAGCCGGGGCAGAGCGCCGGCGGCTTTCCCCGCGGAGGCACGGGCTCGGGCGACGTGTCGCCCGCGAGGATGCGCCGGACGCGCGCGACGTTCAGCTCGCCGAACCGGTACATCTCCGGCTTCGACTCGACAGGGATGCCGGCGGCGCGGATGGCATCGGCGAGGACGGGGTCGCCCTCCTCCACCACCATGCAGCGCTCGACTCCCGCGGCGAACGCGCGGATGCGCTCGAGCGGAAGGGGATTGACGGTCCCCAGCTTGAGGATGCGCGCCTGCGGGTCCGCCTCGGAGACGTGCAGCGTGGTGACGCCGGAGGTGATGACGCCCAGCGCGGTGCCGCCGCCGATGACCGGGTTGAGCTCGCACTCCTCGGTCCAGCGCGCGATCTGAGCCAGCTTCTCCCGCAGCCTGCGGTGCGCCGGCCGCGCATGTCCGGGGATCATCACGCGGCCCTGGATGTCGCGCTCGAAGGCGGGAGTGCGCGGCGGCAAAGGCGCGCGGCGGACGGCCAGCGACTTGCCGTGGCAGACGCGGGTGGTCATGCGCAACAGGATCGGCAACCGCCAGCGCTCGGACAGATCGAACGCGATGCGGGTGAAGTCGTAGGCCTCCTGCGAGTCGGCCGGCTCGATCATCGGCAGTCCCGCGGCCCGCGCGTAATGGCGGCTGTCCTGCTCGTTCTGCGACGAGGACATGCCCGGGTCGTCGCAGACGACGATGACGAGGCCCCCGGTCGTGCCGGTGTACGCGGCGGTGAAGAGCGGATCGGCGGCCACGTTGAGGCCGACGTGCTTCATGGTGACGAGCGTGCGCGCGCCGCCGAACCCCGCGCCGAGCGCGACTTCCAGCGCGACCTTCTCGTTGGGCGCCCACTGCGCGCGGCCGCCCAGCGCCGAGAGCGTCTCGAGGATTTCCGTCGACGGCGTTCCCGGATAGCCGGTGCCCAGCGCCACGCCGGCATCGAGCGCGGCCGCGGCGATGCCTTCGTCGCCGGAGACGAGCCGCCGGACCGGCGCGCTCTCCTTTTCCGGCCGGAGTTCCCTGGCGGAAATGCTCATTGTGGACCTCGAATATGGCCCGGCCTGGCCCCTGAGCCGGCACC
Organism: Myxococcales bacterium; assembly: GCA_036518615.1. Classification (GTDB taxonomy): domain Bacteria; phylum Myxococcota; class Myxococcia; order Myxococcales; family 40CM-4-68-19; genus 40CM-4-68-19. The sequence continues at coordinate 1,855 of DATDMU010000022.1, forward strand.
TGCGCTGCCCGCAAAGATTGCGTCCAAGGGCATTTCTGGATCAAGCGCGCGCCCTGGGCCATTCTGCCGCACCCACCTCCGTCGGAGCGGAGCGCGCGTTTGACATCGGCTGCGCGGCAGGCGTCCTATCGCGGAGAGGACGGGAGGAGGACCCTGATGGAACCGAAGGAGTCGGTGATCCGGTTGATGACGCGTCTGGCTATGCAGCACAAGGCCGTCAACCTTTCCCAGGGGTTCACCGACGAGGCTCCGTTCTTCGGCCTGGCCTGGTCCGGCGTGAAGGCGATGCTGGGCGGAACCGACGAGGGGTTCGAGCGCCTGGAGGGGCTGACGCTCGAGCAGATCGCCCGCGAGCGCGGCCAGTCGCCCGAGGCGTTCCTCAAGACGTCGCTGCGCCAGGTGCTGGAGGGCGTCCAGTCGAAGCGCGACCGCTTCAACCAGTATTCATTCCCCTTCGGACTGCCCGAGCTGCGGCGCGCGGTCTCCGAATACACCGAGCGCTTCTACGGCTTCCACGCCGATCCGGAGAAGGAGATCACCATCGTCCTCGGCGCGACGGAGGGCCTCTCCACGCTGCTGCGCTCGACCTGCAATCCCGGCGACGGCGTGATCATCTTCCAGCCCTTCCACGAGATGTACCCGGCGCAGTGCAACCTCTTCGGCCTGCACCCGCAGTACGTGACGCTGCGCGAGGACCGGGCCAGCGGCACCTGGGAGATGGATCGCGAGGAGGTGAGGCGCGCAGTCGACGCTTCGACCAAGGCCATCATCCTCAATACGCCGCACAACCCCACCGGGAAGGTCTTCCCGCGCGAGGACCTCCAGTTCCTCGCCGACCTCTGCATCGAGCGCAACCTCTTCGCCATCACCGACGAGATCTACGAGCACATCGAGTACGACGGCCACCAGCACCTCTTCCTCGCCGG
>DATDMU010000023.1:0-4028 GCA_036518615.1 Myxococcales bacterium
TCGATCTTCACCTCCACGCCGGGGAACGGCCGCCCCACCGTCCCGAGCTTGTTCTGCCCGGGCAGGTTCACGCTGGTGACGGCGATGGTCTCGGTCAGGCCGTAGCCTTCGAGCATGTTGAAGCCGAGCAGGTCGAAGAAGTAGGCGATCTTCCGCGCCAGCGGCGCGCCGCCGGAGACGAACTTGTCGATCCGCCCGCCGAAGCGCTTCAGCAGCTTGTCCTTCACCTTGGGAAAGACCAGCCGCTTCGCGAGCGTGAAGGCGATGGAGCCGTAGGCCTGGCCCTTTTCCTTCGCCTTGGCGTACAGCTCGAACTCGCGCATGGCCATGCGGAAGAGCGCGCCGGCAAGCCCCGGGCTGGCGAGGCCGCCCGCCACCACCGAGTTGTAGGCCTTCTCGTAGACGCGCGGCACCGCCGAGAGGATGGTGGGGCTGGTCTCGCCCGCGTTGTCCACCAGCTTGTCCACCGACTCGGCGTAGATCATCGTGAGCCCGCTGCCCAGCCAGGAGGACTTGAGGATCTGCGCGAAGGAGTGCGCGAAGGGCAGGAAGAGGAGGTGGCTGTCCTCGCGCCCGAGCAGGCCCATGCCCACGGTGATCTCCGCCGCGAAGAGCATGTTGTCGTTGGTGATCATCACGCCCTTGGGCATGCCGGTGGTGCCGCTGGTGTAGAGCACGGTCAGGAGATCGTCGCGCTTCTGCATCCGCAGCCGCTGCTCCAGTTCCCCGGGCACCCGCGCCTTGTGCTCCCGGCCGCGCGCCTTGAGCTGCTCGAGCGAGATCGCCCAGTCGCCGTCGCCCTCGCCCTCGAGCAGCACCACGTTGCGCACCTTGGGCAGGCGCGCCTTCTCCTTCTGCAGCTTGGCGAGCTGCTTCTGGTCCTCGGCGAAGACCAGCACTGCGCCCGAGTTGTCGAGGATGAACTGGCACTCCTCGGGCGTGTTGGACTGGTAGATGGGCACGGTGACCGCGCCGCAGAAGGCGCAGCCGAAGTCCGCCACCGTCCACTCCACGCGCGTGCCTGCGATGATGGAGACCATCTCGCCCTGCTTCACCCCGAGCGCGATCAGCCCCCAGGCGGTCTCCTCGGCCTCGCTCGCGAGCTGCGTCCAGCTCATGTCCTGCCACTTGCCCGCCACCTTCCTGCGCGCGGCGGTGCGCTGCGCGTCCGTTCCGGCGCGTCGCAGGAAGAGCTGTGCCATCGACTGCACGCCTGCCAGATCGTCGCGCTGCTTCTGCATGGCGCTGACGTGTCGCTCTGCGGTTGCCATCTGCGGTCCCCCTTACTGCGCCGTGTTGGGCGGTCCGTGCGCCTCGATCCAGTTGCGCGCCATCTTCTTGAGACGCCGGTCCTCCGGGGCATCCTCTCCCAGCGGCGCGGCGATGATCTGATCCACGAGCTTCTTGCCTTCGTCCACCTTGTCGGCGTCGGCGAGGCAGTCCGCGAGGTAGAGCTTGGCGCGCAGATTTTTCGGGTGCGCCGCCACCGCGCGGGTCAGGACGCGGGTGGCCTCGTCCACGTTGCGCTTGGGCCAGGGCAGCTTGAAGAAGTAGCGGCCCCAGACCACCTGCGGCGCCCCGTCGAGGTAGTCCTTGTCGATGCGCAGCGCGGCCTGGATGCGGTCGCGGAACTTGCCCTCCAGCCCCTGCGAGAGCGCGGTGATGATGCCCACCCCTTCCGAGTAGAGGCCGATGCCCACCCCGGCGTTGTAATGGCCGCGAACGTCGCCGGGGTCCGCCTGGATGGCCTTGTCACCGGCCTCCCACGCCTTCTTCCCCAGGGCGGCCTTCTCGTCGCCTTCCTTGGCGTTGGCCTGCCAGTTGTAGAGGGACGCGAGCCGCCAGTTGGCGTCGAAGGAGCGCGGGTCGGCGGCCAGGTGCTGGAGCACCACCTGCTCCATCTGCTTCTCCACGCCGGGCTGGTCGCGCGTCTTCCACAGCTCGTCGAAGTGTTCGCGCCACCCGGCGGGGCCCTCCGCGGGAGAGGCGATTCCGGGCTGCCGCGGACCTGGGGCCTGCGGCTGCGCGCCGGGCGGTTGCGGCTGCGCGAGAAGGAGCGCGAGGAGGAGCATGGGACGGCAGGCGTACCACCGACCTCCCGACCCGGCAACCGGGGTTTTCCGGCGCTAGCGGTTGGTGAGGTAGCGCACGTCCCAGGTGTCGTCGGGCTGCAGCGTGCAGGCGCCGGTGAACTGCACCGCAGGGCCGTCGGTCGTCGTCACCATCTGGTAGCCGACGCCCGGCGCGCAATCCAGGGTCTGCCCGGCCCGCTCGACGCGCACGACCAGGAACTCCGGCGCCGATGGCGGCGCGCGCAGCAGGATCTGCCTGGGGATGCCGATCACCGACGAGAGCCGCGCCATGGCCGGGCTCGCGTCGTCGGCGCACACGTTCGCGGCCACGCCGGAGAAGGCGAAGGCCAGCTCCACGTAGCGGCGCGAGGGCACCTGTCCGCCGCAGAAGAGATGGCACTGCGCGGTGCAGTCCGCGAGGCAGATGTCCGGCGTGGGAGAGCCGTCGCAGCGCGTGCGGCAGGCGTCCTGCGCCGCCGGCGCGTCGCAGGCCTGGTCGCAGGCGGGGTTCGCGCACACGCCGGGCTCCTGCGACCCGTCCTGCAGCGACACCACCGCGCCGATCTCCACTTCCTTGGGCGTCCCGTCGGGCTCGCGCAGGGCGCGGAGAACATTGACGTAGTTGGCCACCGGCTCGAGCGCGGAGGGAGCGTCGCCGCGGGCCATGATGGCGCACTGGTCCACCACGTTGCCGGTGGACGGGTCCTTGAGCAGCATGGAGAGGCGGTGACCCGGGTCGGAGCAGTCCTCCGCGTCGGAGAAGAAGGCCACCACGACCTTGGCGCCGTCGCGCAGGAAGCCGGGCTGCTTCAGCGCCAGCTTCATCGCCTCGAGCCCCTGGGGCTGCCGCGAGCCGCCCACTCCCACCTGCACCGAGTCGGCGACGAACTGCGCAAATTGCGCGGCGGTGTAGTCGGCGCGGCGGAGGACCGTGGCCGGCGCCGAGGCGCCCTTGTGGAGCTGCCCCGCCTGCGGGAACGGACGGAAGCAGGCGAGCCCGCTGTCGCAGCTGAATCCGTCCACCTGCCATTCGCTGTCGCAGGCGGAAGCCGCGGAAGGATCGCCGGCGGGGCCGCACGACCCCAGCCGCTCGGAAACGGTGGTGGTCGTGACCGCCACCTGATAGTCCACCGGGGGCTTCAGCGCATCCATCTGCGCGGTGAAGTTCTGCAAGGCGGCGGCAAGCCGCTGCTGCTTGCCGGACATCGAGAAGCTGTCGTCCACCACCAGAAGGACGTCGGCCTTGGTGAACACCCGCACCTTGTTGCGCTGCGACACGGCGACCAGTGTCACGGGTTGCACAGGCACGGCGACGTAGCTCTGGCAGGCAGAGAGGAGGGCGAGCAGCGTGATTTTGGGAATGGAGCGCATCCGGTTGGCTGGCAAGGTTTGGACGGCCCGCCGTGCCGTCAAGGCTGCGGCAGCTTGCGTGCCAGCCGGGCGACACGGTGCTATTGCCAGACCCTCTGCTGTGGCTACATTGGCGACTCGGCGTTAGACAGGCGGAACAGATTTTCCAAGGACGGGGAGAAAAGAGATGTCCGAGAAAGGCAAAGTGGTCACGCCCGCTGCCCCGGGGCTCATCAACAAGGAGGACATTCCGTCGGTCCTCCCCATCCTTCCCTTGCGCAACAGCGTCTTCTTTCCCGGCGGCGTCCTGCCCCTGGCCGTGGGAAGGCAGAAGACCATCGCGCTGATCAAGGACGCGGTGCGCGACGATCAGGTCATCGGCGTCGTCACCCAGCGCAAGGCGGAAGAAGAGGATCCCGGCGCCGCAGACCTGCACCAGATGGGCACGGTGGCGCGGATCGTGAAACTGCTCAAGATGGGCGAGGACAACTACTCGCTCGTCGTGCAGGGCCTCGCCCGCTTCCGCGTGGTCGAGCTGGTGCAGGAGCACCCCTATCTCAAGGCCCGCATCGAGCCGGTGGACGACAAGTCCACCTTCGACGAGGT
>DATDMU010000024.1:0-6467 GCA_036518615.1 Myxococcales bacterium
GACGCGGAAGATCGGGCTCTTCGGCAAGACCGGCGTGCAGCAGGAGACCTATCCGCCGGGCGCCATGTACACCTTCCCGGCGTTCATCACCGACTGGCACGTCTACAACGTGGCCCTGCAGAATCTGGAGATGGTGCAGGCGCGCGAACGCGGCGACCGCAGCGGCCGCGACGACATCCAGTTCAAGACGCACGACGGCAACGACATCGAGGTGGACGTCACCGTGGCCTGGCGCATCGACAGCGCGAGGACGCCGTGGATCCTCGAGCACGTGGGCGGGTCCACCGCGGAGGTGAAGGAGAACCTGGTCCGCCCCGCCTGCCGCAGCATCGTCCGCGACGTGCTCAACACGATGACCAGCGAGGAGTTCTACGTCTCCGACAAGCGCTTCCAGAAGGCGGAGGAGGCGCGCGAGAAGCTGGCGAAGGTGTTCACTCCGGAGGGCGTGATCGTCGAGCGCGTGATCCTGGGCGAGCACCACTTCCACCCGGAGTACGAGAAGGTCATCCACGACAAGAAGCTGGCGGAGCAGACCGCCGAGCGGATGGTCTCGGAAGGCCACGCCGCCCAGCAGGAGGCGCTGCGCAACCTCGAGACCGCGAAGGGGCAGGTGGCGCAGAAGATCGCCACGGCGAAGGGGGCGCTCGACCAGGTGAAGCTGCACGCCGACGCCGACTACTTCCGCGCGCAGCGCGAGGCGGAGGCCATCCTCGCCGAGAAGAAGGCCAAGGCGAAGGGCGTGGAGAAGACCAACCAGGCCATGAGCGGCGCGGGCGGGCGCACGCTGGTGAAGCTGGCGGTGGCCGATGCGCTGAAGGGCAAGCAGATCGTCTTCCTTCCCGGCGGCGCGAAGGGCTCGGCGCTGCAGACCATGAACATCAACGAGCTGCTCTCGAAGTTCGCCTACGTGGAGGCGACGTCCGGGAAGAAGGCCGTCCCGGTGAAGGTGGAAGACGGCGGGAAGTGACCTTCCTCAAGCTCACGCTCGAGTACGACGGCGCGCGCTTCGTGGGCTGGCAGGTGCAGCCCAACGGACGCAGCGTGCAGGAGGAGCTGGAGAAGGCGGTGGCGAGGCTCTGCGGCGAGACGGTGCGCGTCACCGGCGCCGGCCGCACCGATGCGGGCGTGCACGCGCGCGGGCAGGTGGCGTCGCTGCGGGTCGCCAAGGAGCTTCCCCTGACGGCGTGGACGGCGGGCCTCAATGCGCTCCTGCCGGAGGACCTGGCCTGCGTGCGGGCGGAAGTCGCGCCGGAGGGGTTCGATGCGCGGCGCTGGGCGCGCGGCAAGCGGTATATTTACTATATTGTGCAGACGCCGGTCCGCTCGCCGTTGCAGCGCGGGCGGGCCTGGGAGATCCGGCGGCCGCTGGACGTGGAGGCGATGGCCGCGGCCGCGCCGCAGCTTCTCGGCTGGCACGACTTCTCCTCCCTGCGCGCGGCAGACTGTCCGGCGCGGACGACCGTGCGCGAGATCCGCGAGCTGAGCATCCGGCGCGAGGGGCCTCGCATCGAGATGGCGGTGACGGCGACTGCGTTCCTCAAGCACATGGTCCGCAACATCGTCGGCACGCTGGTGGAGGTGGGCCACGGCCGCCGCGCGGCAGACTCGTTGACGGCGCTGCTCGAGGCGCGCGACCGCAAGCTCGCGGGACCCACCGCGCCGGCCCACGGCCTCTTCCTCGACGAGGTCTACTACCTTCCCGGCAACGTCGATCCGCGCGAGGAGGCGCCGGAGGATGCTTAGGAGCGCGGCCTGGGCCATCGCCATCGGCGCGGTCGGCGTCATGCTGGCGGCGGTGCTCTTCCGCATCTTCTCCGCGCCCGGCGCATGGTTCGTGGTGCTGCTGATCTGGTGCGTCGGGGTGGTCGCCGGCGTGGCCGCGGCGATCGCGGAGATCACGCCGCGCACCGGCGCCGTTGGCGGAGTCTTCGCGGCGGCGCTGGTCGCGGTGGTGCTGGGAATGACCATCGCCGCGGCGCCGCTCGCTCCCGGCGCGACCCGGCCCGGTCTGGGCGACCTGCTCTGGCTGCCGCTCTTTGCGCTGCTCGCCGCCGTGGGCCTCTGCGCGACGTCGGGCTTTTTCGGGGTGCGCGCAGGGCTGTACGTCGCCCGCCGCCGGCGGACCTGAGCGGGACGACGGGTTCAACCGATTGAACCCGAGGTTCAGGAATGAACACCTGGAGCGTGTCCCGCCGTGCGGGTTGGCTCCGGACCCGCGTCGCGGCCGATGCGGAATGCGCGATCTCCCAGTCGCAGCGAGAAGCCTGCCGCGTCCTCCTCCAGCAAGTCGCTCAACGACAGCTGGGCGGGTCGCGTCAGCCGCGCGCGCTCGCCGTTGACGCGCGCATAGAGGGCGTCGTCGGCGCCGGCGGCCAGCGTCGCGGGATCGACGTCCACCCATTCCCCCGACGCGAGCTGCGCGCGCAGCGACGCGGCGGCGGGCTCGACGCGGCGGATGAAGAGCGCGGCGTCCTCGACTTCCAGGTATCCCCACTCCTTGCCGATGCGCGTGGCCCAGCGGCCGTCGGGCGCGCGGTGGATTCCCTGGTGCAGCACGGCGTTGGTGCGCGCATGCGTGACCTCGCCGCCGCGGTGCCAGAAGCGGCCTTCCCGGTCCAGGCGAAGGCCGCTCTGCTCGCGCAGGAGTTGCAGCGTGGCGGCGTCCATGCAGGGCAGCTCAATACGCTGCCCGACCCCCGGCGACAAGCTGGCCTCTAATCTCCCTGGCCGTCGTCCACCACAGCCACGCCGTAGGGGTCGTTGCCTACGCCGGTGACGGTCGCGACCTGGCGATGGGTGCGCAGGTCGATGATGAACAGCGTCCCGCTCGCGGGCGCCGTCGCGGGCTGCCGCGCGCCGCCGGAGACCACCGCGAAGCGGCCGTCGGGGGTGACCGCAGTCCCCTTCGGCCGCGCCGGGATTCCGTCGGGCCGGGTGAGCGGGATCCGGGCGACCTCGGCCCCCGGGCTATGCGCCAGGGCGCGCGAGAGATCGACCACCGAGACGTTGTCGGTGCGGAAGTTCGCCACCACCACCTCGCGGCCATCGGGAGTCCAGGCGAGCGTGAAGGGCCGCGCCCCCGCGTTGGGGTCGTCGGTTCCCACCTGGACTCGCGTCTCCGCTCCGGCAAGGTTCCGCACCGCGCGATCCACGTCGATGATGGAGATGGTGTTCCCCTCGAAGTCGACGCGATTGCTCTCGCGCGCCGTCACCGCCACGAACCTGCCGTTCGGGCTCGCGGCGATGCCGAAGGGTCCGGTCTGCACGGGAATGCGAGGCGCCACCTCCACGACCGGCTTTCCCGCCAGCGCCTGGTCCAGGTCCATGATCGACACGTCCTCGGTGCCGCCGTTGCCGGAGACGAGGTACGCCTTGCCATCGCTCCCGTGCGCGAGCGCGAGGCCCTCGGGGTCGGGCCAGCAGCCGAAGGCCAGATCGAGGGAGAGGAAGGGCACCACCGGCGGTGGCGTGGGAGAGACGAATGGAACCGGGAACGCCGGGCAGGGCGAGGTCAGCTGGCGGGTGCCGGGTCCGGTCAGCGCCATCTCGATCTGGCCCACCAGCCCGCCGGTCCTGCGGTCGACGAGGCCGATGCGGTTGGAGCCGTCTTCGCTCAGCCAGTTCTCCGAGTAGCCGGCGACGATGAGGTCGGGCAGGACGACGAGGCCCACGCCGCCGAACCAGCCGCCGTCGTAGACGCGCTCGAGCGCGGCGTCGGTGCCGTCGAACCTGCGCTGGAGCATCTTGCGGACGTCCATCACCGCGACGCTGGCGCGGCCGCCGTGCTGCAGGAAGGCGGCGTTGTCCACCGCGCCGTGGTGGTTCATCACGAACGCGGTGCGCTGGTCCGGGCTGAGCACGATGTTGGCGGGGTCGCCCAGCAGCCGGCCGTCGAGGTGCCGGGGCGAGGTGAGCGAGCGACTGACGATCGCGTTGGGCGTCCCGTCGTTCGCGGGACTCAGCGCGGCGCGCAGGTCGATGGCGTAGATGCGGGGGTCCCTGCGGCCGGTGACGAGGACCCAGGGTCTTGCCAGGGCGCTGCCCGAGGCGCAGAGCAGCGCCAGCACGAAGAAGCGCTTCATGTCCTTCCTCCGGCGCTCAGTCGTCGTCGTCGGGGGTGGCGAACACGCCGATGCAGCCGTTGGCGCAGGCCGCGTTGGGCGCGCGGAGCGGGACGAAGACGTGGTTGTTCTTGCGATCTGCCGCCACCGAGTGGGCATTGGAGCCGTTCACGCCGGTGGTCACGTTGGCGACCCAGGTGTTGGTGCGCGCGTCGATGACGCCGAGGACCGGCGGCTTCATTCCCCGCGCGGCGAGGTAGTAGCGCTGGTCGCCGGGATTGAACCAGACCTCGTCGGAGCCGCCCACCTGGGTGATCGTCGCCACCGTGTCGCCGCTGCGCGCATCGAGCACCAGGGTCTTGGGGGCGAATCCGGCCGCGATGGCGTCCTGGCTGCACCCGACCAGCAGCTGCTGCCGCGGGCCGAGAACGAGCCCGGCCGGTTCGCATTCGCTGACGGCGAACGCGTCCACCAGCGTGCCGCTGCGCGGATCGATCACCGCGATCTCGCCGTCGCGCGGGTTGCCGTTCAGCTCGGGGATGGAGAGGTAGAAGCGGCGCGTGGCCGGGTCCCAGACGGACTGCTCGATGCCGTTGGTCGCCTCGGGGAAGCTGATGCGGCCGACCACCGTGCGGCTCTCGGTGGAGACCAGGCTGACGAAGGGCGGGCTGTCGGCGTCGTTGGCGACCAGGACGAGATGGTCCCGCGGGTCGAATGCCATCTCGTCCGCGCGGGCCAGGCCGCCGGTGGAGATGGTCGCCACCACCGCCGGCGAGGAGCGGACGTCGATCACCTTGATGGTGCTGTCGCCGTCGCCCGCCCAGACCTCGTGCAGGCTCTCGATGCTGAGCACGCCGTTGGGGCCGGAGACGTCGTTGCTCGCCTTCTGGCCGGCGAAGCCGCCGACGCGCCCGGTGAAGGTGCCGCGGCGGGCGTCGAAGATGTCGACTCCGGCGTTGGAGCGGTCGGCGAGGTAATAGGTCTCGCTGGAGTCGTCCACCCAGCTGATGTCGAACGAGGTGAGGTTCTTGCCCGGCACGCTGATGGTGCCGACGAGGGCCGGCGCGGCCGCGCGGTCGCGCGAGTCGGCGTGGGCCACTCCCGCGCACAGGACGGCCACCAGCCCCAGGACACGCGTCCTTCGCCACGGTTTCATGGGTCCTCCCTTGTGGAGCCGCGCTGCCCGATCGCGAGGGCAGCGCCATGCCGCATAGGCAGGGACCCCGAAGCAGTACAAGGCGGCCTTCGTCGCAGGACGAAGGCCGCTCTGCACAAATGCAGTTAGTGCAGCATCGCCGGCGTCTCGGCCGGCGCGCTCGCGCCGTCGGCGCGCGTGAAGGTGAGCACGTCGTCCGACTTGCCCGCGTCCACGCGGATGGTGTCGCCGGGTCGGAAGTCGCCCTGCAGCACCTTCATCGCCAGCGGATCCAGCACCAGCCGCTGCAGCGCGCGCTTGAGCGGCCGCGCGCCGTAGACCGGGTCGTAGCCCGCTGCGCCCACGGCCAGCTTCGCCCGGTCGGTCAGCTCCAGGCGGAGCTGCTTGTCCGCGAGCAGCTTGCCCAGCCGCGCGAGCTGGATGTCGACGATGCGTGCCAGCTCCTCGCGCCCGAGGCTGTGGAACACCACCACCTCGTCGATGCTGTTGAGCAGCTCCGTCCTCAGCTCGGCGCGGATGGCGTCGCGCACGCTCTTCTCCTCCGTCTCGTGGTCGCCGCCGGTGATGTGCTGCGAACCGAGGTTCGAGGTCATGATGACCACGGTATTGCGGAAGTCCACGGTACGGCCCTGGCCGTCGGTGAGCCTGCCGTCGTCGAGGACCTGGAGCAGCACGTTGAAAACGTCGCGGTGCGCCTTCTCGATCTCGTCGAAGAGCACCACCGTGTAGGGCCGCCTGCGCACCGCCTCGGTGAGCTGGCCGCCCTCGTCGTAGCCGACGTAGCCGGGAGGCGCGCCGATGAGCCGCGCCACCGAGTGCTTCTCCATGTACTCGCTCATGTCGAGGCGCACCATGGCGCTCTCGTCGTCGAAGAGGAACTCGGCCAGGGCCCGCGCCAGCTCGGTCTTGCCCACGCCGGTGGGGCCGGCGAAGAGGAAGCTGCCGATGGGACGGTTGGGATCCTGGAGCCCGCTGCGGGCGCGCCGCACTGCATTGGAGACCGCGCGCACCGCCTCCTCCTGGCCCACCACGCGCTTCTGCAGCCGCTCCTCCATGTGGACGAGCTTCTGCATCTCCGCCTCCAGGAGCTTGGAGACGGGGATGCCGGTCCACTTGGAGACGACGTGGGCGATGTCCTCCGCGTCCACCTCTTCCTTGAGCATGCGCCGCTGCGTCTGCAGCTCGCCCAGCTTCCTGTTCTGGGCCTCCAGCTCCTTCTGCAGCCCCGGCACCGTGCCGTACTTCAGCTC
>DATDMU010000025.1:0-27515 GCA_036518615.1 Myxococcales bacterium
ATGCGCCGCTTCAAGACCGGCGCCATGAGCTACGGCTCCATCTCCAAGGAGGCGCACGAGACGCTGGCGGTGGCGATGAACCGCATCGGCGGCAAGTCGAACACCGGCGAGGGCGGCGAGGACCCGGCCCGCTACGTGAAAGAAGAGAACGGCGACTCGAAGAACTCGGCCATCAAGCAGGTGGCGAGCGCGCGGTTCGGGGTCACCAGCAACTACCTGGTCAACGCGCGCGAGCTGCAGATCAAGATCGCCCAGGGCGCGAAGCCCGGCGAAGGCGGGCAGCTTCCCGGCGCCAAGGTCTATCCCTGGATCGCCAAGGTGCGGCACGCCACGCCGGGAGTCGGGCTCATCTCCCCGCCGCCGCACCACGACATCTACTCCATCGAGGACCTGAAGGAGCTGATCCACGACCTGAAGAACGCCAACCGCAACGCGCGCATCAGCGTGAAGCTGGTGGCCGAACTGGGCGTCGGCACCATCGCGGCGGGAGTGGCCAAGGCGCACGCGGACGTGGTGCTCATCTCCGGCCATGACGGCGGCACCGGCGCTTCCCCGCTCACCTCCATCAAGCACGCCGGCATCCCCTGGGAGCTGGGGCTCGCGGAGACGCACCAGATCCTGGTGCTCAACGACCTGCGCAGCCGCATCACCGTGGAGGTGGACGGCCAGCTCAAGACCGGCCGCGACGTGGTGATTGGCGCCTTGCTCGGGGCGGAGGAGTTCGGCTTCGCCACCGGCCCCCTGATCGCGCTGGGCTGCGTGATGATGCGCGCCTGCCACCTCAACACCTGCCCGGTGGGCATCGCCACCCAGGATCCGCGGCTGCGCGCGAAGTTCGCCGGCAAGCCGGAGCACGTGGTCAACTTCATGCGCTTCGTCGCCCAGGAGACGCGCGAGTACATGGCGGAGCTGGGCTTCCGCACCTTCGACGAGATGGTGGGCCGCTCCGAGCGCATCGAGATGCGCGGCGCGGTCGATCACTGGAAGGCGCGCAACATGGACTTCAGCCGCATCCTCTTCAAGCCCACCGTGCCCAAGCACTACGGCCGCACCTGCCGCATTCCCCAGGACCACGGGCTCGACGAGACGCTGGACGCCACCACCCTGTTGCCGCTGGCCCGGCCGGCCATCGACGAGAAGAAACAGGTCCGCGCGACGCTGCCCATCCGCAACACCAACCGCGTGGTCGGCACCATGACCGGCAGCGAAGTGACGCGGCGGCACGGCCCGCAGGGCCTGCCCGACGACACCATCCGCTTCCATTTCAAGGGCTCGGCGGGGCAGTCCTTCGGCGCGTTCGTCCCCAGGGGAATGACGCTGGTGCTGGAGGGAGACGCCAACGACTACATCGGCAAGGGACTGAGCGGCGGGCGCATCGTCGTCTTCCCGCCGGCGGAGGCGGGGTTCGTGGCCGAGGAGAACGTCATCGTCGGCAACGTGGCCTTCTACGGCGCGACCTCGGGCGAGGCGTTCATCCGCGGCATCGCCGGCGAGCGCTTCTGCGTGCGCAACTCCGGCGTCGACGCGGTGGTGGAAGGAGTGGGCGACCACGGCTGCGAGTACATGACCGGCGGCCGCGTGGTCGTGCTCGGCCCCACCGGGCGCAACTTCGCCGCGGGAATGTCGGGAGGAGTGGCGTACGTCCTCGACGGCGACGGCAAGTTCGCCGGCCGCTGCAACGGCGAGATGGTCTCGCTCGGACCTGTGCCCGACGAGGAGCTTCGCGCCGTGCGCCGCATGGTGGAGCGGCACGCCGAGCTGACCCAGAGCGCGCTGGCGCGGCGCGTGCTGGAGCGCTTCGCGGAGACCGCCGCGCGGTGGGTGCGGGTGATGCCGAACGACTACCGGCGCGTCCTCGACGCGCAGGCGAAGATGCGCGCCTCCGGCATGTCGCCGGAGGAGGCGGAGATGGCGGCGTTCGAGGAGAACGCGCACGACGCGAAGAGGGTGGGCGGCAACTAGCCGCGCGGGATCATCATGGGCAAACCGACCGGCTTCCTCGACTACCTGCGCGAGCCTTCCCACGACCGGGCGCCGCTGGAGCGCATCCGCGACTGGAACGAGATGCACGTGCCGCTCTCCGAGCAGACCCTGCGCGAGCAGGGCGGCCGCTGCATGGATTGCGGCGTCCCCTTCTGCCACACCGGCAAGCTGATGGCCGGCATGGCGTCGGGGTGCCCGGTCAACAACCTGATCCCGGAGTGGAACGACCTGGTCTGGCGCGGGCAGTGGAAGGAGGCCTTCATCCGCCTCGCCAAGACGAACAACTTCCCCGAGTTCACCGGCCGCGTCTGCCCCGCCCCCTGCGAGGGAAGCTGCACCGTGGCCATCGACCTGCCCGCGGTGAACATCAAGATGCTGGAGGAGGCCATCGCCGACCGCGCCTTCGCGGAGGGATGGGTGGTCGCCGATCCGCCCCGGATGCGCACGGGCAAGCGCGTCGCGGTGGTGGGATCCGGCCCTGCGGGGCTGGCAGCGGCCGCGCAGATCAACCGCGCCGGCCACGACGTGACGGTCTTCGAGCGCGACGACCGGATCGGCGGGCTGCTCATGTACGGCATTCCCAACATGAAGCTCGACAAGAAGCTGGTCGAGCGCCGGGTGAAGCTCCTCGCCGAGGAGGGGGTGCGCTTCGTCACCGGCGTGGAGGTGGGCAAGGACCTTCCCGCGGAGAAGCTGCTCGCCGACTACGAGGCCACCGTGCTCTGCGGCGGCGCCACCCAGGCGCGCGATCTGCCCGTGGAGGGCAGGAGCCTCGGCGGCATCTACCCGGCCATGGAGTTCCTCAAGCGGAACACCAAGTCGCTGCTCGATTCGGGTTTCGCCGACGGCGCGCGCATCTCGGCCAAGGACAAGCACGTCATCGTCATCGGCGGCGGCGACACCGGCACCGACTGCGTGGGCACCAGCATCCGCCAGGGCGCGCGCAGCGTCACCCAGCTGGAGATCCTCCCCCGGCCTCCGGAGACGCGAGCCGCCGACAATCCCTGGCCGCAGTGGCCCAAGGTCTACCGGATGGACTACGGGCAGGAGGAGGCGAAGGCGCTCTGGGGCCGCGACCCGCGGGTCTATTCGGTGATGACCAAGCGCTTCCTCGGAGACGAGCAGCGCAACGTTCGCGAACTGCTCTACGTCTCCGTCGAGTGGGTCAAGGCCCCGGACGGGCGCTTCGGCCCGCGCGAGATCCCGGGCATGGAAAAGGTGATCCCCGCCGATCTGGTGCTGCTGGCGATGGGTTTCCTCGGCCCGGAGAAGCCGCTCTTGCAGCAGCTCGGCGTGAAGCTCGACGAGCGCGGCAACGTCTGGACCGACGCCACCCGCATGACCAGCGTCGCGGGAGTGTTCGCCGCCGGCGACATGGCGCGCGGGCAGTCGCTGGTGGTCTGGGCCATCCGCGAGGGACGCCAGGCGGCGCAGTCGGTGGACCGCTATCTCTCCTACGGCGAGACGGTGCTCTCGCCCTGAGACGCGGCCGAGGGCGAAAGCGCGACGTCGAAATCCACACCGCTGCTGCCGCAGGCGGCGCCTCCGACCAGCGCGATCGGAAGCGCGAGGCGCATCACCTGGAAAACAGCGCCGTCCCCAGAGGCGCGGCGAGATTGGACAGCGGCGCCACGCGCACGCCGGCGTCGGAAACGGCGTAGACGAAGGTGCTCCCGCCCTGGTCGGTGGCCATGACGCTCCTTCGCACCCACGGGCGGTACCACCACGTCCAGTTGCCCGTCCCCTGCTGGATGTAGACGTCGCTCATCCCCAGCGATCCTGCCGCCGCGATCGAGCCCGCCGGGTCCACCGAGAAGACGCGCACGTCGCTGACGAAGCTGCTCCACCACGGCTGCGCGGCGGTGGGCTGGATCCAGTCGCTGAAGGGGATCGCGAGCAGCCCCGGTTTCGCCGGGTCGGGCCGGTACCAGTTGAAGGCGTGGTGGTCCCAGAGCGCCTCGCTCCACGCCCAGGCGGTTCCGACCAGCGCCTGCGCCGTGCGCCGCGGGTTCGCGAGATCGCTCACGTCGAAGAGGGACAGCTCGACGGCGCGGCGGTTGAAGTCGGGATGGCCTTGCGGGTCGAGCGGCAGCTCCACGCCGATGGCGAGGAGATGATCGTCGTCGATGGGTTGCAGGTAGCTGGAGAATCCGGTCAGCGTCAGCTCGGCCACCTTTCTCGGATGGGCTGGGTCCGCGAGATCGAGCGTGACCAGCGGGTCGACGTTGCGGAAGGTGACCGCGTATCCCTTGTCGCCGATGAAGCGCGTCGACATCAGCCGCTCGCCGTCGACGATGGGCGCGATCTCGCCCACCAGCGAAAGGCTCCCCTTGCCGTCGGGCGCCAGCACGCTGAGCCGGGTGCTCGAGACGGTGCGGAGCCAGTGCGGGTTGTTCGCGTCCTCCTCGTACCGCGCGGTGGTGGTGGCGACGCGCAGCGCGCCCTGGTGTTCGTCCATGGCGAACTGGTCGCCGACGTGCCCTTCCACGCCGCCCGAGCCGAGATACGCCGCGGTGGCCGGGTCGCCGATGTCGAACTCGTGGACATAGGTGTAGTCGCGCTGGCCGGACACTCCCCACCACCACCAGTGCTGGCTGGCGAGATAGAGGTGGTCGCGAGTCGCGTAGATCGTTCCCGGCTCGCCCACGATGCTGGAGCGCGAGACGCCGGCGTCGAGGCGGGCGAGGTCGAGCGTCGCCACCGTGACCAGCCCCAGCCGCTCCGGCGCGTTGGAGAGGTAGAAGTCGCCGCACCGGTAGGCGACGTCGATGAGCGTGCCGTCCGCGAGCTTGCGCTGGCCGGGCGGGAACCACTTCTCGACCGGAGTGGCGCGGATGATCGCCTCGTTGCGATCCTCGAGCGCGCTGATGGCGTCGGCGAGCTTCGATCGATCCTGGTAGAGGGACCGATCGTACGGAGGCATCCAGCGCACGTCGGCGGGCCAGCGAACGGAATCGCTCAGCACCAGGCGCACGGAAGTCCCCACGCGCCTCGCGCCCGCGGAGTACCCCGGCAGGTACGTCTCCGACCGCACCGCGGGCGCGGCGAGATCGCTCACGTCCACCACCGTGATCTTGGTCGTCGAAGCGCCACCGCCCGGGCAGGGCAGCAGGTTCGCCACGCATGTCGAATCCACCGGCTGAAACGCCCCCGCCGCCGGGACCGCGGAGAATACGACGACCTGGTTTCCCTCCAGGAACATCGACAGCGGCCACCCCTCGATCTCCAGCTTGCCCGCCACCGCGAGGTCCTGCGGCGGCCAGCTCTTCGCGGAGAAGAGCGTGTGCCCCGAGAGCACCAGGATGCGGGTGCCGTCGTTCTTGACGAAGTCGGCCTCGTCCACGCCTTCGACCTGCGTGTTGGTGGTCGTGTAGCTCGCCGGAGCCGCTGCCGGCGAAGCCGCGGGTGCGTCGCCTGTGCCCGTGAGGATGCCGCCCGTCTGGTCTTTCCACGCGTCCATCTGCGAGCGCATCTGCCGCACCGCCGTATCCTGGACGGTCTGCGTCAGCTCGCCGCACGAGGACGCCCGGGTGAGCGCGACGCGCGTCTGGATGTCGGCTGGAAATGGTGCGGGGCCTTTCGAGCAGGCGGCGACGACGACGAGTGAGAGCAGGCGCTTGCGCAGCATGGACGGCTCCGTTCCGGTGTTCGCCATGAAGGACCGCGAGCCCGCACTTTCGGGCAAGATGTGCGGCGCGTTGCCACGATCGCGGCGCTCGCGGTCCTGATCGATTCGAGGAGGGTTCCAGGTGCGGTGGACGACGCTCTTGCTCGTGGCGCTGGCCTGGTCCTGCGATCCGCAGGCGGACCCGGCCTATCCGGGCGAGCCGCTGCTCACCCTGCAGGGGCAGGTCGTCAGCCAGGGGCCGCTGCCGGAACTGGAGGCGGCCATGCTCTGGCAGCGCGGCGATCCGCCCGCGACGACCGATCAGGACCTGGCGACGCGCGCGCCGGTGCAGGCCGGATTTCCCGCCCTCTTCACCGCGCACCTGTATCACCCGCCCCCCGCGGCGGCGCGGCGCTCGCTCGCGCCGGGCGAGCCCATCTATGCGCGGGCCACTGCCGCGGCCGTGCCCAAGGGCATCGCCGCGGCGCAGATCTCAGGCGGAGCGGCCGCCCCGCCGGGGCCCCCCGGCGCCGGCGGCGGCTTCGGCGTCGACGCGCGCCACTGGGTGATCTACCTCGCCTCCGACGTCCCTGCGGGCTCCTTGACCGCATGGTGGCTGGGCGCGCCGCTCGCGGCCGGGTTCCACCTGCTGGTGGTGACTCCGGTGAACCCCGCCTGCATGACCGCCGCGCAGCTCGACGCCTGCGCCGCGGACCTTGCCGCCCGAGGCGTCCGCGACGACGGCACCAGCGCTCCGGGGACGGCGCGCGCCTTCTGCGTCGCGCCCTACCGCCTCTCGCTTGCGCCGCCCTCCGAATCGCTGGTCCTCGACCTCGGCGCCGTGGGACTGGGCCCTCCCGGGGGAGGCTGTCCGTGACGCTGGACGTGGAAGCGCTGTACCGGTCTCACGGGCACATCGTGCTGCGGCGGGCGCGAACGCTCCTCGGCAGCGAGCAGGAGGCGCAGGAGGCGCTGCAGGAGGTGTTCGCGTCGCTCCTGCGCAGCCCGGACGCGCTCCGCGAGGTGAAGTCGGTGGTGGCCTGGATCTATCGCGCGACCACCCACTGGTGCCTGAACCAGCTCCGCAACCGCCGCACCGGCGCGCGCCTGCTCGAGCTGCGCGCGCCGCAGTCCGACCAGGGGCCGCCCCGCTCCGAGGCGCTCGCCGAGGTGCGCAACATCCTCTCGCGGCTGCCCGCCGACGTGGCCGCGGCTGCCGTCTATCACCACGTCGACGGAATGACGCACACGGAGGTCGCCGAGCTGCTGGGCTGCTCGCGCCGGCAGGTCGGATACCTCCTCGAGCGCGCCCGCAAATCCCTGGAGCGCGTGGAGCAGAGCGCATGAGCACCCTCTTCGCAGAGCGCCTCTGGCCGGCTTGCCTCTCGGCGCTGCAACTCGACCGGTTCGCGACGGGCGAGCTGGACGACGCCGCGGCCGCCGAAGTTCGCGCGCACTTGCAGACCTGCCCGCAGTGCAGCCAGGCCGTCGAATCGATGCGGCCGCGCGAGCCGCTGCCCGCGCTTCGCGCGGTGCCCCTGCGCCCGCGGCGGCCAATCCGCCTGGTCGCCGCGGTCGCGGGGGTGGCTGCCGCGGCGGGAGTGCTGCTCGTCCTTCGCCCGTCGGTTCCGCGCGAGCGCAGCAAGGGGTCGGGCTTCGCCCTCGGCATGTACGTCCAGCATGGCGGCGAGGTCCGGCGCGCAGGGGCCGGCGAAGAAGTGGCGCCGGGCGACGCGGTGCGCTTCGTTGTGACCGTTCCGGCGGATGGATATGTCGCCGTGCTCAGCCTCGATGCGCAGGGCCGCGGTTCGATCTACTACCCGGCGGGACCGAGGGCCGCTCCGGTCTCCAGAGGATCCGACCTGGCGCTGCCGCTGGGAACGCGGCTGGACGCGACGGTGGGCGAAGAACGCATCGTCGGCCTCTTCTGCGCCGCGCCCGTGGATCTCGAACCGCTGCGCGCCGCGCTGGAGCGGGGCGGAAGCGCAGTTCCCGAAGGCTGCCAGGTGACGCGGTGGAGCTTCGTCAAGCGCTGATCGCCGCGGTGGCGGCGCTTCTGCCCTGTGCCGCGCGGGCGCAGGTGGAGAAGTTCGCCATGGTGGTGGGCAACGACGCCGGCCAGCCGCCCGACGCCCCGCTCCGCTATTCGGAGACGGACGCTGCCCGGATGGCCGCGGTGCTGCAGGAGGTGGGCGGCGTCCGGCCGGAGAACCTCGTCCTCTTGCGCGGCCAGGACGCCGCCGCCGTGCGCCGCGCGCTCATCGCCGTCAACGACCGCGTGCGCGCCGCGCGCGGACAGACCGTGCTCATCGTCTACTACTCGGGCCATGCCGACGCCGCCGCGCTGCACCTCGGCACCAGCTCGCTCGAGCTCGCCGAGCTGGAACAGCTGGTCCGCGGCTCCGCCGCCAGCTTTCGCCTCCTGGTGCTCGACGCGTGCCGCTCCGGAGCACTCACTCGCGTCAAGGGAGGCGCGCCCATTCCGCCGTTCGAGATTCGCGTGGACGAGCGCGTCGCCGGCGAGGGGGCGGTCTTCCTCACCTCCAGCTCCGCGTCGGAGGACAGCCAGGAGTCGGACGACATCAAGGGCAGCTTCTTCAGCCACGCGCTCATCTCCGGCCTGCTCGGCGCGGCCGACGAGAACGGCGACGGGCGCGTCACACTGGACGAGGCGTACCGCTACGCGTACGACGCAACCCTGCGCGCATCCAGCCGCAGCTTCGCCGGCCTGCAGCATCCCACCTTCCAGTACGAAGTCCGCGGCCAGGGAAACCTCGTCCTCTCCACCCTGGACGCGAGCGCGCCCGGACGCGCCTGGGTGTCGCTTCCCGAGGGCCGCACCTGGCTGCTCTTCCACGGCAGCGAGGACGGCGCGGTGGTGGCGGAGGTTTCCGCAATGGACAAGTCGCGCAGGCTGAGCGTGCGCCCCGGACGTTACTTCGCGCGCGGGCGCGGGGCGGACGTGCTCCTCGAAGGCAGCTTCGATGCGCCCGCCGGCGCCGCGATCGCGCTGGACGAGTCGCGCCTGCGCAAGACCGCCTACGAGCGCCTCGTGCGCAAGGGCGGAGGAGCCGCACGCGCCGCCATGTCGGTGGAGGCGTCGGGGCGCGTGCGCAGCTCGCTCCTCGACGATTCGGGCGCCTGCGCCGGAGCAGCGCTGGGCGTCGCCGTGGCCTTCCATTCCCTGACGCTCACGCCGCGTCTGGGGTGGTGCCGCGGCGGCTTCGCCGGGCCCGGGCTGCAGGCGACCCTCGACGAATACGACCTCGAGCTGTCGGCCGCGCACGCCTGGGATCTCGGCGCGGTCTCGGTGGAAGTGGGAGTGACCGCCGGCGCATCGCTGCTCGCGCAACGATTCCGGACCACCGGCGTGGCCCCGCCGCGCACCACTGCGGCGCTGCAGCTCTCGCCCACGCTCGGCGCGACCCGCGAGCTGGGGGAGCGCAGCTATCTCTTCCTCGCGCTCTCCGGCGCCACCTTCCTCTTCCGCAGCCAGGACGCGGCGACCTTGCGCACCTCGTTCGCTCCCTCGTTCGCGGTGCGCACCGCGCTCGGCCTCGGCTTTCGGCTGTGAAGGCTCAGCCCGCGAGGCGGCGGCGGTAGGTCTCCGCGTCGCGCGGCGAGAAGCAGCAGAAGACGATGCGTATTTCCGGGTGGACCTTCTCGAAGGCGCGGGCCTCGCGAACCGCGATCTCCGTCGCCGCCTCCAGCGGATAGCCGTATGCGCCGGTGGAGATGGCGGGAAAGGCGATGCTGGAGAGGCCGTGCCGGGCGGCCAGCGCGAGGGAGCGGCGGTAGCAGCTCGCGAGCAGTTCCGGCTCGCCTTGACTGCCGCCGCGCCAGACCGGTCCCACTGCGTGGATCACGTGGCGCGCCTCGAGCCCGTGGCCGCCCGTGATCTTCGCCTCCCCGGTGCGCGCGCCGCCCAGGGTCTTGCACTCCTCGTAGAGGCCGGGGCCCGCGCGCCGGTGGATGGCGCCGTCCACCCCTCCCCCGCCGAGCAGCGTCTCGTTGGCCGCGTTGACGATCGCGTCCACGTCCAGGAGCGTGATGTCTCCCTCGACCACCTCGATCATGCGCGTCTCACATGCCGGGCGAGGACGCCGTGGCGGACGCCGGCGCGCGCTCGCGCTCGAGTTGCGCCAGGGCGGAGTCGAGCCGGGGAAGCACGTCCTCTTCCGTGTAGCGCAAGAGGTGTTCTCCCTGCGTGGCGAGCGTCAGGGCGCGGACGAAGGTGTGCGGGCGGCGCAGCCCGAGCGCGAAGAGCCGCCAGAAATGGGCGCGGCGCGGGGAGAGGATGCCGAGCGCCCAGACGATCCTCACCAACATGAGCGGCGCCGCCGCCGTGAGCGGCCGCGAATGCGACTTTCCCACCGCGCGAAGGAGGCGCTCACAGCGAGCGAAGAACGCCTCCGGCCGGTACAGCGAGGAGAGCAGCCCGCGGTAACCCTCCAGCAGCAGCCGCTCGTCCATCGCCGGCAGGAAGTTGGGCCGGGTGCCGAACTGATCGCCCGCCGCAGAGCCGCGCAGCCTCCGCTCCCGCTCCATGCGCCGCCACAGGTTGGTGCCCGGCAGCGCCGTCAACAGGCCCACCATCGCCGTGGGGATGGGCAGGCCGTCGATGAACGAGCGCTGCGTCTCGAAGATGCCGGGGCCGTCGGCATCGAATCCGACGATGAAGCCGCTGCACACTTCGAGCCCCGCGCGGGTGATCGCGTTCACCGCCTCCGCCAGCCCCGACTTGAGGTTCTGCAGCTTGTGCGTCTCGCGCAGCGCCTCCGCCGAGGGCGTCTCGATGCCCACGAACACCGTGCTGAAGCCGGCGTCGACCATCGCCTGCAACAGGGCCGGCTGCGCCGCCAGATCGATGCTCGCCTCGGTGTACAGCTCGAAGGGGAAGCGGCGCTCGCGCTGCCAGCGCGCGATCTCGGGAAGGAGCCGGACCACGGCCTTGCGGTTGCCGATGAAGTTGTCGTCCACGAAGAAGAGCGAGCCGCGCCAGCCCGCGGCGAAGAGCGCGTCCATCTCGCCGAGCACCTGCTCGACCGACTTCACCCGCGGGACGCGGCCGAACAGCTCGACGATGTCGCAGAACTCGCAGGAGAAGGGACACCCGCGCGAGAACTGCAGGCTCATCGACACGTAGCGCGAGCGCCGGAGCAGATCGTAGCGCGGCGGCAGCACCGCCGAGAGCTCGGGGCGCGGGCCGTCGTCCGCGAGCATCCGCGGCGCGCTGCCGGAGGCGAGCGCCGAGAGAAGGGTGCCGAGACGCCCCTCCGCCTCGCCGCAGAAGATGTGGTCCGCATCCGCGAACCGCGCCGGAGTCGCGGTGGCCGCCGGACCGCCCACCACCGTCCGGACACCCGCCTGCCGCGCGCGGGCGAGCACCTCGTGCATCGACTCCTCGTGCACGAGCATGCCGGTGAGGAGGAGCGCATCCGCCCAGCGGAGGTCGGCGTCGTCGAGGGCCTCGACGTTGAGATCGACGAGCCGCAGCTCCCAGTCCCTGGGAAGCAACGCCGCGAGCGTGAGCAGGCCGAGCGGGGGGAGCGAGGCGCGCTTGCCGATGATGCCGAGGCTGTGCTGAAAGCCCCAGTACGTGTGCGGCGCGCGCGGTTGCACCAGCAGCGCCTTCATGCCCGCCGGTCTAGCAGGCGTGCGTCACCGCTTGGTCACGGCGTCATTTCCTGAAGATCCGCAGGATGGCGCCCATCACCGAATCGCCGCCCGGCCCCGCGAGCTTCTCCACTTCGCCGGCGTCGAGCCAGGTGCCGTTGCAGGAGAAGCAGCGGTCCACCTGGACGCCGCGGAAGCGGATTTCCTGAAGCTCCATGCCGCACTTCGGGCAGCGCATGAAATGCTGCTTGCGCAGCGCGTCGCGCTCCGCGTCCGCGAGCGACTTGCGCTGCTCGGCGGCGAGCTTCCGCAGGCGCTCCGCGTCCTCGCGGGCGAAGTACTCGTCCTCGGTGGTGCTCGGCTTCTCCGGCATGATGCCTCCGACAGGGGTCGGATGCTTGTAAACGCGCAGCGGTCGCGGCGCAACGTCGCGGGCGGGAAATCCTGACACGCACCCTTGGTCTGATATGGGTCAATGATGTCAATCCGTCCGCTGATTGCCTTTGTCGTCTGCGGCGCCGCCGCGCACGCCGCGCCGCTTCCGGCCCTCATCGATCGCCCGGTGACGCTCCGGGCCGGAGCGCTCGACCTGACGCTGCAGGGAACGTACACGAACTGGAGCGCCAGCGACTCGGTGCTTGGAGTGCGGAGCTCACTCGCCGGCGAGACGGTGGCGCTCGGCGCCGACTTCGGGGCCAGCGATGCCGCGCAATTCGGATTGGCGCTGGCGCTGCCCGTCCACCCGGGGGCGGGTTTCGGTTCCATCCTGGGAAGTGCCGCTTTCGCCGCGAGCAAGAGCGTGGCGCTGCGCATCGACGCGGGTTTCGAGAATTACGGTTTCAACGGCGATACCGCCGGCATCCGCGGGACCACGCACGTCAACCGCTTCTTTGGCGGGTTGGGACCGCGGATCAAGGCGCCGCTCAGCCCGACCGTCGCTTTCGTCATGGGACGCACGGGCACCGTCCAGTTCGGTCATTTCAACAACCTCGGCGACCAGGGGCTGGGGTTGTACTCGGGCGCGAGCTTGCTGACGGAGGGAGCCTCCGATCTTCTCGTCATCAGCAGCGGCAACAACGGCGGGACCAGCACGCTCACCGACGTGGGCGTCAACGTCCCGCTGGGCCTGCTCCTGCAACCGGACCCGCGCTTCGCGCTCACCCTGCTCGCCGGATACTCGGCGGTCATCGTCATTCCCAGCACCGGGAGCTCGGAGGTCCTGCACTTCGTCCCCGTCGGCGTCGAGGCGGTGGTCACTCCGTCGGCGCCGATCGACGTCGGCCTGCGCTTCTTCTTCGACGGATACGTCGGCACCACCGGCGGCACCAGCAGCAACCAGGGCTATTTCGACACCCGCGCGCTGATGCTCTGGGTCACCGTGCACGGCGGGTAACGGGCCGGCGCCTCAGTGGCCTGCGCGCGCGGACGCGGCCTCGGCGCCGATCCGCGGAAGCATCTTCACCAGATGCGGGTACCCGGGCCACGCGGCGGTGGCCTTGTGGCCGCCGAAATTGACCACCAGCGATCGGTTGGTGTCCATGACCACCATCAGCGGGTTCGTGGGATCGAAGGGCGCGAGCTTTCCCCATCCGTCGAAGGTGCTCGTGTGCAGGACCATCACCTTGGTCCACCGCTGGAGGCGAGCGCCGAGCAGCCCGAACGAGGCGGGCACCAGCTCCCAGGCGGTGGAGATCCACGGGCGGCCTGCTTCCGCGAGGAGGAACATCTGCAGCCCGGCCGCCACCTGGAACGCGGCGGTGGCCGTGCAGGCCACGTTTCCGGGATGGCCCGAGACGGATCCCGCTCCGGTGCCCTGGAAGTTGATCCGCAGCGTCACGAGGTCCGGCCAGTACAGCATCGCCTGGCTCGGGAAATGGCCTCCGGTGGTGGCGCCCCCCGCCACGAAGACGCTGCCCGACGCCATCAGCGTGGCCGTGTGGAAGGCGATGCGCTGGGTCGCGCCCATCCTGGTGAACGTCGCGGACTGCGGGTCGAAGATCCACCAGTACTGATCGATGGTCAGGTCGGGGATGTTTTCGTAGTTCGCGCTGCCGCCCAATGCGAGCACCTTGCCGTTGGCCAGGGTGTTGAGCGTGAGCCCGTAGGCGGTCTTCTCGATGGGCGCCACCTGCGTGAACGTCCTCGAGACGGGATCGAAGATCTCCTCGTGCTTTCCTGCGCCGTTTCCATATTCATGACCGCCCGCGATCAGCACCCGGTCGTCGCTCAGCAAGGCCGCGGCGTGATCGACGCGGCCGATGGCCGGGCCGCCGACGGCGGTGAACGTCTCGGTGACGGGGTCGTAGATCTCCGCCGAGTTTCGCGCCGCGCTGGAGTACCCGCCTACGATGAGCACGGTATTGTCGCGCAGGAGCGTGGCGGTATGCCGGCTGCGCGCGACGTTGAGCGAATGGTTCGTCTTGCGGAAGGTGCCCGTGGCCGGGTCGTAGAGCTCGGCGGTCGCCTTGGGACTGGTGATCCCGCCGTGCACCAGCGCCGGGTCCTCCCCGCCGACGATCAGGACCTTGCTGCACGAGGGCAGCCACGTCGCGGTGTGCCATCCGCGCGGTTCGACCAGGGTTCCGGTCGCAGCGAAATGTCCCGCCGCGGCGTCGTAGATCTCGGCCGTTCCGGCGACGCGCCCGGGAGAGGTGTCGAGCGCCTCGCTTCCCGCGAGCAGCACCCTGCCGTCGCCGAGCGTGGTCGCGGTGTGGCCGAAGCGCGGCTGCACCATCGTTTCGGCGAGGTGGACGACCTGCGCTCCGTCGTACCGCCAGGCCTGGCGGTTGCCGGCGCTGTGGCCGGGGTCCTGCGTGCCGCCGGTGAGCAGGACGCGTCCGCCGTCGGCGAGCAACGCCGCCGCGGTCCGGTAATACCCCGTCAAGGTGCCGGCAACGGGCTCCCACGAATTGCTGGTCGGCATCTGTCGAGCCTCCCTTCGCGCCCCGGGGTATTCTTGAAGCTGCATTCAGCATGCCCGGCGGGATTGACGAATTGCCCTTGCCGTACGCGCGCCGCAGACGAAGCGATTGCGCCAGGCGGCGGTGGCGGAGCAATCCTTACGCGGCCTCTTCAATGCCTCGTGAACCCGCCGGTGTAACGCGCTCCTGGATCGCGGGACTGACTGGAGTCACCGACCCCGGAGGTTGAACATGAGCTCCATTCCCGCTTCGCAGTTCGCAGCCACTTCGTTCCGGCGGGCAATCGCCGGATCTTCCGCCGTGGAGACTCTCGACGCCGCAGGCGGCGCAGTCCTGCGCTACGGACTGGTCGCGATGCTGCTCTTCTTCGGCGCGTTCAAGTTCACCGCTGCCGAGGCGAACGGGATCCAGCCGCTGATCGCCAACAGCCCCCTCATGTCCTGGCTCTACTCGGTGGGGAGCCTGCAGGCGGTCTCCGACGGCATCGGCGCCGTGGAGATCGCCGCGGCGCTGCTCATCGCGGCCCGCCGCTTCTCGCCGGGGCTCTCGGCCATCGGCAGCCTCGCGGCGGCCGCGATCTTCGTCACCACCCTCACCTTCCTCTTCAGCACGCCGGGAGCATGGATGTCGGTGCCCGGCTTCCCGGTGCCGGTCACCAGCGGCACGGGAGGGTTCCTGATCAAGGACGCGTTCCTGCTCGGCGCCGCGCTGGTGAGCGCCGCGGAGTCGCTGCGGGCGACGCTGCGTTCCTGAAGAAGCGAGGCTATGCTCGGGAGCGTGCTGACTTGGGCCATCGTCAGACGCCCCGGGCCGGACTTCGCGCGCGGCCTCACTACCGCCGCGCTGGGCGAGCCGGATGCAGCGCGCATGCTCGCCCAGCACGCCGCCTATGCCGATGCGCTGCGCGCGCTCGGTCTGGAGGTGGAGGTCCTCGACCCGCTCCCCGGCTTTCCCGACGCGTATTTCGTCGAGGACGTCGCGGTGGTGGTGCCCGAGCTGGCCGTGGTGGCGCGGCCGGGAGCGCCGTCGAGGCTCGGAGAGGCGGAGGCCATCGTTCCCGCGCTCGGACGCCACCGCGAGCTCGCCCGGCTGGAGGCGCCCGCGACGCTGGAGGGCGGCGACGTGCTCGTCGCCGGGCGCACCGTCTTCATCGGCCTCTCCGCCCGCACCAACGCGGAGGGTGCGGCGCAGCTCGCGCGGCTGCTCGAGCCGCACGGCTATCGCTGCCGCACGGTGCCCGTCGCTGCGGGCCTGCATCTCAAGTCGAGCGTGAGCTGGCTGGGCGGCGATCTGCTGCTGCTCGCCGGGCGCTTCGCCGACCGCCCCGAGTTCCGCGCCTTCCGGCGGATCGTGCTGGACGCTGCCGAAGAGCCTGCCTGCAACACGCTTCTCGTGAACGGCACCCTGCTCACACCGGCGGGATTTCCCGAGGCCCGACGCCAGCTCGAGGACGCGCGCCTCCCCATCGCGGAGCTGGACGTCTCCGAGGTCCGCAAGATGGACGGCGGCCTCACCTGCCTGTCGCTGCGGCTGTGATTGGAATCGCTTGCGCATCGACCGCCGCGCCGGTATGAGCGGCTCCTGATGGCAAACGACCTCATCCTCTACGGCAACCGGAACTGGGCGAGCCCCTACGTCTTCTCCGCCTTCGTCGCGCTGAAGGAGAAGGGCCTCCCCTTCCGCATGGAGCTGCTCGACACCGATGCCGGCGAGCACAGAAAGCCGGCGTACGAGGAGCCCTCCTTCACCGGCCGCATCCCGGCGCTGCGACACGGCGACTTCTGGCTGGCGGAGTCGTCGGCCATCGACGAGTACCTCGAGGAGGTCTTTCCGCCGCCGCGCCATGCGCGCCTCTACCCCGAGGAGCCGCGGGCGCGGGCGCGCGCCCGGATGGTGCAGGCGTTCGTCCGCAGCGACCTCGCCGCCGTGCGCGCCGAGCGCTCCACCGATACGCTGTTCCGCGGAGCGGCCGCGAAGCCCTTCACCCCCGAGGGGAAGGCGGGCGCAGAGCGGCTGGTGCGGATCGCCGAGCGATTCGTGCCTGCGGGTCAGTCCTCGGTCGCGCCCGGCGCGTCGTTCGTCATCGCCGATGCCGACCTGGCGCTGATGCTCCACCGGCTGGTGGCGAACGGCGATCCCTGCCCGAAGCGGCTCGCCGACTATGCGCGCGCGGTGTTCCAGAGGCCTTCGGTGCGCGAATGGCTGTCGCACACGCAGTGGCGCGATCGCTGATCACGCCGGCGCGACCGCCGCGTCCGTGTCGTGGCGCGCGGCGAAACGCGATTTGTACGCATTGAATCGGGCCTCGAACAGCCGCCAGGAAGCGATTCCCAGGAGCAGCGATCCGCCAGCGGCCGCGATCACGTAGAGCAGCCCGTGGTCGGCCACGAATCCTTGCACGGCGCCCGTCTGCTCCAGCCAGACGGAGAGCGGGAAATGAAAGAGGTAGATGGCATAGCTGTACTTCCCGTACGTGCGAAGCCATCGCGCCTCCAGCGGCCGCGCCAGGAAACCCTCCGTCACGGTTCCGACCAGTAGCCCGGTCCCTGCGATGGCGATGCAGGAAAGCCCGATGCCGCCCATCGCGGCGCTGTGCGGAGTCGCCTCGTGCGCGCGCCACAGCGCCCAGAAGAACCCGGCCGCTCCCAGCGCCAGTGCCGGCCGCCACAGCCGCACCGCCCAGGCGTGCCACTCTTCGTCGCGCAGCGCGACCGCGGCGAGGGCGGAGATGGCAAACCCGTCGAGGCGCGCCGGAGTGGCCTCGTACCGCAACCAGCCATGCACGTCGGAGCGGATGACCACGGCGGCCGCCGCGATGAGGATTGCCGCACGCCCGAGTTGCCGGGGAGCGAGCCAGAAGACGAGGAGCGGCCAGACGAAATAGAACTGCTCTTCGATGGACAAGGACCACAGGTGATAGAGCGGCGGGTATTGCTGCGAATAGGGAATCCAGTTGGCGAGATACGTCCAGTACATCGCCGCGTGCGGCAACCGGACGATCAGCGAGGTGCCGCCGAGGAAGAGGAAGAACGCCGGAAAGATGCGCAGGACCCGCCGCGCATAGAAAGACTGGAAGTAGTTCGCCGCCCGCCGCGTGTCGAGCAGGATTCCGGTGATGAGAAAGCCGGAGAGGACGAAGAAGAGATCCACCCCGCACCAGCCCAGCTCGAAGGAACGGTGGAGCAGCAACTGGACGCGATTGTGGACGGTATATTTGTATCCGAAATGGTGGAAGAGGACGAGCAGGATGGCGATGCCGCGCACGCCGTCCAGCGCCGGCACCGGACGCGACAGGACCGCGGCAGTGCGGGCGAAGTGCCCCTCGATCGCGCGCAAGAAGAGTGCTCCCCCCGGTGAAGTGCTGACCGGGGTGTATGATTACACACCCCGCAACCCCCGGAAAAGAGCCGATCGCCCGCACCGGGAAAACCCTTTGGCGCCCAAGCATTTCGCCGCGCCCGGAGCGGCCTGCCGCGATGGCTCCCCGGCGGATCGGCGGCCGCCGGCCGGTTCGTGGCCGATCCGAAGGAGCCCGCGGGAAGGTCGGGGAGCATGGAGGCACCGCCCGGATTCGAACCGGGGAATGAGGGATTTGCAGTCCCTTGCCTTACCAACTTGGCGACGGTGCCGTGCAAAAAAATGCGGACTGCGCGAGTACCGCGACTCGCTCCCTTCGTCAAGGCGGCGTGAGCGGCACGCTGAAGAAGAACCGGCTGCCCTTGCCGGGCGCGCTGTCCGCCCAGATGCGGCCGCCGTGCGCCTCGACGATGCCGCGGGCGATGGAGAGGCCGAGGCCCACGCCGTGAGCGGTGGGGCCGTGCGGCCCCTGGAAGTAGCGGTCGAAGATGTGCGGCAGGTCCTCCTCGGAGATGCCGGGGCCCTCGTCGGAGACGCAGCAGCGCGCCTCGCCGTGCTCTTCCCACACCGCGATGGAGACCACCGAGCCCGGCCTGCCGAACTTGCGCGCGTTGCCGATCAGGTTGGAGAGCACCTGCAGGATGCGCTCGCGGTCGGCGAGCACCGGACTCATCCCCTCCGCCACTTCCGCCTCGCAGGTGAGCTGCGCCTGCGCCAGGAGCGGCTTCATCAGCTCCGCCGCCTCCTTCGCCAGCGCGCCCAGATCCAGCGGCGCAAGCTCCAGCTGCAGGTGCCCGGCGTCGATGCGGGCCACGTCGAGCAGGTCGTGCACCAGCCGGCTGGCCCGCTCGGCGGCGCGATGGATGCTGTCCAGGTTCTCGCGCACGCGCTGGGCGTCGAGCTGCGGCCACTTGCGCAGCGTGGAGACGCCGATGAGCACCGCGCCCAGGGGATTGCGCAGGTCGTGCGAGACCACCGCCACCAGATCCTTCTGCTTGCGGTCGAGCGCCTCGGCGCGCTCGCGCAGCTGGACTTCGCGCTCCCAGGCGAAGCGCCGGTCGCGCGCGAGCGAGAGGTGATCGGCGGCGGCGCTGAGGAACGCCAGGTCCGCCTCGCGCAGGCCGCGGGCGCCGCGCACGTAGAGCACGCCGGAGACGTCGGTGCGGCCGAGCAGGAGCGGCAGCGCCGCGAAGGGACTGCTTCCCGGCGGCAGGCGCCCCTGCCCCGCCGGCAGCGGCTCGGGATCGACGGTGACCGTTCCCTCGGCGATGGGCTGCGCGCCGCAGAGCCGCGAGAGGCACGAGCGCGCGTGCGCCAGCGCCGCCTGCAGCTCGCCCTCGGGCACCGCCGCTGCGCGCGCCGCCACGGCATGCGCGGAGCCGCCGGAGAGCGCAACCAGCATCGCCACCCGCAGCGGCACCGTCCGCGCGAGGCAGCGCAGCGCCGCCTCGTCGGGCGCGTCGGACACCAGGAGCTTGCCCAGCTCGTACAGGTTGCGCAGCCGGCCGTAGCCGAGGTCCAGCTCCGCCAGCGGCGCGCGCTCGTGCTCGACCACCTGCGCCGCCGCCGCGCCGCCTCCCCGGGTGGAAAACCCGAGCTCGAGCTGCCGGCGGCGGCGGCGCCTCATCCCACCCCGTTCGCCGGCCGCCTCGATCCACCGACCCCGAGCAGCTCCGCCTCCAGCGCCGGAGCAAGGATGCCGCCGGAGAGCGCCTCCACGAGGCCGAGGAACTCGACCAGCACGCCGCCGAGCGCGGCGAGGAACTCGTCAGGATTCGACTGCGACACGGAATTCAGCTCGAAGCCGCGCGGACCCACCCGCGCATCGGCGAGCACCGGGAACTCCCGCGTCGCCGCGTCGAGGGCGCAGCGGCCCAGCGCCTGCAGCGAAAGATCCGAGAGCGACCGCCGCGCCCGCCCCCAGACCGCCTGCAGCGCCTCGCCGGCGAGCACCTGCGGAGCCACGCTGGAGCGGCGCCGCAGCCAGCTCTCCACGAAAGCGCGGTGACCCGGCCGCATTCTTCCAGAGTGCCGGGGCGCCCGCGGCGCCTCAACCGCCGTCAGGAGCGCGGTGTTGACTTCTGCGCGGGCTTCGTTCCTTTGGGAACCACCAGACCGCGGGAGAGCCGGCGTAGAACTTTCCGCAACTGCCGCTTCTTGTAGCGCAGGTGCGCGTTCTCCCCCGCCTCGTTGATCGCCTCGGTCTCCCGGTCGAGGAGCTGCATCTCGACGAGGCAGAAGGCGATGCGTCCGTCCCCCGCCTCCACCGCGCGCTCCGGCAGGCGGATGGGCAAATCCGCCACGAAATTCAATACCTTGTATGATGTGCCGGAAAACTCGTTCTGCTGCGGCTCGTGCTCGTCGTGGGAGAGCGCGATCTGGAGATCAGGCAAGAGCCCGCGCAGCTTGGGCCAGTCGCGCAGGAGCTTCCTGAAGCTGATCAGCGTGTTCTGCGTCTGCCCGGGCACCACGAAATTGAAGGGCAGGAGCATGTCGCACAGCCGCATCAGCACCGGAAGCACGTGCTGGTGCTCCGCGGTCACCACCCGGTAGCGCACGCGATCGTAGATCTGCGCAGCCAGCGTCTCCTTCTTGGCGAGCAGCTTGGTGATCACGCTGTGCCGCGTCTTCACGCTTCCCGCCGCCGCCACGATGGGCAGGCCCTCGCGCCGGAGCTGGGCGATGGCGTGGTCGACCCGCCGGGAGACGAGCTGCATCAGCTCGTCCTCGCTGACCCGCGCGCGATGGAGCAGCCCGCGCGCCTCCACGTGATGCACCACGTGCATGACCTTGAGCACGAGGCAGGCGATGCGGCGCAGCTTCGGATCGCCCACGCCCGAGGCGTAGAGGAACAGGTCCTGCACCTGCGCGGGGCGCGCCACCGCGTCCGCCACCGCATAGCGGAAGGTGGTGCGCAGGTAATCCACCGCCTCGTCGAGGATGCGCTGGAGCCGCGCGCGATCGAAGGGGTCGTCGGGCTCGAAGAGGCAGAGGCGCAGGTAGCGGTCCACCTCTTCGCGCGTCTGGAAATGGAGCCTCCGCCAGTCGATCACCGACCCGCCGCGCAGGATGAGGCGCATGCGCTCGAGATCGCCGAGCGTCCATTGATCGGGCAATGGAATGGGCGGGTGGGCAAGCGCCATACGGGGAGCAGCATCCTGCAACCCCGGCCCCACTACAAGCAAACGGCTTGTTTCAGAAACTGCAGCGCAAGGAGGGGAGCAGCGCCACGCCGAAGGCATTGCGGTAGGCGACCCCGTCCGCCTCCAGCGCCAGCGTGAACCGCTTGATGAAAGGCTGGAAGGCCAGCATCGCTCCGGCGAACCCGGTGGGACCGGGCTGGCCCTCGCCTGCCGCGGCCAGCCCCCATCCCGCCCCCGCGTGGGCCCAGAGCGCGAGCTTGCCCTCGCCGCCGAAGCGGGTGAGCAGCGCGCGTCCGCCCGCCCCTCCCCCGACGAGGGCGCTGTCCCCGAGCGGGCCGGACGCCGAGGACGGCATGGCTCCGGAGAGCCACAGCTCGGCGGCGAAGCGCTCGCCGAACGGATATCCCACATCGAGGCGCACGAGCGGACCCGAGCCCACCCCGGAGCGCCCGCTCTCACGCAGGAGCATGGGGCCCGCGGCCATCTCCACCCAGGGCTGCGGCGTCGCTGCCGCCATCACCAGCGCAAGCACCAGCATCGACTCACCCTCCCGGCGTGAAGATGAACGGATAGGTCACGAACACCTCGCCGCCGCCCTTGGGAATGGGGAAGCGCCAGGTCTTGATCTTCGCCGCCACGCAGGCCTCCACGCCGGGATCGCGCAGCGTGCTCTCCTGCGTGTGCGCCTCGGTGACGGTGCCGCCCTGGTCGATGGTCCAGGCGGAGACCAGCTTGCCGGCGAGGCTCGGCTTGTTGGTGAGCTGCGTCTCGTAGCAGGTGCGGATCTGCGCGCGGTGGTCGTGGACCACCTTGCGGATCAGCTCGGGGTCGATCGACCCGGTCACCTCCGGCTTGCCCGGCCCGAGGCCGATGTCGCCGTTCTCCTTGCCGCGCAGCCCGCCCTTGCCGTCGCCGTAGTTGGCGAGGCCGCCGCCGATTCCGTTGGTGCCGATGCGGGCGAGGCCGAGGCCCGAGCCGTCGCCTCCGCCGCCGCGGCCGCCCAGCGACTTGAGACCCATGCCGCCGTCGCCGCGGGCGTCGGCCACGCGCGGACCGGTCAGGTGGCCCATCGCGTCGCGGGTGCCCTTCTCCAGCGCGACGCCGAAGACGTCGTTCTTCCCGGTGCCGCCGCCCAGCGCCTTGAGCAGACCGGTCTGCGCGATCAGCGTGCGGTCGTCCATCTTGCGCTCGGCGCGGGTGTTCCTGCGCGGCGCGGTCTTGCTGCCCGCCTCGCCCTCCTGGCCCATGTGCCGGGCCACCGCCTTGCCGGGATCGCGCGCCTGCGGCTGCTTCTGCGCGTCGAGCACCGGGGCGTGGTTGGGCTTCTGCGGCGCGGCGCGGACGATCAGCGGGCGCGGCCGGATCAGCTCCGCCTCGCCTGCGCTGCGGGTGGGCGGCGGGACCGTCGCGCTCCAGAACTTCATGCCCGCCATCATGAGGATGGCCGCGATGCTGGCGATGAGCACGCCCTTCCAGTCGGTCTGCTCGCCTCCCACGCGCACGGCGCCGCCGGTGCGCCGGACGCGCAGCGAGAGGTTGCCGCTGCGCAGGATGGCCACCGCCTTCTGCGGGAGCGGGACGACGAGCCCGTGCGCGTCGGCCTGGCTGCGGCCGCGCACGAGAAGCTCGGGGCCGCCCAGGACGCGGCCGTTCTCCTCGAGGAAGAGCTGCAGCGGGCGCGGCGCGGCGATCACCCAGCCGTTGACGTCTCCGCGCAGCACCGGCGCGCGCGAGATGCCGCTGAGCAAGGCGTCGCAGCCCGGAGCGGTGCCGGCGTGGAACTGCTCGCCGGGCTGGAGCTGCCAGACGCTGACCCGCGTATCGCCCCAGAACAGCTCCACCTCGGCGCATTCGCCGCCCAGGCCGGTGGTGACGGGCGGCAGCGACTTGCCGGGAAGCGGCGCGGGCGCCTGCGTGCGCACGGCCACCGCGGCGGAGTCGTGCGCCGTGGCGGGAAGCGGAGGAGGCGCCGGAGGAGGAGGCGGCTCTGCCGCCTCGGGGGTGGACGTCTCGTCGTTGAGGCCCTGATCGCTGGCGACGCCGATGGTCGCGACGTCGTCCTCGCGCACCACCTGGAGGTCCGGCGAGTGCAGGTGGGTGGGATCGATGAACGGATCCTCTTCTCCCTGGATGAGCTGCAGCCGCGGCCTCGCCTTGAGCTGGCCCGGCTGCGCGGTGCGCCCCTGCAGCTCCACCATGATGCGCAGCTCGCCGATGGAGATGAGGTCGCCGTGGCGGAGCGGCGCCGCGATGATCGGCTGCCCGTTGAGATAGACGGCCGCGGCGCTGGTGGCGCGCAGCACCGCTCCCTGCGCTCCCGCCTCGATGACTGCGTGGCTGGGGGCGACGGTGGGCGCCTCGAGAACCAGGTCGGCGGAGGCGCTCCCCAGGCGGATGCGCTCGGCGCGGAACGCGCGCGACGTCTTGAGCTTGCCGCCGTCGTACACCTTGAGGACGATCGGAATCATTGCGTCTCCGGGTAGGTCAGCGACCGTGCAGGGGCGCGGCGAGGGCGCGATCGACGAAGGAGCGGCGCACGCGCAAGAGGCTCGGTTCGGCGACCTTGCGCGGCGCCTGGACCAGCTCGCCGTCGGGCCGGGTGATGTCGCCGCGGATGTCGTCTTCGCCGAAATGCAGGATGGTGCGGCGGGGCCGCTGCCCGGCGGGCTTGCGTGCGCCCGACTCGTCTGCGCTCACCGGCCCCGCGCCGAGAACGGCTGCTGCCGCCACGGCCAGGATGAACCTCGTCGCCATCACCCCTCCCCCGCCATCCGCCTACTTCGTTTGCACGACCGATGCCTGAGAGGCCTGCCTCAGCGCTTCCTCGCATCGCTGCACCAGGGCGTGCACCGGATGCCCCGGCGGCGGCGGCGTCGTGCTCAGGCTGAGGAAAAGTTTTGCCTCCCGCAGCGCCGATTGGGCATCGCCGTCGCCATCCAGCTCCAGCCGGGCCAGCTCCAGGTGCGGCTCGGGCGCCCGCGGCGCCAGGGCCACCGCGCGCTCGAGCGCCTGCCTGGCCTCCGCGGCCTGGCCCGCCTGGGCGAGCGCTTGCCCGTACGCCAGCGCGGCGGGATACGAGGCAGGATCCAGGTCCACCGCGTCGGCGAGCGCGTCGGCCGCGCCCGCGAAGTCGCCCCGCTCGTAGAGCGCGCGGCCCAGCGCGAGCTGCGCCTGCGGCGCGTCGGGCGCCGCCTCCACCGCGGCCCGCACCGCCGCGAGCTCGTCGGCAGGCTCGTTGGCGGCGCGCGCGATCTCGCCCTTCACCAGCAGAGGCTCGGGGTCGGTTGCGTCGGCCTTCTCGGCCCGCGCGGCGAAGATCCTCGCGGCGCCCGGCTGGCCCTGCGCAAGCGCCGCCCGCGCCATCGCGCACAGCGCGCGCACGTCGCTCGGAGCCTGGGCCAGCGCCGACTTCGCCGCGGCCTGCGCCGCGACGGCGTTCCCGAGCGTCAGCTCCAGCTCCGCGCGCAGCACGCGGCCGGCGACGATGCCCGGCAGCGCGGCGTCCGAAAGCGAGAGCGCCGAGCGCGCCGCCTCGGCATCGCCGCGCGCCGCCGCCAGCGACGCCGCGCGCGCAGCCGCCTCGTACCCGAGGACGCCCTTCGCCGCAGCCGCGGCGCGATACTCCTGCTCCGCTTCCTGCCCGCGTCCCGCCCGATCCAGCGCAACCGCCAGGTCGAAGCGCGTGGCGGGCGAAGGTTCTGCCTGCGCCACTGCCTGGAACTTCTCCAGCGCCTGCGCCGGCTCGAGGCCCTTGGCGGCGGCCAGGGCTTCCTCGAGCAGGCGCCTGGCGCGTTCGCCCTGGACGGCGCGGCCATCCACCATCTCCGGCGTGTCCAGCACCGGCGAGCGGGCGAGGCTCATCTTCGGGCGGTCGGCCGCCTTCGCGGCCAGCTTCTCGAGCAGCGAACCCACCCGCTGCGCGCAAGGCCCGTTCACTCCCAGGTCTCGCGCGCGCGCATCGGCGCTCTTGAGCGTCTCGCGCGCCTCCACCGAGAGCGGCTGCGCCTTCTCCGCCAGCGCGTCGCGATACAGCTTGCGCTGCTCGGCGTTCAGGCCCGGAGGATACGGGCTGGTCGCGATGGCCTGGCCGAGCATCATCTGCGCCTCGCCCAGCTGCGCCAGCGCGCAGACCGCAGGTTCCGCCTGGCGCATGGCCACCGTCTCCTCGGCGCGCTTGCGCACCGCCTGGAGCAAGGCGATCTTGCGGTTCAGCGTGGCCATCAAGGGCTGCCGGATCTCCTGCTTGCGGAAGCTCTCGAAGCCCGACTGGCCCAGGGCGAAGTGCGCCTCCGCCGCGGCGGCCAGCGCCACCGGAGAGAGGCTCTCGCGCGCCTTCTGCGAAAGCGACCGGTAGGCGCGCTCGGCCTCGGTCCACGACCACTGGGCGTTGCCGCTCTCGTGCACCCTGGCGAACAGCCGCGCCGCCTCGCGCCATGCGGTGAGCTGGAGCGAGGGGTTCTGCTTCGCCGCGCGGGCGATCCCGGCCATCTCCCGCGCCGCGCGCGAGATCTCGCCCAGCCCGGCGCGCAGCTTCGCCTGCGCGAAGAGCTGCTCGTCGCGGTCGGCGGGCGACTTCCACAGCTGCAGCGAGAGGGTGCGGTCGTTGAGCGCCTGGCGCAGCTCGCCCCGGGCTTCGCGCAGCACCGCCGCGTCATGCAGCGCGACCTGCGCCTTCGCCTCCTCGAAAGAGGGGCGCTCCGGCTCCGGCTTCTTCGCGGTCTTCTTCGGCGGATGGGCCGCGCGCCACTTGCGCGCCGCCTGCTCCTTCTGGAACCCGGCTGCGTACTTCTCGAGGAGCGAGGCCGCCTCGCCCAGGTCGCCCACCGCGGCCAGGTCGGACGCCGAGGCGAGCAGCGCGCGGGGCACCAGCGGCGACTGCGGCTGCTCCTTCCAGACCCGCGCCCGCGCCGCGAGGGCGGCATCGAGCTGGCCGGCCCGCGAGAGCGCCGCCGCGGCGCCGAAGAGCGCCTTGTCCGCGAGCTGTCCGTGGGGATGCGCCTGCACGAAGGCGAGCAGCGCGGAGGCCTTCTGCGCGTCCTGCGGCACCGCCTCGGCCATCGCGTAGGCGCTCTGCTCCTCGATGCGGCGCAAATCCTGAAGCAGGCTGCCGTGCGCGGTGAGCTTCCTGTCGCCCAGGAACCGGAGCGCCCAGGCGTGCACTCCCTTCCAGTTCCCGCGCAGGTTCTCGATGTCGAGCACGAGGTTCGCGGCGTACTCGGCCAGCTCGTGCTCGGGATGGTTCAGCGCGATGAAGGAGAGGTGTTTCGAGGCGGCGTCGTACTGGCTGGAGAGGTACTCGAGCCGGCCGACCTTGAAGGCCACCTCGACGGCGTGCGGCCCGTCGGGCAGGGCCTTCAGATACAGGTTGCAGGCGGCGGCGAGGCTCTGCTCCTCCTTGCTGAGGGCGCGCTGGGTGCGGCGCTCGCCGGTGTCCTTCTCTTCCGCGCCCCCGTGGAGCATGGCCTCGTTGCGCGAGAGCACCGCGCTCCACGCCGCCTTCTGCAGCCAGCGCCCGGGCGTCCTGGCGGCGAGGTCGTGCTTGACCACCTCCTCGTACTGCTCGGCGGCCTCCGCCTTGAAACCGCGGCTGTAGAGCAGCTCGCCGTAGAAGTAGCGCAGGTCGTACGCGTCGGGGGCGTCGGGGAAGAGCGCGAGGTAGTCGCCGTAGAGGGCGCGCGCCGCGGCCCAGGTCTCGTCGAGGTGCGTCTTGCGCGCCTCGTTGTGGATCTGCACCGCCAGGTTGCGCAGCGTCTCCTCGCCGCGGCGGTTCGCCTCGTCCAGGCTGTCGTCCTTGTCGTCCTTGCGCACGCGGCGGAAGGTGTCGACGAGCCGCTGCGCCTCGACGAGGAGGTCCCTGCGCTTGCCGCCGCGCTGCGCCAGCATCAACAGGCGCGTCTGGTCGAGAGCGGCCGCGGGGTTGTCGCCGTGGAGCGCGAGGAGCTGCCGGTGGACCAGCTGCGCCTCCGGGTCGCGCCCGGTGTCGAAGAGCAGCTTGCCGTACTGCTCCAGCATCTTGAGCCCCGGCCCGGCGCCGAAGACGCGGGCGAATTCGTCGCGCGCCGCTTCCGGCTTGCCGATGCGCGCGTAGGCGAGCACGTAGTCGCGGCGGGCCTCCCGGGCGAGCTGCACGGTGTTCACGTCGCCGGACTTCTCCGAGACCTGCACTACGCGATGGAGGAGCTTCATCGCGTCGGCGAAGGCGCTCTGGTTGAAGCGGCACCAGGCGGCCTTGTAGAGCGCGTAGGGATAGACCTCGTCGTCCTTGACCTCGGCCGCGGCCCGGTACTCCTTGAGCGCCGCGTCGAGCTTCGCCTGGTCGAAGAGGTGCTCGCCGATGAAGACGTGGCTTGCGGGGGCCCACTGCGAGCGGGGGAAGCGGCGCGTCAGCTCGCGCGCAGCGGCCACCGCCTCCTGATCGCGGCCGGAGTCCTGCAGCGTGTCGGCGAGGAAGAACAGCGCCTCGTCGGTGCGCGGCGCGTCGGGAAACTTCTTCAGCCGCTCGCGGTAGCGCGCCACCGCTTCCGCCCGCGCATCGGCCGCCGCCCGGCGGTCGTTGGCCGCGGCGGCCTCGTCGCCCTGGTCCGCCTCCGCCTGCGCCCGGATGCCGAGGGCCAGTCCGCGCCCGCGCAGGACCGCCGCGAGCCGGCCCAACACTTCGGCCTGCTCCGCCGGCGATCCGCCGAGCTGCAGCATGCGCCGCAGCGCGGCTTCCTGCTCCTGCTCCTTTTCGGCCACCACCTGGCCCGTGTGCCGGTGCAGCAGCGTGGGATCCCTCCCCGGCTGCGCGATCGCCGCGGCGATGAAGAGCGCGAGCATCCAAGTGCCTCCCTGCCGGCGTGCGAGCAGCCGGCTCCCGTCCGATGGCTGCCGTGCAAGCTGCGTTCCCGC
>DATDMU010000026.1:0-13451 GCA_036518615.1 Myxococcales bacterium
TCCCCGCTTGAAGGGGCTGTCCGGAATTTCCGACGGGCTGCTCCAGGATCACCTCAAGCTCTACGAGGGGTACGTCAAGAACGTCAACGAGCTGAATACCCAACTCGAGGGCCTCCTCAAGGAAGGAAAGGGGAAGGGCACCAACCCCGCGTTCGCCGAGATGACGCGGCGGCTGGGATTCGAATATGGCGGCATGGTGCTGCACGAGCTGTACTTCGGGAACCTCACCGCCGAGCCGGACCCGCTGAACAAGTCGGGCCCGCTCGCGCAGGCGATCGCGCGCGACTTCGGAGCGTTCGAGGCGTGGCTGGAGGACTTCAAGGCCATCGCCGGGATGCGCGGGGTGGGCTGGGCCATCGCCTATCAGAACCCGGAGACGCGGCAGATCTCGAACCACTGGATCACGCTGCACAACGACGGCCACCCGCCCGGCTTCCGGCCCATCGTGGTGATGGACTGCTGGGAGCACGCCTTCGTCCCCGACTACAAGGCGACCGAGCGCGCGAAGTACGTCGAGGCGTATCTCAAGAACCTCGACTGGCGGGTTTGCGAGGGCCGGCTGATCAAGTAAACACCGGCCGGTGCTGCGGGAGCTTGCGGAACTCCGGGAGGACGCGGCGGGGCTGGCCGCGGGGCTGGCCCGCGCGCGCTACCTGCGCTTCAGCGGCCGCCCGCAGCAGTCGTCGCTGCGCGAGCTGCTCCGCTCGCACAAGCTCGCCGCCAGCGCGGACGGCCTCGCCCAGGCGCGGGAGGCGCTGCAGAACGCGCTCGGCGAGGACCCGCTCCGCCGCGGACGGGTGGCGCGCCTCACCTCGCTGCGCGAGTTCCTCGCGCGGGCGCATGCGCTCGCCCTGGAGCCCGCCGCGGCGCAGGAGCTGTTCGACCTGCCGCAGCGCCCGCTGGTCCGGCCGCCCGGCGACGCGGGGTTGCACGGCGCGCTTCCGGCGGTGGCGGTGCTGCGCGACCTGCCTCACCTGCGCTCGCGCGAGCGCCGCGCGGAGCTGGAGTCTGCGCTGGACGCGGCGCTGCAGCCTTCCGAAGGCGTCTCCAGCGCAGCCTGGGACGCGGCGCAGACGGCGCGCGCGGAGGCGGGCCTCGCGCTGCCGCCGGAGGCGGAGGAATGGGCGACGGGGCTGCTCGAGCGCACCGATGCGCTGCAGGCCGACCTGGGCGCGTGGCTGCTCGAGCGGCACACCGGCGTGAAGCCCGGCGCGGCAGCGCGCCACGACGTGCTGCACCTCCTGCACGCGCCCCGCTGCGCCAGCGCCTTCATCGCCGGTGAGCTGCAGCGCACGGTGCGGCGCTGGGCGGAGATGCTGCGCCTCGACCTCTCCGAGGTGAAGGTGGACGACGACGACCGGCCCCTCAAGTGGCCCGGCGCGCACGCGGAGCCGGTGGACCCGCCTTACGAGGCAGGCATCTCGCTGTTGCCGGCGGAAGGACCGCGGGCGCTCTCCTCGTTCCTCGCCGCGCTGGGAGTTGCGCTCTTGCGGGTGGGGCCGCCGGAGGATGCGCCGCCCGAAGACCTGTGGCTGGGCGACCCCGCCGTGCGCCACGCCTGCGCCGCGGTCCTGGGAGGACTCCTGCTCGAGCCGGGATGGCTGCGGCGCTGCGCCAGGGTGGAGCTGCAGCGCGACGACGAGCGCGCTCTCGCCATCGCGGCGCTGCTCGATGCGCGCATCGCCGCGGCGCGGACGCTGGCTGCGATGGAGGCGCAGGACTCCGGCCTCGGCGCCCGGTCCGCAGCGGCATATCGCGAGCTCTACGCACGGGCCACCGGTGCCGAGCTGCCGCAGGGACTCGCCCTGACCGATCTCGATCCGTGGTTTGACGCCTTCGCTCAGCTCCAGGGCCTTTCGCTCGCGGCGCGGGTGCGGGCTTTCCTGCGCGAGCGGTACGACGAGGACTGGTGGCGCAATCCGCGCAGCCTGCAGTCGCTCAGCGGCCTCTGGAGCCGGGGTGGAAGACCGACGCTGCACGAGGTGTGGGCGGAGATGGGCGGCGAGCCAGCGCTGGACTTCCTGGTGATCGGGCTGACGTCCGCCTGCCAGTAATAAACACTGTTCAAAGCTGCGCAATCGTTGCATTTTCTACTGGCTGGGTCCCCCCAACGCCCTGAAAAGAGGGACGTGGATCCGTTGGCGGGTGTCTTGCTCTATCGTTGGCGGGTGTTTCTTTGGAGATCGCCTTGATCCGCTGGGGACTGAGCAATCCGGTGCTCGATGAGAGCTGGCCGGTGCGGTACCGCTTCAACTCGATGTTCGACCTGCAGCGGCACCTGCGGCTCGGGGAAGGATTCTTCCTGCCGGACGGCGCGCTCCCGGGCGACGCGGGGGCGCGGGTCATCGTCGAGGTCGGCCTTCCCGAGAATGCGGATCGCCCGCTCCTGCACGGCCGCGTGCGGGCGCGCGACGGCAACGGAGTGTGGCTGGACCTGCCGATGGCGCGGCCCACCGCGAGATGGGCGCCGGATCCGGGCGCGCCGCGCCGCCGCGTGCCGCGGGTCGCGTGCGACCTGTTCGTCGAGGTCCATCCGCCGGGCGCCGAGCCGTGGCTCTGCCGCGCGCTGGACGTGAGCGAGACCGGCCTTCGCGTCGGCTCGGCGCTGGAGACCGGCGTGCGCGGCGACGAGCTTCAGGGCGTCTTGCTCCAGGCCGACGGCCACCTTCCGCCTGCGCCATTCCGCGGCCGCGTGGTCTGGGCGGGGCAGCGCGAGACGGGCATCGAGCTGGTGGGCGATTCGTCCGAGTTCCGCACCTTGCTGAACTTCGCCGCCGGCCGCTGGCAACTGGTCCGCGAGATCGACCACGACGACCGCTGCCCGTGCATTCAGGGCGACGCCAACGGCCATCGCCAGCCGTAGAGCCGGCTGTAGTGCCACCACTCCTTCGGGTTCACGCGAAAGCCCGCGTCGTGCATCGCGCGCTCGAGCGCTTCGCGGTGCGCTTTCGCCGGCCCTTCCGGGAGCGGCGCGTCGGCATACGCCCTGGGGCCGAAGTCGTCGAAGGGCGTCGGCAGCTCCACCGGGCGGC
This sequence comes from Myxococcales bacterium, assembly GCA_036518615.1. Taxonomy (GTDB): domain Bacteria; phylum Myxococcota; class Myxococcia; order Myxococcales; family 40CM-4-68-19; genus 40CM-4-68-19. Next base: position 3,033 of record DATDMU010000026.1, read on the forward strand.
CATCCGCGCCGGCAAGCTCCAGGTCGATCGCGACGCCCCTCTCGTGAAGGCTGCCGCGCCCCGGATCGGCCACCGCTCCGGGATGCGGGTGGGCCTTCCAGAGCGCCATCTGCGCCCCGCGAGGCCGGGTGCAGTCGCGGGCAACCAGCCACAGGCCCTGCTTGCGCAACCTGGCCGCGGCGATGGCCAGCCGCTGCGCCACGCTCCGGCGCAAGAGACACCTCATGGTGGCGGGGTAGAGCGCGTGGCCGGTGAAGTTGTGCGGGCCTGCGTAGGCCAGACGGACGATGAGCTCCGGCACCACCGCGGACGCGTCCACCAGCGGATCCTCCGCGTCCGAAACCGGCGGCAGGTGCTGGGGGCCGTAGGTGAGCGCCGCGAGCAGGGCTGCGGCGGCGATCACTTCAGGCGACGCAAGGCTCTGATAATCTTGTTCTTTTCCGCTGTCCGCACCTGCGTCGTGGCGCCCTCGCGGCGTGTCGCGCGCCCGGCGAGCTTCCGCTTGAGCTCAATCTCCAGCGCCATCAGCTCGGCGCGCGCTTCCGGGTTCTCCTGCCCCCGGCGCGGCAGCGGCTGCTCCTTGCCCAGCGACGTTCCCGACCGCATCCGCAGGGCCTTCTCCTCGCGTGCGCCGAGCTCCCTGGCTGCCGTGCGCAGGAGTTGCCGCACCTCGGTGCTGGTGATGGTGCTCGAGGAGGACTTGTTGGCCATTTCGGAGTCACCTCTGCCAGGTCGTCGCGGCGTTGCCATGAACCGTATGCTCCGTTCGCAGAAGATCAATTTTTCTGCGGAGATTCCCTTGCCTGCGCCCTTCACAGGAACATGGGCGGCAGTTGAAATCAAACTTTCGTCGGCGGCCGCCGCGCGGGTGCGCAGGTGTGCGGAAAGCGTCTGCTTTTCCTCTCGCTCACTTCGGCGGCGCGGGCTCCTCCTCCTCGGACTCGTCCGGCTCTTCGGGGGCAGGCGGCGCGGTGCCGGGGGCCTTGCCGAGGAACCGCAGCGGGTCCTTCACGGCGTGCGGCACGGTGGTCTCCGGCTCGAACGGCGGCGCCTTGAGCCCCGGATCCTTCCCGATGGCGCTGGTCACGAGCACGGTGTGCAGATCCAGCTCCGCCGCGGCCCCGTTGCCGTTGCCCGGCACCTTGAAGTGCCCCTGCAGGTCGCAGGCGAGCGGCGCCGAGGTGGCGGCGTCCACGATCAGGGTGCCCGAGACGCGCGACGGCTCCTCCTTCTCCCACAGCTCCAGCCTGCGCGCGGTGTCCGGGTCCACCTTGTCGTCCGGGTACTGCACGGGCGGCAGATCGGTCCGCTCCCGCCGGGAGGGGCGCGCGCCGAATCCGGTCACCTGGTAGCGCACCACCTTGCGCCCCTCGGAGGTGGTCTCGCCTGCGTTCTTGAGCTTGAGGCCCCGGGCAAGGCGGTCGAAGGTGGCGAGCCCGGACATGGCCTGCTCGCGCACGCGCGGCGGGTCGGTGCGGTCGGTGCGGCGCTTGTGGAAGGGGCCGTAGAGGCTCTTGACGAAGACCTCGCCCTTGACCCAGACCAGCTCCAGTCCCTGGTTGTGGTCGTTGGCGAGGCGCAGGGAAAAGTCCTCTCCCGGGCCGTCCAGCAGCGTGGTCTCTTCCGAGAGCGACACTTCCGACCCGCCGTCCGGCAGGCCGGGGCCGCGAAACCAGGCGAACTGCACGCGCTGCTGCGCCTTGTGCGCTCCCAGGCGCTGCGCGACCTCGGCCTGCTGCATCTGCAGCACCCGCTCTGCGACCTGCGGCTGGTCGGCGAGGCTCGCCGCGTCCAGCGAATCGTGCGCCTGCGCCGAGCCGCCCGCGGACTCCTGCTGCTGCGAGAAGATGCGCTGGCGGGCAGCCTTGTCCTCCTCGCTGCGCTTGCAGGAGAGGAGGCAGAGGAGGGCCAGGACCGACGCGGTTCGGAGCATGAGGGGCGGGAACTTACCGACCACGCTGCGGTCCCGCAATGTCCGAGATCGGGGGCTCGCGAGCGCACCTCGCAAGCCCCTAACCCCACAGAGCGCGCGCGATGATGACGGACGCGACCAGCCCCGTGAAATCGGCGAGCAGCCCTGCCGCGAGCGCGTGCCGGTACCGGACGATCCCCACCGAGCCGCAGTACACGCTGAGCACGTAGAAGGTGGTCTCGGTCGAACCCTGCAGCACCGAGCCGAGCCTCCCCGCGTAGGAGTCGGGCCCGAGCCCCGGGGTGGCGAAGATGTTGCCGAGCAGCCCGAGGGCTCCCGACCCGGAGAGCGGCCGGACCAGCGCCATGGGAAGGACTTCGGCGGGAAGCCCGAGCGGCCCGGTGATCGGCGCGAGCACTTTCGCGAGCGCGTCCATGGCGCCCGCGCCGCGGAACGCACCCACCGCGGCGAGGATGGCGACGAGGAAGGGGATGATGCGCACGGCCACGTTGAAGCCTTCCTTGGCTCCTTCCACGAACGCCTCGTAGACCTTCACGCCCTTCACCCAGCCGTAGAGCGGAATGCCCACGAGCAGGAGGATGACCACCCAGCTCGAGGCGATCTCCAGCGCGTGCCTCATTTCCACACCCGCTCGAGCAGCTTCGCGGAGAGGATGGCCACGCAGAGCGCGCAGAGCGTGGACATCAGCGTGGGCAGGAGGATGCCCGCGGGGTCGGACGAATGGGCGGAGGCGCGCAGCGCGATCACGGTGGTGGGCACGAGCTGCAACGACGCGGTGTTGATGGCGAGGAAGAGCACCTGCGCGTTGGTGGCGGTGCCCGGGTGCGGGTTGAACTTCTCCAGCTCCTCCATCGCCTTGATGCCGAAGGGCGTCGCCGCGTTGCCCAGCCCGAGCATGTTGGCGGCGATGTTGAGCAGCATCGCCGAGAGGGCGCGGTCTCCCGACGGATCGGCGGGGATGCCGGGAAAGAGCGGCCGGAAGATGGGCCGCACCGCGCGGGCGAGCTTCTCCACCAGGCCCGCCTTCTCCGCGATGCGCATCAGCCCGAGCCACAGCGCCATCACGCCGATGAGCCCGATGGCCAGCGTCACGCCCTGGGACGCGCCGTCGAAGGCGCCCTGGCCCACCGACTTCACGTCGCCGCGCACGGCGCCCGCCAGCGCCGCGGCCACGAGCAGCAGCACGAACACGAGGTTCATGGGAGCAATTGATACCGCGCGCGCGCCGTTTGGGAAGGTTTCCGCTCCTTGACCCCATGCGGCGGCGCGTGCTACTCGCGCGCCCTCTCTGTCGATTTTCCCGGAGCCCACAGGCATGCTTCGCTCGCTCTGCCTCGCCGCTGCGCTCAGCTTCTCCGCCGGCGCTCTTGCCCAGACCCCGCCCGCTCCGAAGAAGGCGAGGCGGCCGGCGCAGAACCCGCCGGCCGGCAAGACGAAGCCGCCCGCGGCCGGCGCCAGCGCCGGACAGCAGGGCACGGCGGCGGCTGCGGAAACTGCGCAGGCTCCAGCCGCCGGCACCGCCGGCGCGCAAACGGCCGCGCCCGCGCCGGCCGCAGCGGCGCCTCCCGCCGTGGGAACCAGTCCCACCGCCGCGGGGAAGTTCGATCAGGAGGAGTTCCGGCGCCAGGTGATGGAAGAGGTGCGCCGCGAGCTGCAGAAGACGAAGGACGAGGTGAAGCAGGAAACGGCGTGGGTGGAGCAGGACTCGCAGGCGCGGGTGCAGGACAGCGAGGCGGTGGAGTCGCTCAAGCAGCGGGTCAACCTCTTCCAGCCCCACGGGTACCTGCGCCTGCGCGGCGAATTCTTCCACAACATGGACCTGGACCGCGGGGCCGATCCCGCCGGCAACTCCCTCTTCCCCGGCCCCTTCATCGGCACCGGCGGCAACAACAGCCAGTCCGACGCGAACTTCCGCTTCCGCTTCGAGCCCACCCTGGAGGTGAGCGAGGACCTCTCCATCCACTTCCAGGCGGACATCCTCGACAACGTGCTGCTCGGCTCCTCGCCGGTGACCGACGCCTACCTCGACCCGTTCACGCCGCTCTCCGTCCTCTCCACCCGGCGCGGCGAGGGCACCGTCAACGTGAAGCGCGTCTGGGGCCGCGTGAACACCCAGCTCGGCGAGCTGCTCTTCGGGCGGATGGGCTACCACTGGGGCCTCGGCATCCTCCACAACGACGGGAACTGCCTCGACTGCGACTACGGCGACACCTACGACCGCATCGCCTTCGCCCCCCGCGAGTTCAAGGGCCACCACTTCGCGCTGATGTTCGACATCCTCGACAAGGGCGCCACCACCACCGGCACGAAGGGAGAGCTGGGGCGCAGCGTGGATCTGGACACGCTCGACGACGGGTACCGCATCGGCCTGGAGGTGACCAAGGTCGACACGCCCGAGGAGATCAAGCGCAAGCTCGACAACAACCAGTGGGTGATCAACTACGGGCTGCTCGGCGACTACCGCGTCCAGGCCTGGGACACGCCGGTGACCGTGCTCGACGCGGGAAACCCGCGCGCCAACGTGGTGCGCCGCGGGGCCAAGTTCTACCAGCCCGACGGGTTCATCTCGCTGAAGCGGAAGAAGTGGCGCCTCGACGCGGAGCTCGCCTTCAACATCGGCAGCGTGGGCACGCACCAGCAGACCGACTTCGACCCTGCCGGCAGCGGTCTCGACGCGGGCACGCTGGCCCTGATCACCGCGCCGGTGAACTTCTTCCAGGTCGGGGGCGCGCTGCAGACCGACATCGCGCTGCTCTCCAACGACGCGCTGCTCTTCGGGCTCGAGTACGGCGCCGCCTCCGGCGACAAGGGCGCCTTCGGCTTCGGCGCGCGGCCCTGGCGCAGCGGCTCGGGCGCGGCGCAGCGCGTGGCCGCCGGCGAGCAGCCGTTCCGGGCGGCCGGCCGCGGCGACATCGACGGCGCGCACCTCGACTTCTCCGATCCGGCGCACACCCACGGGCGGATCAACAACTTCATCTTCAACCGCTCGTTCAACGTCGACATGATCCTCTTCCGCAACCTGATCACGTCGGTGACATCCGCCTGGTACCTGAAGCCCTCGATGCGCTACCGGCCCACCGGCCGCAAGACCGGCGGCGGCGACGACACCGGGTTCGAGCTCCTGCTCGCGATGATCTACTCGCAGGCCTGGTACATCGAGAACACGCCCGGCCAGGCGCGCCCGCTCGGCCTCGAGTTCAACGCCGGCATCACCTACGACACCTCCGACCGCTTCCACGCCGGGCTCGCCTACGGGCTCCTGGTGCCCTTCGACGGGCTGCGCAACCAGCTCACGGGGCAGAACCCGTCCATCGCGCACGCGGTGCGGATGATCCTCGCGATCCCGTTCTAGTGCAGCGCTTCTTCCGCGCCCTGCTGCTGCTCGCCACCTCCACGCTGGTGGTCTGCGGCGTGAAGGGACCGCCCCGGCCTCCCGCGGCGGAGCCCGCGGATGCGGGCGTCGCCGACGGAGGAGCGCGGTGAACCATTTCCAGCGCCGCGCGGGCGAGCTCTGCTGCGAGGAGGTGCCCCTCTCCGAGCTGGCGGAAGAGGTGGGCACGCCCGCCTACGTCTACTCCACCGCCACGCTCCTGCGGCACGCGCGCGTCTTCCGCTCGGCCTTGCGCGGGCTCGATGCGCTGGCCTGCTTCGCGGTGAAGTCCGCCCCCAACCTGGCCATCCTCTCGCTGCTCGCGCGCGAGGGGTTCGGCTTCGACATCGTCTCCGGCGGCGAGCTGTTCCGGGCGCTGCAGGCGGGCGGCGATCCGCGCCGCATCGTCTTCTCCGGCGTGGGCAAGCGGCAGGACGAGATGGCCGCCGCGCTGGATGCGGGCATCCTCATGTTCAACTGCGAGAGCGAGGAGGAGCTGGAGCAGCTCTCTCGCGTCGCGGCGCGGAAGAAGGCCGTGGCCGGCGTGGCGCTGCGGGTGAATCCGGCGGTGGACGCCCGGACCCATCCGTACATCGCGACCGCGCTCTCCACCAGCAAGTTCGGCGTGCCGGCGGCGCGGGTGCGCAAGGCGTACCGGCTGGCGGCGTCGCTGCCCGGGCTGCGCGTCACCGGCGTCGCCTGCCACATCGGCTCGCAGATCCAGTCGGTGAAGCCCTTCGTCGCCGCGGCGGGCAAGCTGCGCGCGCTGGTGGAGCAGCTTCGCCTGGACGGCCACGACATCCGGCGGCTGGACATGGGCGGCGGGCTGGGAGTGCCCTACGGAGATCGCCCCGCCCCCGCCTCGCCGCAGGAATACGGGGCGGCGCTGGTGCGCGCGCTGCGCGGACTCGACATCGAGGTCCTGCTCGAGCCGGGCCGCCTCCTGGTGGCCAACGCAGGAGTGCTGCTCTCGCGCGTGCTCCTGCGCAAGCAGGGGCACGGCGCGCGCAGGTTCGTGGTCATCGACGCCGGCATGAACGACCTGATGCGGCCCGCCCTCTACGGCGCGCACCACGACCTCGAGCCGGTGGGCAAGCCGCGCCGCGGCGCCGAGCTGGTGGACGTGGTCGGTCCCGTCTGCGAGAGCGCGGACGTGATGGCGAGGCGCCGCCGCCTTCCGCCGCTCCAGGCCGGAGATCTCGTCGTGCTCCGCACCGCGGGCGCCTACGGCATGTCGATGGCCTCGCAGTACAACGCGCGCCCCCGCCCCGCCGAGGTGCTGGTCTCCGGCCGCTCCTGGCGGGTGATTCGCTCGCGCGAGAGTTATAAGGACCTCGTCCGCGGCGAATCGCCGTAGCACTGGAGGAGTACGCGATGGGCAAGCTGCGCGGGTCGATGGTGGCGCTCGTCACGCCGTTCCGGAACGGAGCCGTGGACGAGGAGGCGCTCCGCGCGCTCGTCCGCTGGCAGCTCGAGAAGGGCACCGATGCGCTGGTGCCCTGCGGCACCACCGGGGAGGGAGCGACCCTCTCCGCCGAGGAGCAGTTCACCGTGGTTCGCGCCTGCGTGGAGGAGGCGCGCGGGCGGGTCCCGGTGATCGCCGGGGTCGGCAGCAACGACACCCGCAGGACCATCGAGAACGCGCAGCGGGCGAAGGAGGCGGGCGCCGACTACGCGCTGGTGGTGACGCCCTACTACAACAAGCCGCCTCCCGAGGGCCTCTTCCGCCACTTCGAGGCGGTGGCGAGGCAGGGCGGGCTTCCGGTGGTGCTCTACAACGTGCCCTCGCGCACCTCGGTGGACATGCTGCCCGACACCATCGCGCGCTGCGCCCGCGTGCCCGGCATCGTCGCCGTCAAGGAGGCCAGCGGCAGCGTGGTGCGGGTGGCGGACATCCTCGCCGCCGGAGTGCCGAAGGACTTCTCCATCCTCGCCGGCGACGACATGTTCACGCTGCCCACGCTGGCGAGCGGCGGCGACGGGGTGATCAGCGTGGTCGGCAACATCGCGCCCGGCGATCTGGCCGGCCTCGTCGACGCATTCTTCCGGGGAGACCTGGCGTCCGCGCAGCAGGCGCAGGTGAAGTTCAGCGCTCTGGTGAAGGCGATGTTCTGCGAGACCAATCCGCTGCCGGTGAAGCACGCGCTCTTCCGCATGGGCCGCATCGCTCCCGAGCTGCGGCTGCCGCTGGTGCCCATCTCCGATGCGGGCGCTGCCCGGGTGGATGCGGCGCTGCGCGCGTACGGCGGCCTGCTTTGATTCGCGCGGTGGTCGCCGGCGCCGCCGGGAAGATGGGCTCGCGCGTGCTGGCGGCGCTGCGGGCGGAGAAGGATTTCGCCATCGCCGGCGCGTTCGAGCGGCCAGACAGCGAGCAGGTGGGCCACGTCATCGAGGGCGCCACCGTCTCGCCGGGCATCGAGCAGGCGCTCGCGGGCGGCGCGGACGTGGTGATCGACTTCACCGCGCCCGCCGCGTCGGTGCAGAACGCCCGCGCCTGCGCCGAGCGGGGCGTGGGGCTGGTGATCGGCACCACCGGCCTTTCCCCGGCGCAGAAGGCCGAGCTGGCGGCGGCGGCCAGGCGCATTCCCCTCTTGATCGCGCCGAACATGAGCGTCGGCGTCAACGTCCTCTTCCGCCTCGTGGCGGAGGCGGCGCGCGCGCTGGGCAGCGCGTACGAGGTGGAGATCGTCGAGATGCACCATCGGATGAAGCGCGACGCGCCTTCGGGCACCGCGCTGGCCCTGGCCGACGCGGCGGCGGGCGCGCTGGGGCTGGACGTGCGCTCCGCCTCCGTCTACGAGCGCCACGGCGAGACCGGCGCGCGCAAGGCCGGCAGCATCGGCGTCCAGTCGCTGCGCGGCGGCGACGTGGTCGGAGACCACACCGTCTACTTCCTCGCCGACGGCGAGCGGCTGGAGTTGACGCACAGGGCGACGAGCCGCGACAACTTCGCCCGCGGAGCGGTCCGGGCTGCGCGCTTCGTCGCCGGCCGCAAGCCGGGGCTGTACGACATGCAGGACGTACTGGGGTTCCGCACATGACGCAGATCGCGCGCTATCTGGGGCAGGACGGGGAGATCCTCGAAGGCGTGGTGGAGGGCAGCGAGATCCAGGAGATCTCCGGGCTCGACTCGATGCTCAAGGGAGGCCGCAGGGTGGGGCAGAAGCGGCTGGTCGCGCAGGTCCAGCTCATGCCCTGGGGCACGGGCCGCAAGATCGTCGGCGTGGGGAAGAACTACGTCGACCACGCCAGGGAGCTCGCCAGCGAGGTGCCGAAGGAGCCGCTGCTCTTGATGAAGCCCACCAGCGCGCTGATCGGCAGCGGGCAGCCCATCGTCCTGCCGCCGCAGTCGGTCTCGCGCGAGGTGCACCACGAGGCGGAGCTGGCGGTGGTGATCGGCCAGCGGCTGCGCCGCGCCTCGGAGGCCGAGTGCAGGAAGGGCATCGCCGGAGTGACCTGCCTCAACGACGTCACCGCGCGCGACATGCAGCGGCGCGAGGTGCAGTGGACGCGGGCGAAGGGGTTCGACACCTTCTGCCCGGTGGGGCCCTGGGTCACGGTGGGGCTGGACTGGTCGGACCTGCGCGTGCAGTGCCGCGTGAACGGCGCCGTCAAGCAGGACGGCCGCACCAGGGACCAGGTCTTCCCGGTGGACGTGCTGCTCGCGTTCATCTCGGCGGGAATGACGCTGGAGCCGGGCGACGTGGTGACCACCGGCACGCCCGCGGGCGTGGGTCCCATCCGCGCCGGAGACACGGTGGAGATCGAAGTGGAAGGCGTAGGCGTGCTCCGGAACGAGGTGAGGGCCGAGTGAAACCGCCGCTCAATCCGCTGCTCCCGCGGCTCGCGGGATACCTGCAGGAAAAGGCCAACGCACAGCGCGAGGCCGCGGTGCGGTCGGGCCGGCCGGTCTACGACTTCGGCATCGGCGATCCGCGCGAACCCACCCCGGAGTTCATCCGCAAGGCGCTCCGCGACGCGGTGCCCGAGGTTTCGCAGTACCCGTCCATCGCCGGCACCTCGGCGCTGCGCAAGGCGGCAGCGGGGTACCTGCAGCGCCGCTTCGGCGTCTCCGTCGACCCGGATCGCGAGCTTCTCCCCTGCGCGGGCGCCAAGGAGGCGCTCTTCCACCTGCCGCTCTGCGCGGCGCATCCGGACCGGCCGCTCTGCTGGTATCCCGACCCGGCCTATCCCGTGTACGAGCGCGCCATCCTCTTCGCCGGGGCCACGCCGCGCACCTATCCGCTGCGCGCCGCGCGGAGCTTCCTGCCCGACCTCGACGCCATCTCCGCCGCCGACTGGCGCAGGACCAGCCTGTGGTTCGACTGCTACCCGCACAACCCCACCGGCGCCGGCGCCCCGCGCTCGCACCACGAGAAGCTGGCGGCGCTGGCGAAGGAGCACGGCTTCCTCGTCGTCTGCGACGAGCCCTACGTCGACCTCTACGTGGGGGCAAAGCCGCACTCGGCGCTGCAAGTGGCGCGGGAAAACCTGATCGTCGTCCACTCGCTCTCCAAGCGCAGCGGCATGACCGGGTACCGCAGCGGCTTCATCGCCGGAGACGCGGAGATCATGCGCTGGCTGCGCGATGCGCGCGCGAACTTCGGCGTGGCCTCGCAGTCGTTCATCCAGGAGGCCGCCATCGCCGCCTGGAACGACGACGCCCACGTGGAGGAGCGCAGGAAGGTCTTCGCCGACAAGCGCGACGTGCTGCTCGCCCACCTGCGCAAGCTGGGGCTGCAGGTCGGAGGCGAGGGCGCGTTCTACCTCTGGGTGCACGTGCCCGAGGGCCAGACCAGCGAGAGCTACGCCGCGCGCCTCGCGGAGCGGAACATCCTGGTGGTGCCGGGAACGCAGTTCGGCGCCGAAGGCAAGGGGTTCATCCGCCTCGCCATGGTGCCGACGCTGGCCGACTGCCGCGCCGCCGTGGAGGCCTGGCCAGGCTGATCCCGCGTGCGGCCCCGTGGCTTGTGCTAGCGTCGCGCCGCATGCAGGATCCCGCAGCGGAAGAGCTGAGGTTGCCGCAGGCGAAGGTGGAGGAGCTGCGCGCGGCGGTGGAGTCGGCGCAGGCGAATCCGGCCTCGCTGCAAGAGCACGCGAACGCGGTGCGCGAGGT
>DATDMU010000027.1:0-3757 GCA_036518615.1 Myxococcales bacterium
CGCCCAGCACGGCACCCGCGACGCGCCGCACATCTTCTTCGACGTCTACGAGAAGGAGCACTACTCGCACAGCGTGGACAAGCACTTCCGCCACCGCGTGCTCTCCATCGGCTACAACTTCGAGGGGCCCACCGAGATCGGAGGGCTGGTCGTGGACCCGCAGTTCCGCGGCCAGGGCAAGCCGGGCAAGCAGCTCAGCTACGTGCGCTTCCTCTACGTGGCCATGCACCGGCCGCGCTTCCGCGACCGGATCCTGGTGGAGCTCTTGCCGCGCCTGGAGGAGGACGGGCGCAGCCCGCTCTGGGAGGCCCTGGGGCGCAAGTTCACCGGCCTCAGCTACCAGGAGGCGGACCGGCTCTCGCGCGAGAACAAGGAGTTCATCCAGCAGCTCTTTCCGCCCGGCGAGATCTACGCCACCATCTTCACCCAGAAGATCCAGGACGCCATCGGCGAGGTGGGCCCGGAGAGCGCGGGCGCGAGGAGCATGCTGACGAAGATCGGGTTCCGCTACGACGAGCGGATCGATCCCTTCGACGGCGGCCCGCACTTCTCCGCGCCGACCGAGCTGATCGAGCCGATCCGCCGCTTCCGCCGCGCCAGGCTGGGCAAGGAGCGGCTCTTGGCCGGCGCCGCGGGAATGGACGACGTGGAGGAGCGGCTGGTCTCGGTAGAGCGGACCTCCGGCCGCAATCGCTTCCGCGCCGTGCGCACGCTCTGCGCCTTCCGCGACGCAGAGGCGCGCCTTCCGGAAGAGGCGGTCGCCGGCCTCGAAGCGGAGGACGGCGACCGGTTGCACACCATTCCCTTTGAATAGCGCGCTTCATTTCTGCTAGCCGCAGGTGAACCCCGTCGTTTCCAGTCGGCAGCTACACGTCGGCGATGACACGCATCCGGCATCCGCGATGTCGCGGGCCGCCGCGCACACGTAGGAGTCTCGCAGTCCGGCGTGGCTTTCGTCGCAGACAACGATGCTGTCAGTCCGCGATTCCACTCCGCCGTCCGGCAGGCTGCAAATGCAGGAGTCCTGCCACGAAAACGGTTCGAACGACGCGCACGCCGCACTTGCAGCGAGGACCAGCGCAAGCATATGACGCATCGGATATAGCGAACGACGCGCAGGCCCGACGTCCCCGTTGCTTGATGCCCGAGAACATCGGGCCCGTCGATCTCCTCGCCCAGGTTCGGCCCGCTGGACCTCAGTCGCGGTCGGGCAGGCCGGCGATCTGGGCTGCCTTCCCCGTCAGCCGCAGCACGTGCAGTCCGGTGTTGGCCCGATCGACGATGTAGACGAACCCGCGGTCGTCGGTCGCCACGTTGTTGGTCTGGATGGTCTGCACGCAGACGTTGGCGGCGCCCTGGAAGGGGCCGCAGCGCACGTCGGTGTTCGCCGTCGGGGCGGGGATGAAGGACGCCACCTCCTGCGGGTCGTAGGGATTGCGCACGTCGAACGCGCGCACGCCGCCGTTGAAGTAGGAGACGAAGACCAGCTTCTGGAAGAAGGGCGGCCCGAACTCCTCGTTGGTGGCGTGCGGCCCGAAGCGCCCGCCGCGATCGCAGAACCCGCCGCTCCCGGCGAGGACCTGCGCGGTCGACACCGACTGCGGCCGGCCCGGGTCGGTGGCATCGACGAGGAAGCTGACGTGGCGCACCTGGTTGGCGCAGAAGTTCGCCGTCGCTTCCGAGGTGACGAAGACGAACTCGCGCTGCGTGCCGATGTCGTGGCCCGTGTCGGTGACGAAGTCCGGCACGGTGAGAACGCCCATCGGCATGCTGGTGTGCGCGCCGTTGTCCGGGTTCATCACCCAGTGGCCGAGCTCGGCGGTGGTGAAATCGGTTGCCGGGATGGACGGGTCGAGCAGCTTTGCCCGATCGACGATCTGCAGGATCCCCGTCGAGCTGGTGCCGTAGGCGAAGTAGACGCGATTCGCCACCACGCCGGGAATCGCCGCCAGCGCGCCTCCCGCCGGGCCGGTGGAGATGGGCCCGTGGATGGAGGGCGCGTTGGTGAAGTGCGGCTGCAGCTTGCTGCCCGGCTGCTGGCCGTCCATGGCCCAGTCGCGGATGAAGACCGGAGCCGCAGGATTGCTCAAGTCGAAGATCATGATGTGGTTGCCGGCGCGCCAGCCCGCCGCCGTGTCGGTGGCGCGGCGGCCGACGATGTAGGCGATGCCCGTGTCGCACTCCCACCAGCTCTTGTGCGTTCCCGCCAGGGCGCCCGGCGCACCGGTCTGCGCGCCGATGAACGGCCCGGTCGCCGGATCGGTGTTGAGCACGAACCCGCCGGAGCCGTCCGGCCGGTTGACGGTATGGACGGGCTGCGGGCTGGACGGATTGGTCACGTCCCAGATCTCGTGCGCCGCGTTCGCGTACGAGCGCAGCATGTATTCGCGGCCGTTGCGGTTGCACACCCGGACCATCTGCGCGCCGCCGCCGGTCCCGTTGGGAACCGGCAGGTGGAAGAGGAAGCGCGGGCGCCGCGGATCGGTGACGTCGACGATGGAGGTCCCGTTCTCCTCGTTCCGTCCGGTGAGCGGGTTGAACGACGGCAGCGTTCCCGGCCCGCCCAGGCCCTCGCCGGGTCCCGCCAGCGGGTGATGCCCCGCATAGAGGATGTACCGTCCGCCCTGCTCGTGCACGGTGGGCTGATAGGTGGAGCGCGCCTGCAGATCGTTCACCCCGACCAGCCTCATGTTCCTCGCCTCGCCGTCGTCGCGCGCGAGCGCGCCTCCGGCGAGAAGGCCCGCTGCAATGGCCATCGGAAATGCCGAGTTGAGCAATCGCCTCATCGCGATTCCTCCTTCGCGTTTCTCATGTGTGGAGTTTTTTGCGGCGTTGACTGCGAGCCCGGGTCACTGTCCGGCGAGGGCACGCATGCCGCGCGGCGAGCGGCGAAGTCAAGACGCGCCGCGCGTTGGGCATGTCTCGCCGGCGCCCGGCGTGCTAGATCCGCCGCGTCGATGGATCTCATCGCCGGCAAATTCTCGGAGCCGCAGACGGCCGACGGCCTGATCGAGGACCGCTCGCCGGCGGACCTCTCGCACCTGCTCGGCCGGCATCGGTGGGCGCTGTCGCAGATCGACGCCGCGGTCGGCGCCGCGCGCGAATCTCAAGGCAGATTTGCCCGCACCCCGCAGGCGGAGCGCGCGCAACTGGTCCGCAACATTGGCGCGGTATTGAAGCGGCGCGAGGAGGAGCTTGCCCGCGCCGTCGCGCTCGACGTGGGCAAGCCGCTCTGGGAGGCGCGCACCGAGGCGCAGGCGTGCAGCGCCAAGGCGAACATCACGGCGGACGAAGGTCTGAAGCTGGTCTCCTCTTTCGCTGCGCCGGGCCAGCCCGGAGCCGAGTGTCGCTTCCGCCCCCTCGGCGTCCTTGCGGTGCTCGGGCCCTTCAATTTTCCCGTGCACCTGCCCAACGGCCACATCCTTCCCGCGATCGCCTGCGGCAACGCGGTGGTGTTCAAGCCGAGCGAGGTGGCGCCCCACGCCGCGGAAGTCTACGCGCGCTGCCTTCACGAGGCCGGCGTGCCGCCCGGCGTCTTCAACCTGGTGCAGGGCGGTCCGCCGGTGGGAGCCGCGCTCGCCGCGCACCCGGGCATCGACGGCGTCCTCTTCACCGGAAGCTGGGCGGTGGGGCAGGCCATCGAGAAGGCGAATCACGGCCGCTCGCGGATGCTGGCGCTGGAGATGGGCGGCAAGAACGCGGCCATCGTGCTGGAAGACGCCGACCGCGACAAGGCGGCCTACGACGTGCTCTTCTC
>DATDMU010000028.1:0-4115 GCA_036518615.1 Myxococcales bacterium
GCTTCTCGTCGAAGTCGGCCACCGCGGCGATGAGGTCGTGCCGCATGCTCTTCGCCTGCTCGAGCAGCTCGGCGGGGATCTCCTCGGTGCGGATGTTCTCGCCGTTCTCGCCGTCGTAGTAGTGGGCCTTCATGGTGACGAGGTCCACCACGCCGCGGAACTTGTCCTCCGCGCCGATGGGCAGCTCCATCATCACCGCGTTGTGGTTCAGCTTCTCGCGCAGCTGCTGGGTGACGCGGAAGGCGTTGGCGCCGGCGCGGTCCATCTTGTTGATGAAGGCGAGCCGCGGCACCTTGTAGCGGCGCATCTGCCGGTCCACCGTGATGGACTGTGACTGCACGCCCGACACCGAGCAGAGCACCAGGATGGCGCCGTCGAGCACGCGCAGCGCGCGCTCCACCTCGATGGTGAAGTCCACGTGTCCGGGGGTGTCGATGATGTTGATATTGTGGGTGGGGCGGGCGCCGTCGGTGACGTCCCACTCGCAGTAGGTGGCGGCGGACTGGATGGTGATGCCCTTCTCACGCTCCAGGTCCATCGAGTCCATCTTGGCGCCGACGGCGTCCTTCCCCTTCACCTCGTGGATCGCGTGGATCCGGCCGGTGTAATAGAGGATGCGCTCGGAGAGGGTCGTCTTGCCCGAGTCGATGTGCGCCGAGATGCCGATGTTGCGGATGACGTCGATGTTCGCGTTCGCCACGTCTGCCTTCCTGAAGGTCCCAAAAAAGGGGCGCTGCAACTACCAAGAATCGGGGTGAAAAATCAAGCTTCCGGCAGGGCTCTCGCCCGCCTGCGGCGGTCTGCCCGGCTGCCGGACCGCAATCTGATGCGGGATCCGGCCCTTCGATGCTCGCTAACAGCCGCGGACACGAGGACAATCCCGCAGCGCCGCGGCGCAGCGG
The DNA here is from genome assembly GCA_036518615.1 of Myxococcales bacterium. Taxonomy (GTDB): domain Bacteria; phylum Myxococcota; class Myxococcia; order Myxococcales; family 40CM-4-68-19; genus 40CM-4-68-19. Next base: position 903 of record DATDMU010000028.1, read on the forward strand.
ACGAGGGCGGCAGCCCGGAGGGCAGGCGTCGGGCCGGGCATGCGGCTACGCCGCGCCCCAAGTTACGGGCAGATGACCCACGTGGAGCTGCTGCAGCGCAACGGTTACCGCCGCGTCGGCTCACCCAGGAGCGGGTTTCGCTACAAGGGCGCGCCGGCCCGCGAGCTGCCGAGGCTGCGGGCGCTCCGCCTTCCGCCCGCATGGACGGACGTCGCGGTCAGCCGCGACCCGCGCGCCCGGCTGCAGGCGGTGGGGCGCGACAAGAAGGGCCGCTGGCAGTACCGCTACAGCGAAGCGGCCGTCCGCCAGCGGGAGGAGAAGAAGTTCGAGCGCCTGGTCGCTTTCGGGAACGCGCTGCCCCGGCTGCGCCGCACCATCGAGCGCGGGCTGGGCCTTCCCGGCCTGCCGAAGGAGAAGGTGATGGCGTCCATCCTGCGCATCCTCTCCACCTGCTTCATGCGGCCCGGCAGCCAGGTCTACGCGAAGGAGAACGGCAGCTTCGGCATCGCCACGCTGCAGAAGCGCCACGTCCAGGTCGCCGGGGACACGGTGCGCTTCCGCTACCGCGGCAAGTCCGGCAAGGAGCAGCTCCGCGAGCTGCGCGACCGGCGGGTGGCGCGGATCGTCCGCGAGCTTCTCGAGCTGCCCGGCAAGGAGCTGTTCCAGTACCGCGCAGAGGACGGAAGCGTGGTCGACATCCGCAGGCGCCACATCAACGCCGCGGTCAAGGAGGCCATGGGCGAGAGCTTCAGCGCCAAGGACTTCCGCACCTGGGCGGGGACGCTGATCGCCGCCTGCGCGCTCGCGCGGATGAACGCGGAGAGGGTGGAGGGCCGCACGGACCGCAGGAAGCTGATGGTCGCCGCGGTGAAGGAGACCGCCGCGCAGCTCGGCAACACGCCGGCGGTCTGCAAGGCGAGCTACATCTGGCCTTCGGTCCTGCACAGCTTCGAGAAGGGCAAGGTCATCGGAGCGTACTACGGCACCGCCACCGAGTTGGTGGAGTCGCGCAGCCACAGGGCGGAGAGGGCGCTCCTCGAGCTGCTGCGGACAGGCGCCTCCGCGGCGCCGGCGAAGAAGGCGCGGCGGCGCGAGACGAAGTTGAGCCGGCGCATGCGAAGGAGCCCGCGGGCGCGCAGGCTGGCCAGGGCATTCACGCTCCACTGACCTTGGGCGGCTGCAGATCGCGCGGCGATGCGGTATATGGGGTCGCCGTGGCGGGGAAACCATCCGAAGACGCAGCGGAGACGCTGGACGCCTTCCGGCGGCTCGTGCGCGCGCTGCGGGAATCGTCGAGGGAAGCGGAGAAGCGCGCGGGAATCTCCGGCGCGCAGCTCTTCGTGCTGCAGCAGCTCAGCCATGGCGAGACGCTCTCGATGACCGAGCTCGCCCGGCGCACGCTCACCCATCCCAGCTCCGTTTCGGTGGTGGTGGCGCGGCTCTTCGACGCGGGAATGGTGTCGCGCGAGCGCAGCGATGACGATGGGCGCCGCGTCGATCTCAAGCTCACCCGCAAGGGGCGCATCGCGGTGGAGCGGGCGCCGCGGATGTTCCAGGAGCGGCTCATCTCCGGCGTCGCGACGCTGCCACCGAAGACGCGCCGCGGTCTGTCCGGCGGGCTGCGCGCGCTGGTGGCCGCGCTCGGGCTCGACACCGGAGCGTCGCACATGCTTCTGGAGGACCACGCGCCTCGCCGGACGGGCGCGCGCAGGCGCGTGGGCTGAGCGGCCGGCCGGCGCCTCAGAACGTCGACGCGTCGATGCTGAAGCGGTAGCGCACGTCTCCCTTGAGCATCCGGTCGTAGGCGCGATCGATCTCGCGCGCCGCGATGGTCTCCACGTCCGCGGCGATGCCCTTCTCCGCGCAGAAGTCGAGCACCTCCTGCGTCTCGGGGATTCCGCCGACCAGCGATCCCGCGATGGAGCGCCGCTTCATGATCAGCGCGAAGGGATGGAGCGACATGGCTTCCGGCGAGGCGCCGAGCATCACCAGGGTGCCGTCGAGGCGCAGCGTGCTCGCCAGCGCGTTGAGGTCGTGGGGCGCGGAGACGGTGTCGATGACGAAGTCGAAGCGCGGCCCCAGCTTCTTCGCTTCCGAGGTGGCGGCGAAGTCGTGAGCGCCGAGGCGCTGCGCGTCCTTCTTCTTGGAGGGCGAAGAGCTGAGGAGCGTGACCTCCGCGCCCAGCGCCGAAGCGAGCTTCACCGCCATGTGGCCGAGGCCCCCGAGGCCGAGCACCGCGACCTTGTGGCCCTTGCCGACCTTCCAGTGCCTGAGCGGCGACCAGGTGGTGATGCCCGCGCAGAGCAGCGGCGCCACCGCGTCCAGGCGCTCCTTCGCCGCCACGTTCAGGACGAACTTCTCGTCCACCACGATGCGGTCGGAATAGCCGCCGTAGGTCCTCTCGCCGCGCTCGTCCACCGCGTTGTAGGTGCCGATGGCGCCCTTCTCGCAGTACTGCTCGAGGCCGCGCTTGCAGGCGTCGCAGCGCCCGCAGGAGCCGACGAAGCAGCCCACCCCCACGGTGTCGCCTTTCTTGAACCGCGAAACCTCGGCGCCCACCTGCGCCACCCGGCCGACGATCTCGTGGCCCGGCACGATGGGGTAGGTGGTGCCCGCCCATTCGTTGCGCACTTGGTGGAGGTCGGAGTGGCAGATGCCGCAGAAGAGGATGTCGATGAGCACGTCGCGCGCGCCCGGGTCGCGGCGCTGGAAGCGGTGCGACTTCATCGGCGAGCGGGCGTCGAAGGCGGCCCATCCTTTTGCGTCGAGCATGTCGGCTCCTCTTTCTGAATCGCTTCAGCGCGCGCGGGCGCGAAAGCAGGTGTAGGTGAACGACGCGCCGGGGTCTTTCTCCAGCCCGAGGATCTCGGCGCAGGCCTGATCGGCGCGGGCCCGCAGCGAGACGGGAAGCGACTCGCGGGCGCTGTCGAGGATCTCGGCGAACTCCTCGAGCATTCCGTGGAAGTAGCCGGGGGGCGACCCGTGGTGCAGGTGGAAGGTGGTGGGCAGGACCTGCACGTCGGAGAAGCCGGCGGAGCGGCAGAGTCCGTAGAGCTTGCGGCCCACGATGGGATCGCCGCCGCCGTCCTCCTGCGCCTTCCAGAGCGCGCGGAAGCACTCCTCCGCGAGCGGGATGCGCGGCCAGAAGGCGAGCGAGTCGTTGTCCACCTCCGACATCCAGACCACGCCGCCCGTCGCGAGCAGCCGGCGCAC
>DATDMU010000029.1:0-9927 GCA_036518615.1 Myxococcales bacterium
GCAGGCGCTGGCGGCGGTGCTGGGCGGCACGCAGTCGCTGCACACCAACTCGCTCGACGAGACGTATGCGCTGCCCACCGAGGAGGCGGTCACCATCGCGCTGCGGACGCAGCAGATCATCGCGCACGAGAGCGGCGTGGATCGCGCCGTCGACCCGCTGGCGGGCTCGTACCTGGTCGAGTACCTGACCGACGAGACGGAGAAGCGGTGCCTGGAGATCCTGGGAAAGATCGACAAGTACGGCGGGATCATCCGCGCCATCGAGGAGGGCTACCCGCAGCGCGAGATCGCGGAGAGCGCGTACCAGTGGCAGCGCGAGGTCGATGCGGGCGAGCGCAAGATCGTGGGCGTCAACGCCTTCAAGACCGATCGCGAGGAGCCCATTCCCACGCTGAAGATCGACGACGAGCTGGTGCACAAGCAGGTGGAGCGGCTGCAGGCGGTGAAGCGCGGCCGGTCGCAGCGCGAGGTGCAGGAGAAGCTGCGGGCGGTGGAGGACGCCTGCAGGACCGACAAGAATCTCATGTACCCGGTGCTGGAGGCGGTGAAGGCGTACTGCACGCTGGGTGAGGTGTGCGACGTGTTCCGCAAGGTCTGGGGCGCCTACCGCGAAAAGGGCTCCTTCTGAGAGGCGCGGCTCCCGGTCGCCCTTCAGACCGGCTCGAGTTGCTCGATGGTCATGTCGTCCAGAACCGCGCGCATCGGGTTCCACACCTCCATCACTTCCGGCGTTCGGTGGGCGATGGCTGAGGCGTCCCCGTCGCGCCAGGAGAAGAGCTCGACGAAGGCGACGGTGCCCTTGCGTTTGTCGGTGGCCTTCCAGACCCTCGCCGGCTCGGCGGTGACCAGGCCAACTTTCTGCAGCGCGGGCCAGTGCTTCTGCACCAGCGCGAGCAACTCGGACTCCTTGCCGTTTCTCGGCCGATAGGTGACCAGGGTCAGCACCGGAGCGGACTTTGGCATGTGCGGCCTCCTGGCCGGGCAAATTGAGCCGTACACGCTCATGTCGTCAAACCCGGCGCCGCGAGGGGGTTCACTCAAATGAACGGGCGCCGTGGGCCAGTCGCTGGCCGATCATCGGGGTGGAAAATCGGTTCAACCGGTTGAACCAGTTCAACCGGTTGAACCAGGACCACGTCGGCGTTGCTGGTTCACCGGTTGAACTGGAGCGCGCCGGCCGTGCTCTGCGCTTCTCCGGCGCGGCCCGGAGCCAGCCCGCCTCCTACGCGGCCTGCTGCTGGGCCTGCTTCACCGCCTCCACTTCCAGCGTCAGCTCCACCTTCTCGCCGACCAGCAGCCCGCCCGTCTCCAGCGCCTTGTTCCACTCGAGGCCGAAGTCCTTGCGGTCGATGGTCAGACTGGCGCTGAAGCCCGCGCGCTCGCCGCCCCAGGGATCCTTTCCGGTGCCCTCGTACGTCGCGTCCAGGACGACCGGCCGGGTGACGCCATGAAGCGTCAGGTCGCCGATCACGCGATAGCGGTCGCCGCCGGCGTCCTCGATGCGCTTGCTCTTGAACGATGCGGTGGGGAACTTCTGCACGTCGAAGAAGTCGGGCGAGCGCAGGTGGCCGTCGCGCTGCTCATCGGCGGTGTCGATGCTGGCGGGGTCGATGCTCACTTCGACCGACGAGGCCGTGGGCTTCTCGGGATCGAACACGAGCTTGCCGCTCCACTTCGCGAACCGGCCGCGGGTCTTGGAGACCACCATGTGGCGGACGGCGAACTGGATGGCAGAGTGGGTGGGGTCGATGTTCCAGGTAGTGGCAGGCACAGCAGTTACCTCCAAAATGGGTGGTTACTTCCTTTTCGTAAGTAACTGATGCTTTCGTGCGTGGCGGGATTCGCGGGTTATGCTTCCCTCATGGCCGTCCGATTCTCCACCACCCTCTGCCCCCGCATGCAGGCGGCCGTCGATCTGCTCGGCCGCCGCTGGACGGCCCTCATCGTCCAGCAGCTCCAGGAAAAACCGCGCCGCTACAGCGAGCTGCGCGAGGCGCTCGACGTGATGAGCGAGCGCATGCTCATCCAGCGGCTCAAGGAGCTGGAGAGCGCCGGCGTGCTCCTGCGCAACGTCATCGACGACCAGCCCGTCCGCGTCGAGTACCAGCTCACCGAAAAGGGCCGCGCGCTGGGCCGGGTGATCGGCGGCCTGCAGCGCTGGGCAGAGGAATGGATCCCGGAGCTGACGCGGTAGCCGACCGCATCTTCCTCGCCACCACGCGGCGTTTTGCCGCGCCGGCGCTGGCGGAGTCGGACGTGCGCGCCGCCCTCGATCTTGCGCAGGTGGAGCCCGGCAAGCCGATCGCGGACCTGGGCTGCGGCTATGGGCGCCACCTGCGCGCCTTCGTGGAGCACGGCCATCCGCACCCGCTCGGCATCGACCGCAGCCCGCTCCTGCTCGCGGAGGCCCGCACCCTCGCTCCGGCGGCGCGCCTGCTGCGGGCCGACCTCAGGGCCCTGCCGTTGCACCAGGGCTCCCTTTCGGCCGCTTTCTGCTTCTACAGCTCGATGTTCCTCGGCACCCACGCCGACGCGGCGCTCGCCTTGCGCGAGGCGGCGCGGGCGCTCCGTCCCGGCGGCAGCCTCGTTCTCACCACCGACAATCCGCTCCGCCTCGCGCAAAATCCGCGCGCGACCTGGGCCGGCGACGTGCCCGGGCTCGGCCGCGTGGAGGAAGAGAGCGCTTTCGACGCAGGAAGCGGTGTCGACCGCGTGACGAAAAAGCTCACCCCTTTTGGCGGCGAGGAGCTTTCGGCCACATTTTCCATCAGGTACTATGCGCCGCCCCAACTGGCCGAGCTGGCCCGGACCGCAGGACTTCACCTGCGCCGATTGGAGCCGGACGCTCCCTTGACCTGCGACACCCCGCAGCTCGTCGCTCTACTGGAGAGAGTTTCCTGATGGCAGACAGCACCCGCAAGATCCGCATCCTGGTGGCCAAGCCCGGCCTCGACGGCCACGACCGCGGCGCGAAGATCATCGCCCGCGCGCTGCGCGACGAGGGCTTCGAGGTCATCTACACCGGCCTGCACCAGACGCCCGAGATGATCGTCGCCGCCGCGGTGCAGGAGGACGTGGACGGAATCGGCCTCTCCATCATGTCGGGCGCGCACATGACGCTCTTCCCCGCGGTCATCGACCTGCTCAAGCAGCAGGGCGCGAGCGACGTGACGGTGTTCGGCGGCGGCATCATCCCCGACACCGACATCCCCGAGCTCAAGAAGCTGGGCGTGAAGGAGATCTTCACCCCCGGCGCCGCCACCAAGGCGATCGCGCAGTGGGTGCGCGAGAACGTGCGGGCGCGCGGCTAGCGGATGCTGCCCGAGCGCGTCACGCTGTACGAGGTGGGCCCCCGCGACGGCCTGCAGAACGAGTCCGCGACGCTGTCCACCGAAGACAAGCTGCGCCTGGTGGAGGCGCTCGCCGACGCGGGCCTCACCCGCATCGAGCTGGGCTCGTTCGTGCGCCCCGACTGGATCCCGCAGCTCGCCGACACCGACGAGGTGGCCCGCCGCGCGCGGCACAGGCCCGGGGTGCGGCACGCCGCGCTGGTGCCCAACCGCACCGGCCTCGACCGCGCCATGGCCGCCGGGCTCCGCGAGGTGGCGGTCTTCATGTCCGCATCCGAGTCGCACAACCAGAAGAACACCAACAAGAGCATCGCGCAGTCGCTCGAGCACTTCGGGGAGATCGTGCCCGCCGCGAAAGCGCACGGGCTCTTCGTGCGCGCCTACCTGAGCACGGTGTTCGGCTGTCCCTACGAGGGCAAGGTGGACCCCGCGCGCGTGCTCCGCATCTCGCGCGAGCTGCGCTCCATCGGCTGCGACGAGATCTCGCTCGGCGACACCATCGGAGTCGGCAACCCGCGGCAGACTCGCGAGGTGGTCGAGCTGCTCTCGCGCGAGATCCCCGTCTCCATGCTGGCGCTGCACATGCACGACACTCACGGCACCGCCCTCGCCAACTGCCTCGCCGGCATGGAGCTGGGCGTCACCATCCTCGACACCAGCATCGGCGGCATGGGCGGTTGCCCCTATGCCCCCGGGGCGGCGGGAAACCTGGCCAGCGAGGATCTCGCCTCCATGCTCGCCGACATGGGCATCGAGACCGGCGTCGATCTCGACAAGCTCATCGCCGCCGGCGCCCTGGCGCAGGAGCTGGTGGGCAGAAAGCTCCCCGGCCGCAGGCTGCAGGCCGCGCTCGGCCGCCGCCATCCCGGCGAGGCGCGGCCGGAGGCGTCCACCTGACCATGCCCGAGATCCGCAGCGAAGACCGCGGCGCCATCCGCATCCTCACCATCGACAAGGAGCCGCAGCTCAACGTGCTCTCGCGCGCGCTGGTCGCGGAGCTCCTGCTGCAGGCGCAGAAAGCCGATGCCGACCCCCGGCTGCGCGCGGTGGTGCTCACCGGAGCGGGGCATCGCGCCTTCTGCGCGGGCGCGAACCTCAAGGAGCGGCAGGGCTGGACCGACGACGACATCCGCCGCTGGCTGGTGGAGCTGCACGAGGGGCTGCGCGCCATCGAGCGCTGCTCGAAGCCGTGGATCGCGGCGGTCAACGGGCTCGCCCTGGGCGGCGGGTGCGAGCTGGCGCTCGCCTGCGATCTTCGCGTGCTGGACCCCGCCGCGCAGATCGGCCTGACCGAGACGCGGATCGGCGTCATCCCCGGCGGCGGCGGCACGGTGCGCCTGTCGCGCATCGTGGGCATGGGCCGCGCCCGGGACCTGATCCTCACCGCCCGCCGCGTCGACGCGCCGGAGGCGCTGCAGATCGGCCTTGCCAACCGCATCTCCGCAGCCGGCGACTCCGCCTCCGCCGCGCTGGCTCTCGCGGGCGAGATCGCCGCCAACGCGCCGGTCGCCCTGGCCGCCGCCAAGGCGGCGGTGGGCGAGGAGTGGGACCTGGAGCTGGACAGGGCGCTCGAGCGCGAGCGCCAGCACTACGAAAAGGTGCTGCTCAGCGAGGACCGCCTCGAGGGCCTCAAGGCTTTCGCGGAGAAGCGGCCGCCGCAGTGGAAGGGCCGCTGACGGCGCCTTTGCCGAGCAGGTACGCCACCGCCTCGTCGCGCGTCTCGCACACCCGGATCTCCCTGCGCGTGAGCGCCACCACCGCGCGGTAGATGATGCGCATCAGCGGCGTGAGGCCCACCAGCGCGCTCGCCTTGACCCACGGCTTGTGGTGCTCGGCCAGCTCCCTGATCGCGTCGACCACTTCCTGGTTGAAAGTGGTCCCGCTCACGTCGGTGAGCACCAGCATCCCGCCGCGCGGTTGCCGCTCCATGAACGCCCTTGCCTCGGCGATGGCGGCCAGGGCCTGCGAAGGTCCGCTCAGCCCGGAGAAGTCCTGCAGCACGACGCCGTGCTCGATGAGCCGGACGCGGTCGCTCAGGCGGGCTCGCTCTTGCGGATGTCGAGGCGGTCGTCGGCGACGCCGAGGACCACCTTTCCGCCCTTGTCGAGATCGCCGAAGAGGATGCGCTCGGCGAGCGGCTTCTTCAGCGCGGTCTGGATCAGCCGGGCCATCGGCCGGGCGCCGAACTGCGGCGAGAACCCGCGGTCCGCGAGCCACCTGCGCGCCTCGGGAAGCAGCTCCAGCTCGACGTTCTTCTCCTTCAGCTGCGCGCGCAGCTCATCGAGCTGCTTGTCGACGATGCGCTCCACCACTTCCATCGGCAGGCTGGAGAAGGCGATCCAGCCGTCGAGCCGGTTGCGGAACTCGGGGCTGAAGGTGCGCTCGATGGCCTTCTTCGCGTCTCCTCCGGGTCCCGAGTCCAGGTCGAAGGAGGCGACCTTCTCACCCAGCTTCGTGCCCGCCACCATGAAGTTGCGGGCGGCCGCCCCGAATCCCACCCGCGCGGCGGTCATGTCGCGGGCGCCGGCGTTGGTGGTGAAGATCAGCACCACGTGCCGGAAGTCGCTCTGCCGGCCGTTGTTGTCGGTCAGGGTGGCGTGGTCCATGACCTGGAGGAGGATGTCGAACACGTCGGGGTGGGCCTTCTCGATCTCGTCGAGCAGGAGCACCGCGTGCGGTTGCTTGCGGATCGCGTCGGTGAGGAGCCCGCCCTGGTCGAACCCCACGTAGCCCGGGGGCGCGCCGATCAGCCTGGAGACGGTGTGCTTCTCCATGTACTCGGACATGTCGAAGCGGATCAGCGGCACGCCCATGATGCGCGCGAGCTGCCTCGCCAGCTCGGTCTTGCCCACGCCGGTGGGCCCGGAGAAGAGGAAGCTGCCGATGGGCTTCTGGGGAGAGCCGAGGCCGGAGCGCGAGAGGAGGATGGCGGACGCCAGCGCCTCGATGGCGGCGTCCTGGCCGTAGACCACCTTCTTGAGATCGGGCGCGAGCGAGCGCAGCGCGCTCTTGTCGTCGCTGGAGACGCTGCGCGGCGGGATGCGCGCGATCTTCGCCACCACCTGCTCGATCTCGGGAACTCCGATCACCGGCACCCGCTCGTTCGCCGGCTTCATCCGCTGCAGCGCGCCCGCCTCGTCGATCACGTCGATGGCCTTGTCGGGCAGGTGCCGGTCCACCAGGTGCTTGGCGGACAGGTCCACCGCCGCCTCCAGCGCGGGCTCGCTGTACTGCACCCCGTGGTGCTCCTCGTAGCGGCTCTTGAGGCCCTGGAGGATCTGCACCGCCTCGTCGCGGGAAGGCTCCAGCACCTCGATCTTCTGGAAGCGGCGCGCGAGCGCCTTGTCGCGATCGAAGCTGGCCTTGAAGTCGCTGAAGGTGGTGCTGCCGATGCAGCGCAGGTCGCCGTTGGCGAGCGCGGGCTTGAGCAGGTTCGAGGCGTCCATCGAGCCGCCGGAGGTGGCGCCCGCCCCCACCAGCATGTGGATCTCGTCGATGAAGAGGATGGCAGAGGGCTTCTCCGCGAGCGACTTGACCACCGCCTTGAGCCGCTCCTCGAACTGGCCGCGGAACTTGGTGCCGGCGAGCAGCGCGCCCAGGTCGAGCGCGTAGAGCGGGGCGTCCTTGAGCACCTCCGGGACCTTGCCCTCCTGGATGGCGACCGCCAGCCCCTCCGCCAGCGCGGTCTTGCCCACCCCCGCCTCGCCCACGTAGATGGGGTTGTTCTTGCGCCTGCGGCAGAGCACCTGGATGGTGCGCTCCAGCTCGGCCTTGCGTCCCACCAGGGGGTCGATGCGCCCCTCCGCGGCCCGCGCGATCAGGTCCACGCAGTAGGCGCCCAGCGGGTCGTCGGCGAGCCCGCCGTCCTCGTCCTCCGTCCCCGGCCCCTGCGGATTGGCGTGCAGCTCGTCGTCGTCGCCCGCGTGGCGCAGGCCGCTCTCGTCGCGCACCTTGAGCGCGCCGTGGGAGATGTAGCGCAAGAGGTCCAGCCGGGTGACGCCCTGCCGCTCGAGCAGGTAGAGCGCGTGCGAGTCGCGCTCGCGGAAGAGCGCCACCAGCACCGAGCCGGCGTCGATGGTCTCCTTGCCGCTCGACTGCACCTGCATCGCCGCCCGCTCCAGCACGCGCTGGAACGCCCGGGTCTGCTCGGGGTCGCGCTCGCTGCCCTCGGGGAGCTGCGGCTGGGTCTCCTGAAGGTGCTGCTCCAGGTCGCGCTTCAGCTCCGCCAGCCGCGCGCCGCAGGAGCGCAGGATGCGCGTCGCGGTCGGGTCGCGCAGGAGCGCGTAGAGCAGGTGCTCCAGCGTGACGTGCTCGTGCCGCCGCGCCTTCGCTTCCGCGAACGCGAGCCGCAGCGACGACTCCAGCTCCTTGGTGATCGACAGGCTCATTCCGGTTCCATCGTACAGAGAAAAGGAAATTCCGCAGCCCTGGCCATCTGCTCCACCGTGGTGACCTTGGTCTCCGCGATCTCGTAAGTGTAAACGCCTGCGACGCACATGCCACGCGTATGTACCTGGAGCATCAGCTCGTGGGCCTCGGCGGGCGGCCGGTTGAAGACGGTCTCGAGGACGTGGAGCACGAACTCCATGGTGGTGTAGTCGTCGTTGTGCAGGATCACCTTCCAGAGCCGCGGCTTGCGGGTCTGGGGCTTCTTTTCGGTGACGACCGCGGTGTCGCCCTGTTCACGCGGCTTTCCCTTCGGCATCCGGGGCTACAGTAGCGCAGGTCGCGGTGGTAGAAGTCGCCCATGATGGCCCTCGTTCTCTCCATGGCAGCAGCCTTGCCCGTCCCGGGCCGCTCCGTCGCCGCGTCGCAGCACGGGGTCGCGGCATCCAGCCAGCCCCTCGCCGCGCAGGCGGCGGTGCGCATCCTCGAGCGCGGCGGCAACGCGGTGGACGCGGCCATCGCGGCCAACTCGACCCAGGGGCTGATGGAGCCCACCTCGAACGGCATCGGCGGCGACCTCTTCGCCCTGGTGTACGTGGCGCGGGAGGACAAGCTCTACGGGCTGAACGCGAGCGGCTGGTCGCCCGCGGGCATGTCGCCCGAGTTCCTCGAGACCAAGGGGGTCAAGGGGGAGCTGCCCTACCGCGGCGTGTACACCGTCACCGTCCCCGGCGCGGTGGCGGGCTGGGCGGCGCTGCACGACCGCTTCGGCAAGCTTCCCCTGGCCACCGATCTGGCGCCGGCCATCTGGTACGCGGAGCACGGTTTCCCGGTCATGGAGGTGACCGCGGGCCTCTGGTCCCACTCGGTGCAGATGCTGGGGGAGGATCCGGAATCGCGGGCCACCTTCCTGGTCGACGGCCGCTCGCCGCATCCGGGCGAGGTCTTCAGGAATCCGGCGCTGGCGCGGTCGCTCTTGCGCATCGCCGAAAAGGGCCGCGACGGCTTCTACAAGGACGTGACTGCGCAGGCCATCGTGGACGTGGTGAACGCCCGCGGCGGCGTCATGACCCTGGACGATCTGGCGCAGTTCCAGCCCGAATGGGTGCAGCCCATCGAGACCACCTACCGCGGCTGGACGGTGAGCGAGCTGCCGCCCAACGGGCAGGGCATCGCCGCCCTGGAGATGCTCGGCATCATGAGCCACTTCCCCTTGGGCGAGTGGGGCTTCCATTCGGCGCGGTCGCTGCACGCCATGATCGAGGCGAAGAAGCTCGCCTATGCCGATCTGCTCCGCTACATCGGAGACCCGCGCTTCGGCCAGATCCCGGTGGCGCAGCTCCTCTCCGCGGAGAACGCCGGGCGCCGCGCCAGGCTCATCGACCCGAAGAAGGCCGCCTGCAAGGTGGAGCCCTCGCAGCTCCCCGGCATCACCGCCTCGCGCGGCAACGACACCATCTACCTCACGGTGGTGGACAAGGACGGCAACATCGTCTCGCTCATCCAGAGCAACTACGCGGGATTCGGATCCGGCCTCGTGCCCGGGGGCGCGGGCTTCATGCTGCAGAACCGCGGCAACCTTTTCACGCTGCATCCCGGCCAGCCCAACACGCTCGCCGGCCACAAGCGCCCCCTGCACACCATCATCCCCGGCTTCATGCGCAAGAACGAGACGCGCATCGGCTTCGGGATCATGGGCGGCTGGAACCAGTCGCAGGCGCACGCGCAGTTCGTCGCCAACGTCGCCGACTACGGCATGACCATCCAGCAGGCGCTGGAGGCGGGGCGCTTCACCAAGGGCACCTTCGCCGGCTGCGACGTGGAGATCGAGAGCTCGGTGCCGCAACCGGTCCGCGACGAGCTCTCCGCGCTCGGGCACCAGCTGGAAGTCCGCCCGCCCCGGACGCCCAACTTCGGCTACGGCCAGGCGGTGCTCTTCGACCGCGCCTCGGGCGTGAAGTTCGGCGCCTCCGACCCGCGCCACGACGGCATGGCCATTCCGGCGGGCGCGCCGTACGACTTCGGAATTCCCGCACGCTGACGCCGCCCACCCGCACCCGCACCCGATCGCCGAGGCGCGAAGACGCCGAGGCCCAATCCGGATCGGGAGCTCGCGAGGTGCGCTCGCGGCGCTGCGTGCGGGTGCGCGTGCGCGTGCGGGTCTGCGTGCGAGGCCTGGGGTCCCGGGTCG
>DATDMU010000030.1:0-2305 GCA_036518615.1 Myxococcales bacterium
GTGCTCAAGGCGCAACTCCCGTACACGCTCAAGGAAGCCGACTTTCCCCGCCTCGGCCAGCTCTACCGCGGCAAGGTGAGGGACAACTACTCGAAGGGCGATCGCATCGTGATGATCACCACCGACCGCCTGAGCGCCTTCGACCGCGTGCTCACCACGGTGCCGTTCAAGGGCGAGCTGCTCAACCGGCTGACCACCTTCTGGTTCGAGAAGACGAAGGACGTGGCGCAGAACCACATCCTCGACGTGCCCGATCCGTCGGTGCTGGTGGTCCGCAAGCTCCAGCCGCTGGCGGTGGAGATGGTGGTGCGCGGCTACATCACCGGCTCGCTCTGGCGCGACTACGAGGCGGGCAGGGGCGCGAAGGCCTACGGCATCGACCTGCCCGAAGGCATGCGCCGCGACCAGAAGTTCGACACGGCCATCCTCACCCCCAGCACCAAGGAGGAGGTCGGCAAGCACGACGAGCCCATCTCGCCAAAGGAACTGATCGCCCGCGGCACGCTGACCAGGAAGCAGTGGGACGAGATGGCGCGCATGTCCCTGGACCTCTTCGCCGCCGGCCAGAAGTGGGCCACGCAGCGCGGCCTCATCCTGGTGGACACCAAGTACGAGTTCGGCACCGACGCGTCCGGCAAGATCTGGGTGATCGACGAGATCCACACTCCCGATTCCAGCCGGTACTGGATCGCCCAAGGCAGCGAGGAGCGGTTCCGCCGCGGGGAGGAGCAGCGGATGCTGGACAAGGAGTTCGTCCGGCAGTGGCTCATCCGCGAGCGCAACTACAAGGGCGAGGGGCCCTTGCCGCAGATCCCCGACGAGGTGCGCGTGCAGCTCGCCTCGCGCTACGCGGAGCTGGTGCAGACGCTGACCGGCGAGGCGCCGAAGCTGGTCGCCGGCGACACCCGGGCGCGCATCGAGAAGGCGCTCGCCGCCCGCGGCTACCTCTAGAGGAAGCGACGAAACAGAGCGAAACACCGCTGCAACGGGTGCGCAACGCGGCCCGCGTACTCCATGGGCAAGGAGGAACGCGAACATGACCAGGAAACTTCTCATCGGGCTTTCCGCAGTGGCGCTTCTGGCCGGGGCGGGCGCCGCGTGGGCCGCGGGGCATCACGGGCACGGCATGGGGATGATGCAGCACATGCTCTCGGCCCGCATCTCGCAAGCCGAGGATCTGATCAAGGCCACGCCGGAGCAGCGGGCGCAGATCGAGCAGTCGAAGGAAGTGGTGGTGAACGCGCTGCAGGCCAGGGCGAAGGACCGGCGCCAGAACCACGCGCAGCTCGTGCAACTGCTCACCGCCGACAAGCTCGACACCGACGCGCTCTACGCCATCGCCAACCAGCACGCGCAGGAGATCCAGGACCTGGCCAGGGTGATCGTGCCGGAGATCCAGAAGGTCCACGATCTGCTCACGCCGCAGCAGCGGCAGATCCTGGCGCAGAAGGCGCAGGAGATGCACCAGAGGCACCAGCAGGGAGGGTTCGGCGGCCCCGGAGAGTGATGATCAAGGCGCTGCTCATCGAAGACGACCGCAAGCTCGCCGCGCTCCTGGTGGAGTTTCTCGGGCAGCACGGCGTGTCGGCGGTGGTGGCGGAAGACTCGACCCAGGCGCTGCAGCACCTGGGCTCGAGCCGCTTCGACATCCTGCTCATGGACCTGATGCTGCCCGGCATGGACGGGCTCACCCTCACGCGGAAGATCCGCGAGCGCTGGAGCACGCCGGTGATCATGGTGACCGCCCGCGGCGACGACGCGGACAAGATCGTCGGCCTCGAGCTGGGTGCGGACGACTACCTGGCCAAGCCCTTCAATCCCCGCGAGCTGTTGGCGCGCATCCGCGCGGTGCTGCGGCGGGTGGAGCCGGCGGAGGCGGTGCGCTTCCAGAGCGGCGGACTGGTCATCGACCTCGCGGCGCGGGAGGTCACCGTGGACGGCGTGCGGCAGACGCTCACCGCCCACGAGTACGAATTGCTCTGCGCGCTGGCGCGCAACGCCGGGCGCGTGCTCACCCGCGACCAGCTCCTCGAGGAGATGAAGGGCGACCAGGCCGACGAGGCGTTCGACCGCAGCATCGACGTGCACGTCTCGCGCCTGCGGCAGAAGATCGAGCCGGACCCGCGCCATCCCCGCTACGTGAAGACGGTGCGCGGGGCGGGCTACCTGCTCGCGCGGGAGTCGTGATGGCCGCGCGGCGGCTCTATCTGCGTCTCTACGTCGCCTTCCTCGGCGTGCTCCTCGCCATCATGCTGGTGATCGGCGGCATCGTCTGGCTCACCGGGCGCCCCTTCCTCATGCACGG
>DATDMU010000031.1:0-2656 GCA_036518615.1 Myxococcales bacterium
GTGCCGGTGCAGCAGCGTGGGATCCCTCCCCGGCTGCGCGATCGCCGCGGCGATGAAGAGCGCGAGCATCCAAGTGCCTCCCTGCCGGCGTGCGAGCAGCCGGCTCCCGTCCGATGGCTGCCGTGCAAGCTGCGTTCCCGCTGCTCACGCCTGAGCGGTGGGAAGGCCGGTTGCGCGCGTGTGGAAATCCGTTCCCCTGCCGTCGCCGCCCGCGTCCACCCCGCGGGCACGACGGCTCATGGCTTGGGCTGCGCGGCCACCTGCTCCGGCGGCTGCTGCGGCTGCGACGCCGTCTGCAGCGGCGCGCGCGGCTTCTTGCAGCGCTGTCCCAGCTCGTATCGGTAGGAGCCCAGCTCGTCGCGCCAGTACTCTCCCTGGAAGGGCCAGAGCTCCTCGTCGTCCGACACCTGGGGCGGATCCTTCCTCGCCTGCGCGGTCAGGGCGGATCCGGGATCGGCAGCCAGCTCCTTCTCGCGCCCGGCGATCTCGAAGGAGAGCCGCAGCGACTGTCCGAGCAGCTCGCGAAGCTCGGCGCGCTCCGCGTCCAGCCGCGAGATCAGCCGGCGGCCGGCCACCTCGAGGAGCCGCACCCGCGCCTTGCGCGCCAGCGGCGCCACCCGCGCGACCAGCGCCGAGTTGCGGAACGGCTCGGGCCGCCCGTCGATCGAGTCGATCTCCCGGGCGAGCTGCGCCGCCGCCTCCGCGGCGCCGCGCACGTCGGCGTCCTGCTCCACGCGGGCCACCTCCTCGCGCGCGTCCGCGGGAACCGAAGTCTGCAGCGCCACCGGACCGCGGAGGATCAGGTCGGAGGCCGCCTGCGGCGTGGGCAGGCGCGAGAGCAGCTCGGCGAGCCCGTCGTGCACGCCCTGGTAGCGATGCTGGAACTCCGCCAGCGAGGCGCGCGCGTCGGCGTAGCGGCAGTTCTCGTACATCACCACCGCCTTGAGCACGAACGATTCGGGAAAGAACCGGTTCTGGAAGAAGGGCGCGTGCAGCGTGAGCAGGTTTCCCAGCGCCTTCTCGTCCTCGCCCTTCCGGAAGTGCGCCCAGCTCGCCTCGAACAGCGCGTCCAGCCACTCCGGCGCGCCGCGGCCCACGCGCTCGTACAGCGCTGCCGCTGCGGCGTCGTTTCCGCTCTGGTACGCGAGCCGCGCGAGCTGCAGATAGGCCTTGTCCCTGCGCTGCTCGGCGAGCTTGTCCCCGCGCCGGGGAACGATCTGCGCGATGGCGAGAAACTCCTTGCCCGCGCCTTTCGGATCTCCCTGCGCCAGCGCGGATAGCCCCGCCACCTCGCGCGCGTCCGCCTCGAGCGGATCGCCCGGCGGCACCGACGCCGCGAGCGCCCGCGCCCGATCCAGCTCGCGCTGCGCCTCCCCGGGCGGCCCGGCGCGCTCCTCCGGCGCCGGCGCCGGCGGCGCTTCTGCCGCCGCTTCACCCATCGCCGCGGCGAGATCCTTGTCCAGCGGGGCGGGCAGGGACTCCGCGCTGGCGGGCCGCGCCGCTGCGTCCTCCTCTTGCTGGAGTCCTTCGAAGGCCACTCCCTCCTCGGGAGGAGCGATCTGCAGCGCGCGCTCGAGGTGGCCGCGGGCGAGGAGCACCGCCAGCGCAGGCGGCAGCTTGCCCGGATCGCCCTGCTCCGCGAGCAAGAGCAGCGCGAGCCCCGGATCCTGCGCCGCATGCGCGACGAGCTCGGCGCGCGCCGCGCTGCGAACGTCCTCGGGCTGTCCGGGATCGGAGGCGAGCGAGGCGAGCAGCACGGTCGCGCTGCGCGGCATCTGCGCGTCGGCCAGCGCCTGCATCACGGTGGCGACGCGGCCGCGCGCGTCGGTACCTGCCCGCCCGAGCCCGGCATAGGCCGCGACCGGATCCGCCGCGGCGACAACCAATGCAAGGAGCAGCGTCATCTTCTCCCCGTCAGCGCCCGCCGAAGAGCCAGGCGAGACCGCCCTCGATGGTGAGCTTGCGCTCGATCTCGCCGCGCCCGCGCACCCGTCCCGAATAGACCAGCTCGCTCGCGGCGATGCGCACCATGAACGTGTTGCTGAAGAAGAGGCGCTCGCCGAGCGTGAAGCGGCCGCCCGGCGCCCAGCGGCCCTGTTCCGCCGAGGCGGCGTCCGGGGCGATCATCTCGCGGACGAGCTCCGGACCCGCGCTCACGTAGAAGTCGAAGTGCAGCGTCCGCTCGCCCACCAGCGAAAGCTTGCCGTAGACGGGCGCCCAGCCCAGCTCCGCGCCGGCGAGCACTTGAAGTTTCCCGGGCGTGGAGCGCAGCTTTCCCGCCGAGGGATCGTTGCAGACGTCCCCGCACACCTGCACCGGGGCCGACAGCAGCGAGAGGCCGCCGATCGCGTGTCCGGCCAGCGACCATCGCTCGTCGAAGTGGTGCTCGACGCGGACGCCCATTCCCACCGTGCGCCAGAACGGATCGCCGATGGAGAAGGCGAAGAGCGGCTGGATCTCCAGCATTCCGCCCAGGTGGAAGAGCTGGGCCGTCACCGGCGGCAAGGAGGCCGGAGCCCCGTACTGCGGCGCCGAGGCGATCGGCGGCAGCACCGCCTGGGGCGGCAGCGCCGCCGGCGTCACCTGCGCGACCTTGGTCGCTTCCGGCTGCGGCTTCTCGGCAGGGCCGCTCGCCTGCGCCGCCGCCAGCAGCAGG
>DATDMU010000032.1:0-3364 GCA_036518615.1 Myxococcales bacterium
CTCGAGACGGTCACCGCGCTGCGCGTCAGCGCCGACTCCGCCCGGGCCGCCCGCGACGAGCTGGCCGCCGCCCACGCCGAGCGCGAAGCGAGCGCCGCCGCGGAGGAGGAGCGCCGCGCGACGCTGCAGCGGACGCTCGACGAGCAGCGGGCGCTGCTCGCCTCGGTGCAGCGCGAGAAGGGCGCGCACGAGGAGGCCGCGCGCGAGCTGGAGGAGGCGGAGAAGGAGCTCTCCGAGAGGCTGGCCGAGATCCGGCGCACGCACCCCATGCTGGTGGCCCCGGAGATCCTGCTCAAGGCTTCCATCCGCAAGGCGCGCGGCAAGCTGCCCTTCCCGGTGGACAAGGGCGGCATCGAGACGCGCTTCGGCCGCGCCACCGATGCGCGCTTCGGCACGGTGACGCTGCACACCGGAATCGACATCCGCGCGGAGCGCGGGTCGCCGGTGCGCGCCGTCTGGGACGGCAAGGTCGCGCACGCCGGCTGGTTCCGCGGCTTCGGGAACCTGCTCATCATCGACCACGGCGCCGGCATCTTCAGCCTGATGGCGCACCTCGAACAGCTGGAGAAGGCGCTCGGCGACACCGTGAACGCCGGCGAGGAAGTGGGCACCGTGGGCGACAGCGGATCGCTCAAGGGCCCGTATCTCTACTTCGAGCTGCGCGACGGGCAGAAGCCGCTCGACCCGGAGCGCTGGCTCTCCCGCAGCCGCAAAGCCCCGCCGCTCCTGGCGGGCGCCAAAGGAGGGGCGGCCCGATGAAGAAGTTCCTCGTGCTCTGCGCCTGCGCGACCCTGGGCGGCTTCTGCGCGGTCCGCGTGGCAGCGGCCGCGCGCGACCCCGCCGGCCCCTACCGCAAGCTCGACGTCTTCAGCCACGTGCTCTCGCTCATCGAGAACAACTACGTGGAGCCGGTGGACGAGACCCGCCTGCTCTACGGCGCCGTCGAGGGCATGGTGCGCACGCTCGACCCGCACTCCACCTTCATGGACCCGCGCTCCTACTCCGCGCTCAAGGAGGAGACGGAGGGCGAGTACGGCGGCGTGGGCCTGGAGCTCGCCACCCGCGGCGAGGACGTGGTGGTGGTGGCGCCCATGGACGGCTCGCCGGCGGAGCGCGCGGGGTTCCAGCCCGGCGACCGCCTCGTGGAAGTGGACGGCCTCGTCATCTCCGGCAAGCGCGAGACCGACGCCGTCCACGCCCTGGTCGGACCGCCCGGCACCAAGGTGGTGATCAAGGCCCAGCGCGCCTCCTGGCAGGAGCCGCGCACCTTCACGCTGGTGCGCGACGTGATCCACGTGGTCTCGGTGGAGTCGAAGCTCTTCGACCGCAAGCTCGGATACGTGAAGATCAAGACCTTCCAGGACCGCACCGACCAGTACCTGCGCAAGGCGCTGGACGATCTGCGGGCGCAGGCCGGCGGCCCGCTCGGCGGGCTGGTGCTCGATCTGCGCCACAATCCCGGCGGGCTGCTCGATCAGGCGGTGAAGGTCTCCGACCGGTTCCTCGAGAGCGGCGTGATCGTGACCACCAAGGGCCGCGGCGGCAGGCACGTGGAGGTGGAGCGCGCGCACGCCAGGGGCACCGAGCCGCACTACCCGATGGTGGTGCTGGTGGACGGCGGCACCGCCAGCGCGAGCGAGATCGTCGCCGGAGCGCTTCAAGACGCGCGCCGCGCGGTGGTCATCGGCACGCAGACCTTCGGCAAGGGCAGCGTGCAGACCGTCATCGAGCTGGAGGACGGGTCGGGGCTGAAGCTGACCGTCGCGCGCTACTACACGCCCTCCGGCCGCAGCATCCAGGAGCGCGGCATCGAGCCCGACGTCTGGGTGAAGGCGAACGCCTCCGACGACGACCCGCCGCGGGAGCGGAACCTGCCCGGACACTTCAAGGGCGACGAGGCCTCGGTGGCCGCGGCCTCGCTCCAGCCGCCGCCGGCGCAGCCGCGCAGGCCGGACGATCCCAGGGACGACGCGCAGCTCAAGGTCGCGCTGGATACCTTGCGAACCTGGGCGGTGTTCAAGCAGTCGCTGCCGCAGCCCGCGGTGCGCACCGCGCAGCCCTGATTCGATCGCCGCTGAAAGTTGTCGCGGCGTTCGCGGGCGGATTGGCCTGCGCCCGCCGGAAAACCGGTGTGGGTTGCGCGCTGCATCGTGCCCGGCTGCTTGTTTGACAAGCGTTCAGGCGTCGCCTAGAGTGCGGCGCACTTCCGGCTCAGATCCCGGAAATTGCTGGAGTTTTCGGTGGAGTCTCAATGACCTGGGTGGAGGTGCTTTTTCTCGCGACCTATTTCCTGGTCCTGCTCATCCTCTCCATCTACGGCTCGCATCGCTACGTGATGGCGTACCTGTACTACAAGTACAAGGGAAACCTGCCTGCGCCGAAGGCGAAGTTCGAGGAGCTTCCCCGGGTCACCATCCAGCTCCCCATCTTCAACGAGATGTACGTCGTGGAGCGGCTCATCGACGCGGTGGCGCGCATCGAGTACCCGCGCGACCGCCTCGACATCCAGGTCCTCGACGACTCCACCGACGAGACGCAAGGCATCGCCCGCGCGCACGTGGAGCGCCTGCGCCGCGAAGGCATCGACATCGTCTACCTGCACCGCGACAACCGCGGCGGGTACAAGGCGGGCGCGCTGCAGGAGGGAATGAAGGTGGCCCGCGGCGAGCTGGTGGCGGTCTTCGACGCGGACTTCGTGCCGGCCACGGACTTCCTCCTCCGCTCGGTGCACTTCTTCACCGACGAGAAGATCGGCATGGTCCAGGTGCGCTGGGACCACCTGAACCGCGACAGCAGCCACCTCACCCAGGCGCAGGCCATCTTCCTCGACGGCCACTTCGTCATCGAGCACACCGCCCGCAACCGCAGCGGCCGCTTCTTCAACTTCAACGGCACCGCCGGGGTCTGGCGCCGCGCCGCCATCGAGAGCGCGGGAGGCTGGCAGCACGACACGCTGACCGAGGATCTGGACCTCTCCTACCGCGCGCAGCTGGCCGGCTGGCAATTCGTCTACCTGCCGCACGTGGTCTCGCCGGCGGAGGTGCCGGTGGAGATGAACGCCTTCAAGTCGCAGCAGCACCGCTGGGCCAAGGGCAGCATCCAGACCGCCCGCAAGCTCTTGCCCCGCATCCTCCGATCCGACCTGCCCCGCGAGGTGAAGCTGGAGGCGTTCTTCCATCTCACGGCGAACTTCACCTACCCTTTGATGATCCTCCTCACCGTGCTCATGCCGGTGAGCATGGTGATCCGCTTCAAGCACGGCTGGTACGAGGTGCTGCTGCTCGACCTGCCCTTCTTCTGGACCGCCACCATGAGCGTGGTGATGTTCTACATCGCGAGCCAGCGCGAGATCGGCATGCCCTGG